>CAYRWZ010000018.1:0-4899 GCA_964428065.1 uncultured Comamonadaceae bacterium | reverse complement strand
AAATGGCTTCAGGAAACCTATGGCTGCGAGGTGGTGACCTTCACCGCCGATATCGGCCAGGGCGAAGAACTGGAGCCCGCCCGGCGCAAGGCGGAAATGCTGGGCGTGAAGCAGATCTATACCGACGATCTGCGCGAGGAATTCGTGCGCGATTTCGTGTTCCCGATGTTCCGCGCCAATGCCCTGTACGAAGGGGTCTATCTGCTGGGCACCTCCATCGCCCGGCCGCTGATCGCCAAGCGGCAGATCGAAATCGCGCGTGAAGTCGGCGCCGATGCCGTGGCCCATGGCGCCACCGGCAAGGGCAACGATCAGGTGCGCTTCGAACTCAGCTATTACGCCCTGCAACCGGATATCACCGTGATTGCCCCGTGGCGCGAATGGACGCTGAACAGCCGGACCGTGCTGCTCGACTATGCCGAAAAGCACCAGATTCCGATCGCCAAGGACAAGCGCGGCGAAGCGCCCTATTCGACCGACGCCACCTTTTGCACATCTCCTATGAAGGCAAGGCGCTGGAAGACCCGTGGGTCGAGGCCGAGGAGGAGATGTACACCCGCTCCGTCGATCCGCGTAAGGCACCGGACGAGCCGGAATATGTCGAGATCGATTTCGAAAAGGGCGATCCGGTGGCAGTCAATGGCGTGCGCCTGTCGCCTGCCAATCTGCTGATCAAGCTGAACGAACTGGGCGGCAAGCACGGGGTCGGCCGGCTGGATCTGGTGGAAAACCGCTATGTCGGCATGAAATCGCGCGGCGTGTACGAAACCCCGGGCGGCACCGTGCTGTCGGTCGCCCGCCGCGGCATCGAAAGCATCACCCTGGATCGCGGCGCGGCGCATCTGAAGGACGAGCTGATGCCGCGCTATGCCGAACTGATCTATTTCGGCTACTGGTTCTCGCCGGAACGCGAAATGCTGCAGGCGCTGATCGACAAAAGCCAGGAAAACGTCTCCGGCACCGTGCGGGTCAAGCTGTTCAAGGGCAGCGTTTCGGTGGTGGGCCGCAAGTCGCCGAAAAGTCTGTACCGCCAGGACTATGTCACCTTCGAGGCCGATCAGGTCTATAACCAGAAGGATGCCGAGGGCTTCATCAAGTTGAACGCCCTGCGCCTGCGTCTGCTGACCCTGGCGAAGAACCGCTGAACCAGCCGCCCGTAAAACGGAGGTCCGAAAGGCCGGTGCCACCCGCACCGGCCTTTTTGCTATCCGCCATTTTCCTGTCGGTCCTTTTTCCTGTTGGGGCGCCGTGCTAAACGATGGCCATGGACAGCGCGCCCTCTCACCCCGACACACCCGCCACTGTCACCCCGATGATGGCCCATTATCTGGGGATCAAGCAGCAATATCCCGATTGCCTGCTGTTCTATCGCATGGGCGATTTCTACGAGATGTTCTTCGACGATGCCGAACGGGCGGCGCGGGCGCTGGACATCACGCTGACCAAGCGCGGCAAGCATAATGGCGACGATATTCCCATGGCGGGGGTGCCGGTCCATGCCGCCGAGGGGTATCTGGCCCGGCTGATCCGCAGCGGCTTCCGTGTGGCCGTGTGCGAGCAGATGGAAGACCCGGCGGAAGCCAAGAAGCGCGGCAGCAAATCGACCGTGCGGCGCGATGTGGTGCGCATCGTCACCCCCGGCACTTTAACCGAGGACACGCTGCTGGACAGCCGCCGCAACAATTATCTGGCGGCGGTGACCGAAGCGGGCGGCCAGATGGCGCTGGCGGCGCTGGATATGTCCACCGGCGGTTTCGTCATCGAACCGGTGACGGCGCGCGATCTGGGCGCGGTGCTGGCCCGGCTGGAGCCGTCGGAACTGCTGCTGCCCGAACGGCTGTTGCAGGCCCCGGCCCTGTTCGACCTGCTGGCCGAATGGAAATCGCGCCTGACCCCGCTGCCCAATCCGCGCTTCGATCCCGCCAATGCCGAACGGCGGCTGGCCCAGCTTTACGGCGTCGGCACGATGGACGGGTTCGGCACCTTCGGTCGGGCGGAGATCGCGGCAGCGGGCACGCTGATCGATTATGTCGATCTGACCCAGAAGGGCCGCCTGCCCCGGATCGACCGGCCCCAGCGCCTGGGCGAAGCTGCGATCATGGCAATCGATGCCGCCACCGCCCGCAGCCTGGAACTGGTGCGCACCCAATCCGGCGACCGGCGCGGCAGCCTGCTGCACACCATCGACCGCACGATCACCGGGGCCGGGGCGCGGCTGCTGCATCGCTGGCTGGTCGGCCCGTTGACCGATCCGGCCGCCATCCGCGCCCGGCTGGATGGGGTGGAGCTGTTCGTGCTCACCCCCGCCCTGACCGCCCAAATCCGCGACGCGCTGAAAGCCACGCCCGATCTGGAGCGACCGCTGTCGCGCCTGTCGTTGGACCGGGGCGGCCCGCGCGATCTGGCGGCGATCCGCGACGGGCTGGCGGCGGCGGATATGATTCGCCAGACGCTGCTGGCCGACCGCGACCGGGTTCTGCCACCGCTGGTCGCCGCCGCAGTTGAGGCAATGCGCGCCGATACCGCCCTGATCGACCGGCTGCGCCGCGCCCTGGCGCCCGATCTGCCGATGCAGGCGCGCGATGGCGGGTTCATCGCCCCCGGCTATGCCCCCGATCTGGATCATCAGCGGGTGCTGCGCGACGATGGGCGGCGGCTGATTGCCGATCTGCAGGCGCGCTATTGCGCCGAAACCGGTATCGCCACCCTGAAGATCAAGCACAACAATATCATCGGCTATTACATCGAAGTCACCGCCGCCCATGCCGACAAGCTGAAAGAGCCGTTCATCCACCGGCAGACCCTGGCCGGATCGGCGCGCTTCACCACGGTCGAGCTGACCGAGCTGGAGGCGAAGGTGGCCAAGGCGGGCGATGTTGCCCTGGCGATCGAACAGCGGTTGTTCGCCGACCTGCAGGGCGAGGTGCTGGGCCGGGCCGAGGCGATTGCCGCCGTCGCCGATGGTCTGGCGCGGATCGACGTTCTGACCGCCCTGGCCGATCTGGCGGAAGCGCGCGGCTATACCCGGCCCGTGGTGGATGACACGCTGCGTTTCCGCATCGATGGCGGGCGCCATCCGGTGGTGGAGGCAACCCTGCCCGACGGCCCATCGGCCTTCATTGCCAATGACTGCGATCTGGGGCCATCGCGCCTGTGGCTGATCACCGGCCCCAACATGGCGGGCAAATCCACCTTTCTGCGCCAGAACGCGCTGATTGCCATTCTGGCCCAGATGGGCAGTTTCGTGCCTGCGCGGCAGGCGGAAATCGGCGTGGTAGACCGGCTGTTCAGCCGGGTCGGCGCGGCGGACGATCTGGCGCGCGGACGATCCACCTTCATGGTGGAGATGGTGGAAACCGCTGCGATCCTTAATCAGGCCGGGCCGAAGGCGCTGGTGATTCTGGACGAAATCGGGCGTGGCACGGCCACCTTCGATGGCCTGTCGATTGCCTGGGCGGCAGTGGAGCATCTGCACGAGGCCAACCGCTGCCGGGCGTTGTTCGCCACCCATTACCATGAATTGACCGCCCTGCAGGGACGGCTGCCCGCCCTCAGCCTTCATTCCATGAAGGTGAAGGAATGGAAGGGCGATGTGGTGTTCCTGCACGAAGTGGGGCCGGGGGCGGCGGATCGCTCCTACGGCATCCATGTCGCCCGGCTGGCTGGCCTGCCCCCGGCGGTGGTCGCCCGGGCGGAAGAGGTGCTCGCGCTGCTGGAAGCCGATGACCAAAGCAGCGCGCTGACCCGGCTGGCCGACGATCTGCCCTTGTTTGCGGCCCTAGCGATCCGCCCGGCAGTTGCGCGCCAGGAGGGGGGCGCGGCTGCCGATGGCCGGCTGACCGATGCGTGGCTGGCTGATGACCCGGCCGCTGCGCCCAACCCGCATCCGGCGCTGACCGCCCTGGGGGAGATTGACCCCGACAGCCTGACCCCGCGCGAGGCGCTTGAGGCGCTGTATCGCCTGAAGGGCCTTCTGCTGTCGTAAGGGGGGATGTCAGGCAGGGTCGCCGAAGCCGGGCAGGGGCGGGGTCTTGGCCTCTGCCTTGGGGAAGCGCAGCCGTTCAGCCCGCGCCAGATCGACCGAGACAAGCTGGCTGATCCCGCGTTCCTGCATGGTGACGCCGTAAAGCCGATCCATCCGCGCCATGGTCAGCCGATGGTGCGTTACCACCAGAAAGCGGGTGCCGGTGGACCGGGCAATGTCGGTCAGCAGCGTGCAAAACCGGTCCACATTGGCATCGTCCAGCGGGGCGTCCACTTCGTCCAGCACACAGATGGGCGACGGGTTGACCAGAAACACCGCGAAAATCAGCGCCAGTGCAGTCAGCGCCTGTTCCCCGCCCGACAGCAGGGTCAGGCTTTGCAGCTTCTTGCCCGGCGGGCTGGCCATGATCTCCAGACCGGCGGCCAGCGGGTCTTCGGTTTCGGTCAGGGACAAATGGGCGCGGCCGCCGCCGAACAAGCGGGTGAACAGGTCCTCGAAATGGCCATTCACTTTTTCGAATGCGGCCAGCAGCCGCTCCCGCCCCTCGCGGTTCAGCTGGTTGATCGCGCTGCGCAGCCGCTGGATCGCCTGGGTCAGATCGTCGCGTTCCGCCGTCATAGTGGCAATCTGCTGGTCCAGGTCCGCCAGTTCGGTTTCGGCGCGCAGGTTGACCGCGCCCATGGCATCCCGGTCGCGGGTGGCGCGTTCGTACTGCGCCTGCAACTCGGCCAGATCGGGGATCGGGGCGCTGGGGTCGATCCCGGCCACAGCCGCCACCTGATCCGGGCGGCAGTCGAGCCGTTCGCGGATCCGTTCGGCCACTGCCTGGGCATCCTGGGCGGCGCGGTCGATGCTGCCTTCGGCGCGGATGCGGCGTTCGCGGGCGGCGGCCACAGCGGCCTCCGCCTCGCGCA
>CAYRWZ010000017.1:3131-37500 GCA_964428065.1 uncultured Comamonadaceae bacterium | reverse complement strand
GCCAGACGCTTCATGCCCTTGCCCGGCTTGCCGGCCACCCGCTCGATCGGGTTTGGCAGGGAGACGGCCAGCAGCGCCGCCTGGCTCGGCGTGAGCTTCTAGGCCGAGGTCTTGAAATGGTAGCGGGCGGCGGCCTCGAAATCCAGGGCATCGCTGGCCTGCTGCATCTTGGCCGCCAGATCGGTTTGAATGTCGCGACTGCGGCCCGACAGAAACTGCCGCGCCTGATCGACCAGCGCGCCATACTCCGCAGCATCGATGCGGCCGACGCACGGGGCGGAGCAGCGCTTGATCTGATATTGCAGGCAGGGCCGGGTGCGGCTGGCGAAGATCGAATCGGTGCAGTTGCGCAGCAGAAAGGCGCGTTGCAGGGCCTGGATGGTTTTCGCCACCGCCCCGGCAGAGGCAAACGGGCCGAAATAATCCCCTTTGCGGGTTTGCGCCCCGCGATGGCGCGTCACCTGCGGAAACGGATGGTCGCCGGTGATCAGAATGTGCGGAAAGGTCTTGTCGTCGCGCAGCAGCACATTGTAGCGCGGCATCAGGCGCTTGATCAGGTTGCATTCCAGCAACAGCGCCTCGACCTCGCTTTTGGTGACGACGATTTCCATCGCCGCCGTTTCCGCCACCATGCGGCGGATGCGGTTCGACAAGCCCGCACCATTGGTATAGTTCGCCACCCGGCGTTTCAGCTGCCGCGCCTTGCCGACATAGAGCACATCGCCCGCCGCATTCAGCATGCGATAAACGCCGGGCGCCAGCGGCAGGGTATCCACGACGGCGGCAATCACTTTCGCGCCCCGGTCGAAAGACACCATGGGCGACCCAGTGTCTGGTGCCGTGTCTGGCTCCGTATCCGGCGCGGGCGATTGGGGGTCGGTCATGCCCCCGATGTAACCGGTTTCCCATAAGAGTCAATATGCTAGCCCGTATCGCCCGATATGCGATTCGAGTAATCCACGAAACCTGTGGATAAGTCTGTGAGTAGCTTTCTTCCATTGGGGGAGGAGGGGCGGATTCCCAAGCGACTCTCCGCCGCTGCCCATTTTTTGGGCAAAAACCCTAAGGCATTGATTTTTAATTCATTACCGGAATCGGATGAGTCGCAAACCACGGTCCATTGAGTCGAAATCGTGGCATTTCGCGCACAGAATCCGCTTGACAGGTTTTCCGTTAAGCCTGTGCAAAAAAGACTTGACCACCGATGGCACTTGGCGGTTGGTCCGCACCTGGGGTCAACCCCGAGACGACGGCAGATCAATCGTCGAATGACGTTCGATCTCGACACCGACGCGCCCGCCCCGGTCAAGAATTTCCAGCTTTTCGACCAAGACACGAACGGCCCGGACCCGCGCATCGACCAAACAAATCGCGGCGATTTTTTCCGCCAGTGTTTCGACCAACTTGACATGTTGCCCGGCGACCAGATCACGCACCCTGTCGATGATTGAGGCATAGCAGACCACGGCATCCAGGCGGTCGGGCAGCGGCTCGTCCCGGTCCGGCCGGGGTTCGGCCACCGCCATGTCCAGGGAGATCCGGATCTGCTGGGTGCGGCCATGTTCCTCTGCATAGACGCCGATCTGGGCATCGAGGCAGAGATCGCGCACCAGCAGGCGCCGCAGGCCGGGGCAGGGCCAGGTCAGGGCAGCCGCAGGCGGATTAACCGAAGGCGGAGACGGCATGACACCGGCCGAAGGTTGGTTTGCAGTGTCCTGCGCGGAAAGGCGAATCATGACTGCCCTCACATAGACCGGCCGCACCGGCGACGGAATATTCTAGCGTGTCTGTACGGCCCGGGGGACAGAGGGTCAACCCCACAATGGCGATGGCCCTGATTGCGCAATGCCTCTCTTTGCGCGATCCCCCGGTTGCGCAATGCGGCACCAAGTTTTTCCCGCATTTGATCCAAATACCGGGATTTGCCGCATCTTAACCTTTGCTGCTCATGGTACGGCGATTGGTCCAATTTCCAGCCTGGGCGGGGGTCAATAGTCCTGTGAAATCAGACAGTATCGATGATGTCCGCCCCCGAAGACTACGGCATATGATTCTAATGATGGCGACGGCCCTGTGCTGCGCCATCGTTTACTTCGCCGTCAGCGATGTTCTCCATTCACGGCGGGAGGCAATCGCCCAGGCCCTGCGCGATGCCCGCAACCTGTGCCAGGCGGTGACCGCATCGGTCGAATCGACGGTTCGCCTGATCGATCGCACCCTGCTGCAAGTCGTCCGCGAGGCCGAGGCCAATGGGCTGAGCCGGGCCCAGGATGTGCTGGCGGCCCGTCAGTCCGCCCGGCCCGGCCCGGTAACGGCAGAACCGCTGTTCGCCCTGATCATGCTGGCGCCCGACGGCGCGCCGATGACCGGAACCGTGCCGGGCTGGATGCGCCCGACCGATGTGGTGGACGAGGCATTTTTCCGAAGTCTGACCGAAGATCAGAACAATTACTTCATCGGGACGGTCCGCCCGCGCATTGGCTCAGACGATCCAATGCTGGCCGTCAGCCGGGCGATCCGGGCGCGGGACGGGACAGTGGCGGCGGTGCTGGTGGGCATTGTCGATCCGGAATATTTCCGCCCGCTGCTGCAATCGATCGATGTCGGACGCGAAGGGGCAATCGCGGTGCTGAACCACCAAGGGCAGGTGATCCTGCGCGAGCCGACCCTGTCGGAGCAAGAGCGCACGACGGCCCAGTTCAGCGCGGTGGTCCAATCATCGGTCGAACGAACCAACTGGGATTTTGCCGGCATCGGGCCGGGCGACGACGTCAACCGCGTTTCGGCAGCGATCCGGTTGATGGATATGCCGCTGATCGTGGTGACCGGCATCGATACCGAGTTCGTGCTGGCCGAATGGTATGCCAAGGCGCGCAGCACTTCGATCCTGACCAGCATCTCCCTGGTGGTGATCGGCCTTGGCGCCTGGATGCTGGTCCGGCAGATCCGCAAGGACGAGCTGGCGCGGCGCTATCTGGAGGAGCGAGAGGCCGCCCTGCGGGAGGCCCATGCGCTGCTGGACGTCGCCCTGGAGAATATGGACCAGGGGCTGGTCATGTTCGACCGCGACATGCGGATCGTCCTGTATAACCGGAAGGCCGTCGCACTGTTTGGAAATGACCCGAACAAGGATTATCGCGGGATTTCCCTGGTCGAAAGCCATACGCGGCTGAATAACAGCGGCTGGCAGGCGGTTGACGACACGTCGCGCCCGTTCGATCGCCGGCTCGAACTGGTGCGTGATGGTGTGTACCACCGCTTCGTCGTCAAGCTGCCGGGCGACCGGTTTCTGGATGCGACCCATATTCCGCTGGGGGAACGGGGATCGATCACCACTTATAGCGAGATCACGGAGCGGGAACGCGCCGCCCGCGAACTGGCCGTCGCGAAGGAAACGGCAGAACGGGCCAGCCGGGCCAAATCCAGCCTACTGGCGAATGTCAGCCACGAACTGCGCACCCCGTTGAACGCCATCATCGGGTTTTCCGATGTCATGCAGCGGGAATATTTCGGACCGCTGGGTGAACGCTATCGCGATTATTCCGGCTCCATTCATCGATCCGGGCTCTATCTGCTGAACCTGATCAACGATCTGCTCGATCTGTCGAAAATCGAAGCGGATCGCTATGACCTGTCGCTGGAGGATCTGGATGCCGGCGCGGTGCTGACCGATGCGCTGGAAATGCTGCGCATCCGGGCGGAGGAGAAAGGCATCGCTCTGATCTGCCGGATCGGCATCGCCGGCGACGAAACCCTGATCGACCCCCTGCAGTTCCGGGCCGACCGCAGGGCCATTCAGCAAATCCTGCTCAATCTGCTGTCAAACGCCGTCAAGTTCACAGGTACGGGCGGCCAGGTGATCGCCAGCGTCACCCGCCGCGGTGATGGCATGCTGTTCGCCATCGAGGATAATGGCAGCGGCATCCCCGACAACATGATCGAGGAGGTGATGAACCCCTTCATTCAGGTTGAATCGGCCCAGACCCGAACCCACGAGGGGACCGGCCTTGGCCTTGCCATCGCCAAGCGCCTGGCGGATCTGCATGGCGGGTCGCTGACCCTCAGCAGCAAGGAAGGCGTGGGCACCCGGGCGACCGTCTGGCTTCCGGTCACCCATACGCGCAGTGCGCCAACCGCAGGCGTGCTGATGGTCAGCTCCCTGCGGCCGGTGGACGTCGAGCACTCCCCGCTCCCCGGATCGCTCTGAGTGCCGGGGCGGCATCGCCCCCGTTCAGCCCGATACGGTGAGCCTGCCGGTCACCCTATCATGAACCAGTCGCGGCTGGCCTGACCCGGGGCGATGCCGCTGACCGTGACAGTATCGCCATTGCCGATGGTGAACACGGTTCCGCCGGCACCATCGCTGCGGGCAGAGGCCAGAATTTGGTCCAGCGTCACCCCGCGGCCGCTGGCGATCACAATCCGGTCGCCCTCGGCACTGTTGAACCCGGTCAGCGTATCCTGCCCCTGGGATCCGGCCTCGAACACAAACCGGTCGGCCCCGGCACCGCCGCCCAGATCGTCATTGCCCGCACCACCGGCCAGGGTGTCCTGCCCGCGGCCGCCGCGCAGCACATCGTTTCCCGTGCCGCCGACCAGCGAATCGGCCCCGATGCTGCCCATCAGCAGATCGTCGCCGGTCCCGCCATACAGCTTGTCGTTGCCCTGATTGCCGACCAGCGTATCGTTGCCAGACCCGCCGGAAATGCTGTCATTGCCCTCCAGACCGTAGATCCGGTCGTTCCCGGCAGCGGCGCTGATGGTATCGGCATCGCGCGACAGGGTGGCGATATCGTTGTTGTTGCTTGGGGCGAATTGCGGCTCCGGTGCCGGTTGAGGGGCCGCAGCGGCCGCCTCGGCGCGGGCCAGCAGCGGGCGCTCGGCATCCGTCAGGACGGGTGTCAGAATAGGGGCGGAGTCGGCATAGGACATAGGGGGCTCCTCGCGGGCACAGGGGGGTATCATCGGCGCACCGAGCGGCACACGGGCCCCGATCTCTCTACCCTTGGGCGAGAAGATTTAACTTTTAATGTATAAAAACACCTATCTCTGCGCGTTTTTGGACCAGTCAGGGCCGTGACGCGCGACCCGTCGGCCGGCCGGTTTTGCCCCGATCCGGCCTACCCCGATCCGATTTCCCGCGATCCGATTTCACACGGCGCGAGCCCGAGGCCGATCCGGCCGCCCCTGGCGATGCCGATTCGGTGGCGATGCCCAGATGCTGGGTTTCCAGGCGGCGCAACTCGTCGCGCAGGCGGGCTGCTTCCTCGAACTCCAGGTCGGCGGCGGCTGCGCGCATCCGCTTTTCCAACTCGGCGATATAGGCCTTGATATCCTTGCCAACGCGGTTGGGATTGGCACTGTCGCCCGTGTCGATATCGACATGGTCGCCGCGTTCATAGACGCTGGACAGCACATCGCCGATCTGCTTGCGCACGGTTTCCGGGGTGATGCCGTGGGCGGCGTTATAGGCCTGCTGCTTTTCCCGCCGGCGGGCGGTTTCGTCCAACGCCGCCTTCATGCTGGCGGTGATGGTGTCGGCATACAGGATCACGCGGCCATCCACATTGCGCGCCGCGCGCCCGATCGTCTGGATCAGTGAGGTGCGGGAGCGCAGATACCCCTCCTTGTCCGCATCCAGAATACAGACCAGCGCGCATTCGGGAATATCCAGCCCTTCGCGCAGCAGGTTGATGCCGACCAGAACATCAAACGCGCCCAGGCGGAGATCGCGGATAATCTCGATCCGCTCCAGGGTTTCGACATCGGAATGCATATAGCGGACGCGCAGTCCGGCTTCGTGCAGATATTCGGTCAGCGCCTCGGCCATGCGTTTGGTCAGCGTGGTGACCAGCACGCGGTAGCCCCGGCCCGCGACCTCTTTGCATTCCGCGATCAGATCATCCACCTGCTTTTCGGTCGGGCGGATGATGCAGACCGGGTCCAGCAAGCCGGTCGGGCGCACCACTTGTTCGGCATAGACCCCCTGGGTCCGCTCCAACTCCCACGGGCCGGGGGTGGCGGACACGAATACCGTGGACGGGCGCATCGCCTCCCACTCCTCGAACTTCAGCGGCCGGTTATCCATGCAGGATGGCAGCCGGAAGCCATAGTCCGACAGGGTGGATTTGCGGGCAAAGTCGCCTTTGTACATCGCGCCGATCTGCGGCACGGTGACGTGGCTTTCGTCGATGATCAGCAGCGCGTCGGGCGGCAGATATTCGAACAGGGTCGGCGGCGGTTCCCCCGGTTTGCGGCCGGACAGATAGCGCGAATAATTCTCGATCCCGGCGCAGGCGCCTGTCGCCTCCATCATTTCCAGATCGAAGGTGGTGCGCTGTTCCAGGCGCTGGGCCTCCAGCAATTTACCAGCGGCATAGAGTTCCTCCAGCCGGAGTTTCAGATCCTGCTTGATCTGCTTGATCGCCTGCTGAAGCGTTGGCCGGGGCGTCACATAATGGCTGTTGGCATAGATCTTGGCCGATTTCAGTTCAGCATGCTTTTCCCCGGTCAGGGGATCGACCTCGTGGATCGCCTCCAGCTCGTCGCCGAACAGCGACAGCCGCCAGGCCCGATCCTCGAAATGGGCGGGGAACAGTTCGATCGTGTCGCCCCGTGCGCGGAAGGTGCCGCGCTGAAACCCGGCATCGTTGCGCTTGTATTGCAGTTCCACCAGCTGCTTGAGCAGCGCACTGCGGTCGATCCGCTGCCCGGATTGCAGGTCCAGCACCATGCGCGAATAGGTTTCGACCGACCCGATACCGTAAATGCAGGAAACGGAAGCCACGATGATCACATCGCGCCGCTCCAGAATCGCGCGGGTGGCGGAATGGCGCATCCGGTCGATCTGATCGTTGATCGAGGATTCCTTCTCGATATAGGTATCGGTGCGCGGAACATAGGCTTCCGGCTGGTAATAGTCGTAATAGCTGACGAAATATTCGACCGCATTGTTGGGGAAGAAACTTTTCATTTCCCCATAGAGCTGCGCCGCCAGGGTCTTGTTCGGCGCCAGAATCAGGGCCGGGCGCTGCACGTGCTGAATCACATGGGCCATGGTGAAGGTCTTGCCCGATCCGGTCACGCCCAGCAGCACCTGATCGCGTTCGCCCTGGGTCAGCCCTTCGACCAGGTCGCGGATCGCGGTCGGCTGATCGCCCGCCGGGCGATAGTCCGACACCACCTCCAGCGGCACCCCATCGGTCGGCCAGGCGTAATCCGGCCGGTGCAGGCCGGTCAGCGGGTGATCGTGCAAGGCAATCGACATGGGTTTGGCCTCAACTGGGGCGGGGGTGCGCAAACGCCTCTTACCATAGGGCCATCGAACAGATTGGCAACTCCAATCCCGAATCTGCCCTACCGTCGGCACGGGTGCACCGGCGCAGATTAGAATGATTCAAAAAGTTATTGACAGTCACTCGCAACAACCCTATCTCTGGCTTCACGAGATTAGAGCAATTCCAAAGAGCAACAAGCGCAAGAAAGGACTGCCTCATGCTGACCGTCGGTGATCGTTTCCCCGCCTTCGCCCTGACCGCCGTGACCGGCCCGAACCATCAGACCGATTTTGCCCCGGTTTCCAACGAAACCTACAAGGGCAAGTGGATGGTGGTGTTCTTCTGGCCGAAGGATTTCACCTTCGTCTGCCCGACCGAAATCGTCGGCTTTGGTGCCCTGGACCGCGAGTTCCGCGACCGCGACGCCGTGCTGATCGGCGCATCGACCGACAGCGATTTCGTCCATGCCGCCTGGCGCAAGCATCACAGCGACCTGACCGGGCTGACCTTCCCCTGGCTGGCCGATATCAAGCGCGAACTGTCAACCGAGCTGGGCATCCTGGACAAGGCCGAGGGCGTTGCGCTGCGTGCCACCTTCATCGTCGATCCCGACGGCATCATCCGCTTTGCCTCGGTCAACGACCTCTCGGTCGGCCGCAATCCGCAAGAAGTGTTGCGGGTATTGGACGCCCTGCAAACCGACGAGCTGTGCCCCTGCAACTGGTCCAAAGGCGAAGAAACCCTGGCCGCCTAACGCGGCCGGGACACCCCTTCTGTACCAAAAGGATTGCCCACTATGATCAATCTGGATGCGATCAAGAATGCCCTGCCGGACTATGCCAAGGATCTGCGGCTCAATCTAGGCACGGTGCCGACTACCCCCAACCTATCCGCCCAGCAGATCTGGGGCAGTGCGCTTGCCTGCGCGATGGCGGCCCGCCAGCCGGACCTGATCCGCGCGATCGAAGCAGAGGCGGCGGCCCATCTGTCGCCCCAGGCGGCGGCGGCGGCGCGCACGGCGGCGGCAGTGATGGCGATGAACAATGTCTATTACCGCTATCTCCACCTGTCGCCGACGGCGGATTTCCGCACCATGCCCGCGCGGCTGCGCATGAACGGCATCGCCAGCCACGGGATCGAAGCCCTGGATTTCGAGCTGTTTTCCCTGGCGGTATCGGCCATCAACGGCTGCGGCATGTGCATCGAAGCCCATGAGCACGAAGTGTTCAAGAAAGGCGCGACCAAGGAACAGGTGCAGGATGCCGTGCGCATCGCTGCGGTGATCCATGCGGTCGGCACCGTGCTGTCGGCGGTTGAGGCAACGGCGGGCGGTCTGGCCGCCGCTGCCTGATTAGAGTTGCTTGAGATAAGGTGGGGGTCAGCCGTTCGCCGGCGTGCCGGGGAAGAACAGCTGTTCCCCACCGATCTTGTATCCGGCAATCGCGGCCCGGCCCTTGGGCCCGGTCAGCCAGTCATGCCATTGCCGCGCCAGATCGGCCTTCACATGCGCGTGCCGGGCGGGATTGACCAGGATCGAGCCATAGGGATTGAACAGGCGTTTGTCGCCATCGACCAGGATTGCCAGATCGCCCCGGTTCTTGAAATTTGCCCAGGTTGCCCGGTCCGACAGGGTATAGGCCGGTAGCGCCGCCGAGGTATTGAGCGTCGGCCCCATGCCCTGGCCCAGTTCCCGATACCAGCCGCCCGCCGCCTTCGGATCGACCCCGGCCTCTTTCCACAGGCGCAGTTCCAGGCGGTGGGTGCCGCTGTCATCGCCGCGGCTGGCGAACAGGGCGCCCTTGGCGGCAATCGCCCGCAGCGCTGCCACTGCATCGTGCCCGCCCTTCACCCCGGCGGGATCGCCCTGCGGGCCGATCACCACAAAATCATTGTACATGACATCGCGCCGGTCGATGCCAAAGCCCTCGGCGACAAACTTATCCTCCCCCGGCCGGTCATGGACCAGCAGCGCATCGGCATCGCCCCGCTGGGCCAGGGCCAGCGCCTGCCCGGTGCCGACCGCCACCACGCGCACCTCGATCCCCGTTTCGGCCTTGAAGGCGGGCAGCAGCGCGGCGAACAGGCCGGACTGTTCGGTCGATGTGGTCGAGGCGAGAGTGATGAAGCGGTCCTGTGCCGCCGCCGGGCCGCTGAATGAAGTAAGCCCCACCGTCAGGGCCAAGCCGCCCGCATACAAGGCCGCACGAAGCAATGCCTTCAGCCGATAAACCATGATCTATTCCTCCCCCACGCCCGGATGTGACGATTGGTTGAGATCCCCCGCCAGAAACCGCTGGGCGGCGGCACTGACGGGGCCGGCGAAGAACCGGGCGGCCGGGCCGAATTCGGCCACCTGCCCCCGGTCCAGAAACAGCACCTCATCGGCCAGACGGCGTGCCTGCCCGATATCATGGGTGGTCATGACGATCTTCACCCCGTCGCGGTGGAAGGCGGCAATGGCCGCTTCGACCGCCTGGGTGGCATTGGGGTCGAGCGCGGACGTCGGCTCGTCCAGAAACAGGATCTCCGGCGCCGTGATCCAAGCCCGCGCCAGCGCCAGCCGCTGCTGTTCCCCACCGGACAACACGCGCGCGGGCTGCCGGGCCAGCGGCGCCAGATCGAAGGCCGCCAGGGCATCGGCCACGCGCCGCGCCCGCGATCCGGCCACCCCGGCGGCAAAGGCCAGATTGGCCGCCACTGTCCGCCGCAGCAGAACCGGCTTCTGGAACACCATGGCCTGCCGCCGCCGCGCCTGCAGGTCATGCGCTGGAATCGGCCCGCCGCCCGCACCCATCGCCGCGCCACCCATCCAGCCCAGCCGCCCGGCGGTCGGCACGATCAGCCCGTGGCACAGGCGCAGCAGCAGGCTTTTCCCGGCCCCGTTATGGCCCAGGATGATGGTGCGCTGCCCGGCGGCGAGTTCGAAGCTGACGCCATCCAGCAAGGATCGGTCGCCGATCGACAGGCCAACCCGGTCCGCCACCAGCGGGAACAGGGGGGTGGTGCGGTGGTGGTTGCCGCCGCCGATCATGGTGTGCCCTCCCCCCTGAACGGCTTATCGTCCCCCTGCCAGCGGCGGGCCAGCGTGCCAAGCGCCAAGGCCGCGCCGTTCACGGCGGCGATCACCGCGATCAACACCAGACCCAGACCCAGGGCCAGCGCCAGATCGCCCTTGCTGGTTTCCAGCGCGATGGTGGTGGTCATGGTGCGCGTGACCCCGGCGATGTTGCCGCCGACGATCATCACCGCGCCAACCTCTGCCGCTGCCCGGCCGAACCCAGCCAGAATCGCGGTCAGCAGGCTGAACCGCCCATCCCACAGCAGCACCGGAATCGCCCGCAGGGGCGATACGCCCAGCGAGGCCAGTTGTTCGTGATATTCCGCCCACAGATCGGCCACCGTCTGCCGGGTCAGCGCGGCGATGATCGGCAGCACCAGCACGGCCTGGGCAATCACCATCGCGGTCGGGGTGAACAGCAGCCCCAGCGGCCCCAGCGGCCCGGCCCGCGACAGCAGCAGATAGATCACCAGCCCGACCACCACTGGCGGCAGGCCCATCAGGGCATTCAGAATGGCCACCACGATCCCGCGCCCGGGAAACCGGAACAGCGCCAGCGCCGCCCCGAGCGGCAGGGCCACCACCGACGCCGCCAGCACCGCCAGCAGGCTGACCTGCAAGGACAGGCCGACGGTCGGCCAAAGCACGCTGCCCCCAGCCGCTGCCCCTGCCCCGACCCCCGCCCCTGTGACGATGATCTGCCAGACTGATGCCAGTGTTTCGCCCAATGGTTGCCCTCCTCCATCTCTATTGATATGCGTTTCCTACGCGATCTGGCAAAAATGGAATTCATGCAGTTTAATGCGCGATTATGCGGCATGAGAGGGCGGGCATGGATTTGCTGACGACGGCGGAACTGGCCGAGTATCTGCGGCTGAAAGAGCGCAAGGTGTATGATCTGGTCGCCCAGGGCGCCGTGCCGCATATCCGCGTGACCGGCAAGATTTTGTTCCCGCGCGCGCTGGTGGACCGCTGGCTGCTGCAAAATCTCGATGGCCCGGACGGGCTGCTGGCCCAGGCCCTGCCGCCGCCGATCGTTGCCGGCAGCCATGACCCCTTGCTCGACTGGGCCCTGCGGGAAGCCGGGGGCGGGCTGGCGACGCTGATCGAAGGCAGCCGCGCCGGGCTGGAGCGGCTGGCCGCCGGGCAGGCGCTGGTGGCGGCCTGCCATCTGCTCGACCCCGCCGATGGAAGCTATACGGTCCATGCGGTCCGCACGCTGGTTGGCCTGCCCGATCTGGTGGTGCTGGAATGGGCGCGGCGGCACCAGGGGCTGATTGTGCCGCCGGGCAACCCCCAGGCGATCCGCGATCTGGCCGATTGCGCCGCCCGCCGCCTGCCCTTTGCCGGGCGTCAACGCGGGGCAGGGGCAGAGGCATTGCTGCTCTATCTACTGGACCGGGCCGGGCTGGCCCCAACCGCCCTGACCGTGCTGCCGCAGCCCTGCCTGACCGAAATGGATGTCGGCATCGCCGTGCAGACTGGACGCGCCGCCTGCGGCTTGGGGATCGAGGCAGTCGCCCGCGCGCTGGGGCTTGGCTTCGTGCCGCTGCATCAGGAACGCTTCGATCTGGTGCTGCGCCGCCGCGATGCATTTGAGCCGCCGCTGCAACGCCTGCTTGCCTTTGCCCGCACGGCGGCGTTCCATGCCGAGGCCGACCGGCTGGGCGGCTATGACCTGAGCGGACTGGGGACCGTGCATTACAATGCCTGAGGCGGAACGCCATATCCTATACCGGGACGCGCTGGTGCTGGTGCTGAACAAGCCTGCCGGGCTGGCAACCCATCGCGGCCCGGCCACGCCCGATTCGGTGGAGGATTGGCTGCCGGATTTGCGCCAGGGCTATAAAGAATTACCGCAGCCCGCCCACCGGCTGGACCGAGACACCGCCGGATGCCTGGTGCTGGGCCGGAACGAAAGGGCGCTGCGCCGCCTGGGCCGCGCCTTCGCCGAGGGACGGGTGGACAAGACCTATTGGGCGGTGTGCCACAATGCTCCCGCAGACGAATCCGGCATGATCGACGCCCCACTGGTCAAACGATCGACCCGGCAGGCGGGCTGGTCGATGGCGGTGGACGCCAAGCACGGGCAACCGGCGCAGACCGGCTGGCGCGTGCTGGGGCGCGGCATTCTGGGCCAGAGACCAGGGACCAGACCACCAGCAGCCGAGCCAATCTGCTGGATGGAATTTCAGCCGCAAACCGGACGGACGCACCAGATCCGCGTCCATGCCGCCCATCTCGGCTGCCCGCTGCTGGGCGATGACCGCTATGGACCCGCGGCGACCGGCGGCCTACCGCTGCATCTGCTGGCGCGCAGCATCGCCCTGCCCGCCCTGACCGAGGGCGGCCACCCCATCACCGTCACCGCCCCGGTGCCGGACCATATGCGCGCAGCGCTGGCCGCCTGCGACTGGCCGGGAGACACCCGATGACCACGCCCGAACCGCCACCTTCTCCCGCCCTCTCACCGCATCTGCCCCTGCTGTACCGGGACGGCATGGTGCTGATCGTCGATAAGCCCGCAGGCCTCACCGTTCACCCGAACGACAAGGTCACCACGGGCACGCTGGTCGATCTGCTGGACGGCCTGCGCTTCGGCCTGCCCCATCCGCCGCAACTGGCGCATCGGCTGGACCGGGACACCAGCGGCTGTCTGGTGCTGGGGCGGCATCGCAAGGCGCTGGCCCGGCTGGGGGAACTGTTCAGCCGGAACGAGGCCGAGAAAACCTATTGGGCGGTGGTGACCGGCCAGCCGCCGACCCGCGACGGCGTGATCGACCGCCCGTTGCGCAAGCGCACCCTGATCCGGGGTGGCCCCCAACAAGGGGGAAGCCATGGGGCGGGAGGCGGCAAATCCTGGCGGATGGAGGCCGCGCCGTTCGGCGCCAGCACCGGTTCGGGCTGGCAGGACGCCCAGACCGCCTACCGGGTGCTGGGCAGCAGCAGCGACGGGCTAACCTGGCTGGAGCTGAAGCCCGCCACCGGCCGCACCCATCAGCTGCGGGTGCATTGCCAGGCGCTGGGCTGCCCGATCCTGGGCGATCCGCTCTATGGCCGCAAACCGGCTGGCCCAGTTGGCGGCATGTCGGCGGGCCGGGTGCCGCTGCATCTGCACGCCCGGCAGATCAGCCTGCCGCTGAACCCACGCAAGCCGCCAATCACGGCCACCGCGCCGGTCCCGCCGCATATGCGCGCCGCACTCGCCGCCTGCGGCTGGACAGAGGCTGAGGCTGAGGCTGGGGCTGGGGCTGGGGCTGGGGCTGAGGAGAGCTAGACCCGCGAGGGGCGCTCCGCCACCCCGGTGACCCCGGTGCCGGTGATCGCCAGCACCGCGCCATCGACCGCATCGGGCGGCAGATCAGCAAGGCCGATCCGGGCGGAGGTGACGTACAGCACATCCAGGCCAGCGCCGCCGAAGGCAACGCTGGTCGGGCGCTGCACGGGCAGGCTCAGCACCCGCTCCACACTGCCATCGGGGCGATAGCGGGTGATCCGGCGGCCATCCCAATGGCACGACCAGACATGATCCTGGGCATCGACCGTCAACCCGTCGGGATAGCCCGCATCGTCGGGCACCCGGGCGAACACGGTACGCGGGCCTGGCGCCCCGGTTTCTGGGTCATAGGGCGCCCGGTAAATCGTGCGATTGCCCGAATCGGTGACATAGAGGGTGCGGCCATCAACACTCCAGCCGATGCCGTTGGTGACCACGAACCCCGCCTGCCAGCAATAGCAGCGGCCCGGCCCGTCGATGCGATAGAAATGGCCGCTCGGCTGGCTTTCGCCATCATCCATGCTGCCGACCCAGAACCGCCCCTGGCGGTCGCACTTGCCATCGTTGAGGCGGTTGCCCGGCAGGTCCGGCTCCACCGCAACCACCAGCGCCGGGGCGGCGCCCGAGGCGGGATCGAAGCGATGAACCCCGGTTTTCAGGCCGACCAGAAAGCCGCCCCCGGTCGATGGGACCGCGCAGCCAACCGAGGCTGGCATGGGAAAGGCCACCGGCGGCCCGCCCGCCAGATCGTGCCGCAGCAGGGCCGGGCGTTTGATATCGACGCCCCACAATTCCTGCCGGTCGGCCAGCCATTGTGGCCCTTCGCCCAGGATCATCGCCTGGGCCGCCGTATTCGGCGTCAGCACCCGAATCTGCGCCATCACACCACCCCCCCATCGACGATCAGCGCCTGGGACGTCACCATGCGCGACTCATCGCTGCCCAGCCACAGGGCCATGGCGGCGATATCCTCTGGCTCCACCGTTTCTTTCAGGCACTGCCGCTCCAGATGCGCGCGCAGCGATTCCGGCGTCAGCCACAGGGCCTTTTGTCGTTCGGTCATCACCCAGCCGGGCACCAGCGCATTGACGCGGATCTTCTGCGGCCCGAGATCGCGGGCAAGGCCCCGCGTCAGACCATGAATCGCTGCCTTGGCCGTGACATAGACCGGATAGCCGCCATTGCCCATCAGCCAGGAAATCGACCCCAGATTAATGATCGATCCGCCCCCCGCCGCCGCCATGCCCGGCGCAACCGCCTGGGCGGCAAAGAACTGGTGCCGCAGATTAACGTTCATCTTGGCGTCCCAGTCGGCGACCGTCACATCCTCGATCCGGTGGCGGTCATCGCGCGCAGCATTGTTGATCAACACGCGGGCCGCGCCCTGCGCCGCCGCAGCCGCCGCCAGCGCCGCCTGTAAAGCGGGGATATCGGTCAGATCGCACTGCTGGAACCGCGCGCCGGTTGCTGCCGCCAGCGTCTGCCCGGCTTCGGCATCCAGATCCAGAAACGTCACCTTGGAGCCCTGGGCAGCGAAGGCGCGGGTCATGGCCGCGCCAATGCCGGTCGCCCCGCCGGTGATCACCACGGGCCGTCCGGCAAGCGATGGGTAGAGCGTCGCCATCTCGATTCACCCCGCTCAGTGCGAATGGCGCGGGGTGCCCTGCGCCACCACCTGCTGATACTTGGTCGCCAGTTCCATGCAGCCGCCAGTGTCCAACTGGCCGACGGTCTGGCGGTACAATTCCTGCCAGGGCGTCTGGTTGGCCGGGTGCGACGGCACCACCGCCGCCCGGCGTGCCGCCAACTCCGCCGCATCGACCAGTAGATCGACCCGCCGGGTTTTCAGGTCGACGCGGATGCGGTCCCCCGTGCGCAGCAGCGCCAGACCGCCACCGACCGCCGATTCCGGGGCGACATTCAGGATCGACGGGCTGGCCGATGTGCCGGACTGCCGCCCGTCGCCCATCGTCGGCAGCGCCGTGATCCCCTGCTTCAGCAGATGATCGGGCGGCTGCATGTTCACCACTTCTGCCGAACCGGGATAGCCGACCGGGCCGCAACCGCGGATCACCAGCATGCAATCGGCGTCGATATTCAGGGCCGGATCGTTGATCCGGGCGTGATAATCCTCCGGCCCCTCGAAAACGATGGCCCGCACTTCGAACGCATCGGGGTCTTTCGGGTTGGACAGATAGCGCTGGCGGAAATCCGCCCCGATGACCGATGTTTTCATCACCGCCGCATCGAACAGGTTGCCCGACAGCACAACGAACCCGGCATCGCCCTTCAGCGGATTCCCGTAAGCGCGGATCACCTCCCGGTCTGGCTCCGGCACGGCGGCCAGGCAATCGGCGACCGCGCGGCCCGTCACCGTGACCGCTGCGCCATGCAGGCGTCCGGCCTTGAGCAGTTCGGCCATCACAGCGGGCACACCGCCCGCCCGGTGGAAGCCTTCGCCCAGGAAGCGCCCGGCAGGCTGGCAGTCGACCAGCAGCGGAATATCGCGACCGACGCGCTGCCAATCGGCCAGGGTCAGCTCCACCCCGACATGGCGGGCAATGGCAATCAGATGCGGCGGGCAATTGCTGGACGCACCGATGGCAGAAGCCACGGCAATCGCATTCTCGAACGCCGCCAGGGTCATCACATCGGACGGGCGCAGATCTTCCCACACCATCTCGACACTGCGCTTGCCGGTCAGGAACGCCATCTGGCCGCGCTCGCGATAGGGGGCGGGGATCGCGGCGCAGCCGGGCAGCGACATGCCCAGCGCTTCGGCCACCGAATTCATCGACAGCGCGGTGCCCATGGTATTGCAATGGCCGACCGAGGGGGCGGAGGCCGCCGCCGCATCCATGAACCCGTCATAATCGATTTCGCCCTTGGCCAGGCGCTGACGGCTTTCCCAGATCACCGTGCCGGAGCCGACCAGACGGCCGCGATGATGCCCGTCCAGCATCGGTCCGCCCGACAGGACAATGGCCGGAATATCCGCCGTGCCCGCCGCCATCAGCAGCGCCGGGGTGGTCTTGTCGCACCCGGTGGTCAGCACCACGCCGTCCAGGGGATAGCCGTGCAGCACTTCCACCAGCCCCAGATAGGCCAGGTTGCGGTCCAACGCCGCCGTCGGCCGCCGCCCGGTTTCCTGAATCGGATAGACCGGGAATTCCAGCGGAATCCCACCGGCGGCGCGGATACCGTCCTTGACCCGATGGGCCAGATCCAGATGGTGGCGGTTGCAGGGGGCCAGATCGCTGCCGGTCTGGGCGATACCGATGATCGGCTTGCCCGACTGCAGCTCCTCTCGTGTCAGGCCGAAATTCAGATACCGCTCCAGATACAGCGCCGTCATGCCGGGATCTTCGGCATTGTCGAACCATTGGCGGCTGCGCAGGGTTGTAGGCGTTTTCGGCTGGCGGGGGCTACGGGACGGGGTTGCGGTCATGGCGGATACTCGCTCACGGTACAATCAGGGGGCTAATCGCGTTATCGCGTAAGGGGCAGGGCCTGTTCGTCGGCGCCGAACAGGTGGCACTGGCCGGCATCGGGCAGAACGTGGATCTGGCTGCCGATCGGCGCGGTGAAATCGCCCGGCGCCTCGACCGTGATCCAGGTGCCGGTTGACAAGGCGGCATAAAGGAAGGTCTGGCTGCCCAGCCGTTCCACCGCCTGAATGGTGGCCGACAGGGCCTGCGGCCCCGCATCGCACAGGCGCAAATGTTCGGGCCGGACCCCGAGGCTTAGGGTCTGTCCAGCGGCCAGGCCGGGCGGCGGCTGAACGGCGACAGACAGGTTGGCGCCGCCAGGCAGGGTGACGGTCACCTGCCGCGCCCCATCGGTGCCGGTTGCCACCACATCGAGGAAGTTCATGGCGGGGGAGCCGATGAACCCGGCGACAAAGCGGTTGGCCGGGCGATGGTACAGCTCCAGCGGCGGGCCAACCTGTTCCACCCGGCCGGCCCGCAGCACGACGATCTTGTCGGCCAGGGTCATGGCTTCGGTCTGGTCGTGGGTGACGTAGATCATGGTTGCGCCCAGTTCCCGATGCAGGCGGGCGATTTCGATCCGCATCTGCACGCGCAGCGCGGTGTCCAGGTTCGACAGCGGCTCGTCGAACAGAAACACTTTCGGATCGCGCACAATGCAGCGGCCGATGGCAACCCGCTGGCGCTGACCGCCGGAAAGCTGGCGCGGACGACGGTCGAGCAGCGCTTCAAGCTGCAGGATGCGCGCGGCATTTTCCACCCGGCGCTGGATTTCCTCCTTCGGGGCACCGGCCATGCGCAGGCCGAAGGACATATTCTCGAACACCGTCATATGCGGATACAGCGCATAGGACTGGAACACCATCGATGTCCCGCGCTCCACCGGCGGCAGATCGTTGGCGCGCACGCCGTCGATGGTCAGATCGCCGGCGGTGATCTCCTCCAGCCCCGCCACCATGCGCAGCAGGGTGGATTTGCCGCAGCCGGACGGGCCGACAAAGACCACGAATTCCCGCGCGGCAATGTCCAGATCGACCCCATGCACCACTTCCACGGTGCCGTAAGTCTTGCGAATCTGTCTCAGTCGAACATCAGCCATGGCAGGTTACTCCGTATAGGCGGCCCAGGCGTCGCGGAAGGCGGCGGCGCGCGGGGCAATCTGGTCCGGCCGGTCGCCGGGTTTGTAAAGGGCGGACCCAAGGCCGAAACCGGCAGCACCGGCACGGCGATAGGCGGTCATGGTCTCGGGCGCAATACCGCCGACCGGGAAGATTGGCGCATCGGGCGGCAGAACGGCGCGGATCGCCTTCACCACCGCCGGGCCTGCGGCTTCCGCCGGAAACAGCTTCAGGCCATCGGCCCCGGCGGCAAGGGCGGCAAACGCCTCGGTCGGGGTCAGCACGCCGGGCAGGGCGACCATGCCCAGCCCCTTGGCCGCCGCGATCACCGCCGGGTCCATGTTGGGGGCAACGCACAGCCGCCCGCCGACCTCCTTCAGGCGCACCACATCGGCCACGCGCAGAACCGTGCCGGCGCCGATCAGCAGCCGGTCGCCGAACCGCTGGGCCAGCGCAGCGATGCTGCGGAACGGATCGGGCGAATTGAGCGGCACCTCGATGGCGCGGAAGCCCGCATCGGCCAGCGCCTGGCCGACGCCCAGGGCGGCATCGGGCGTCAGGCCGCGCAGAATTGCAATCAGCGGCAGATCCGCCATCAGGGCAAGCGACTGGGGCAAACGGGCACTCATCGGGCCGCCTCCATCAAATCCTGGCCCAGCAGCCACAGGCCGCGCTGGGCCGCTGCCTCGCCCGACAGGCTGACGGTCCGCACGCCATGCTCGGCCAAGGCGGCCTGGTACAGGGTCAAAAGCCGGTCGGTGGCGATCACGGTGGCGCTGGACAGGCCGGGCCGCCGGGCCAGGCCCGCCGCAACCTCTGTCCCGATCAGCAGGCCAGACAGATAGCCGGGCAGCGCTTCGGAGGGCAGCCGGTCGAACAGGCCCAGCGTGCGGGCCGAAAACAGGCTGCGCGGCAGATGCGGGTCGCGCGCGGCGGCGGCCAGCCCGTCGCGGAACCCGGGCGGCAGATGATCGCTGTCGCCGTCCTGTTCCACCGCCGGCATCAGCCGGGCCAGAATCGAATGCTGGCGCATCATGGCATAGAGTTCGCCGGTCATATGGGTTTCCAGCCCGACAATGCGGCCATCGGTGACCGCCACCCACTTGCTGTGGGTGCCGGGGATGCAGAACAGATCGTCCACCTGCTGGATCGCGCCGAAAATCTGCGTTTCCTCCCCGCGCATGACGTCGGGGGTGGCACCGGACAGGTCCACCACCCCAGGCAGGATCGCCGCCGGGCGGCCATCGGGCAGGGCAACCGCAACCCGGTTGCGCCGGATCGCCGTGACATCGGCCGGGGTCTGCGCATAGGGCGCTTCGGCCCAGCCCTGACGGCTGCCGACCATGCCGGATAGGATCAGCGGGGCCGGGTTCGCCGCCAGCCAGCCGCCGATTTCAGCCTGGAGCACAGCAGAAAAATTGCCGTCCTGGATCGACATGATCCCGCGCGGGGCCGAATGCCGCATCACCACCCGGCCAACATCGTCAAAGCCGAAGGCGCGGAAATTGGTGGTGCCCCAATCGACGCCGATCAGGCGAATATCCTTTACCGCCACAGCGCCACCTCCTGCGGGGCCAGCAGCGCCCCGCCCAACAGAAACTCCGGGCGATCGCCGGTCAGCGACTGGGGCAGCGCATATGGCTCTGTCCCGTAATTGAAGGCGAAGGTCAGCCCGCCGCGCCGCCGCACGCGGATATCGCGCGGCAGGCGCACGGTCGAAAGACCGGCCTGCGCGGCAATGCCCGCCAGCCAGTCCATCAGAAACGGCTCGTCCAGCAGCATATGGGCGGTGTGCACCGCGCCGTGCTGCGACAGGGCGGGCCAGGCATCGGCGCAGCGGGCGGTCACCTGCGCGGGGCCGCTGATATCCTCCCGCCAGCCGAAGCCCTGATAGGTCTGGCCGTTCCAGCTCACCGGCTCGGTGAACTCCGGGTCCAGGCTTTCGACCCGGGTGACGGTATAGCCGGTGATATCCCGCAGATCGCCGGGCGGCAGGCCGTCCGGGATTTGCAGGGTTTGGGTTTTCGCGCCGAAGCGTGGACCGGTCACCAGATGCACCCCGGCAGCCACGGCCCGGCGCAGCGCATCCCTGGTCGCCTGGTCCAGCAGCGGGCTGGCCGGGGCGACAATCATGCGATAGCCGGTCAGATCCGCACCGCGCGCTGCGCCAGGATGAATGAAATCCACATCCAGCCCCAGCCGCCGTAAGGCGGTGTACCAGGCGAACATGACATGCTTGAAACTGTATTCCCGGCCTTGCGGCTGGGCAGTCAGCAGCCATTCGGCCTCATAGTCGAACAGCAGGGCGACCGGGGCGGGCGGCGTGTCGGGCAGATCGAGCCGTGCCGCCTCCTCTGCCACCTGCTTGGCCTCGAAATAGCCGGGCGCTTCCACCGAATCCGGGCGCAGCAAGCCGGCGTGCATCTGTTCCTGGGCGAAGGGGGCCTGCCGCCAGCGGAAATAGCTGACCACTTCCGCCCCATGGGCGAAGGCTTCCCAGGTCCACAGACGCACCATGCCGGGCAGGGGCGCCGGGTTGTGGAACGCCCAGTTGACCGGGCCGGGCTGCTGTTCCATCACCCACCAGCGCCCCCGGCCGACCGCGCGATACAGATCGTGGTGGAACGGGGCGATATCCGGATGGCCGGTGCGCTGCCAGTGGCGGCGATCCGCAGCCGACAGGCGCAGCAGGGTATCGGTGAAGCCGAGCGGATAGCTGTCCCAGGTGGCGATCTCCAGATCGTCAGCAACCTTGTAGTGATCGAATTCCGTGATGAATCCCATATAGTTATGGGAAATCGGCCGGTCGGAGTAACGACGAATGATATCGACCTGTCGGCGGTTGAACGCCACCACCTGATCGGAGGAGAACCGATAGAAATCCAGCCACTGGCTGGGATTGGCCTCGGTCGTGGTCAGGTTGGGCAGTTCGACTTCGTCGAAGGATGTGTATTCCATACTCCAGAAGACATTGCCCCATGCCTCGTTCAGCTTCGCAACCGTACCGTAGCGCTGCTTCAGCCAGCGCCGGAAGGCATCGCGGCTGACCGGCGCATAGCAGCGGATGGTATCGTGGCAGCCATATTCATTATCGGTCTGCCAGGCAGCGACATGCGGGTTGCGGCCATAGCGCTGCGCCACCTGTTCGACGATCCGGTCGCATTCGCGGGCATAATCCTCGGCGGAAAAACTATAGTGGCGGCGGGAACCGAAGCCGCGCTTGCGCCCATCCCGATCCAGCGCATAGGCGCCGGGTAGCCGATCCATCAGCCATTTCGGCGGCGTGGCGGTCGGGGTGCCCAGCACCACTTTCAGCCCGGCCCGGCCCAGCACATCGATCGCCCGGTCCAGCCAATCGAACTGATAGATGCCGGGCTGCGGCTCCAGGCGGCTCCAGGCGAATTCGCCGATCCGTACATAGTCGATGCCGACATCGCGCATCCGGGCGGCATCCTGGGGCCACCACGCCTCCGGCCAATGTTCCGGGTAATAGCAGACGCCAAGCTGGGCTTTGGTCATGAAACGCACTCACACTCGATCAGAACAAGATGGTCCGGCTGCGGCAGGCGCAGCGACAGACCGTGGGACATCAAGGCCGCCCCTGGCAGAAGCGCGCCATCCCACCCGGCTGCGTCCGCAGCATCGCTGAACAGCGCACGCAGGCGATACAGGCGGGCGGGATCCAGCCCGGTCAGGCGCTGGGACGCCGCGCGGAAGCCGCCGTCGCGTGCAGCGATGGCGAACAGGGCATGGCGGCGGTCCGGGGCAACGCAGCCCCATCCCATCCAGCGCGGATCGTCCGCCGGCAGACGCAGGCCAAAGCCAGAATGGATCAGCGGGCGCAGGCGCTTGTATTCGCGCAGGATCGCGGCCAGTTGTTCGCGCTCCCCCACAGCCAGCCCGCGAATATCCCATTCGATGCCCAGATGGCCGAACAGGGCGACCGCGCCGCGCGTCGCCAGCGGCAGATGCCGCCTGGTTACATGGCAGTCAGGCGGGCCAATATGGCTGCCCATCACCTCTGCCGGGAAAAACAGGGAAAAGCCACGCTGGATCGCCATGCGGTCGCGGGCATCGTTGCTGTCGCTGGTCCAGACCCGTTCGGTGCGGGCCAGGATGCCCCAATCGGCCCGCCCACCGCCGGACGCGCATGTTTCGATCTCGACCGACGGATGTGCGGCGCGCAGCCGGTCGATCAGCGCATAGACGGCGCGGGTCTGGGCATCGGTGACTGGGCGACCATCGGCGTGGGCCGGGACCAGATCGCGGTTCATGTCCCATTTCAGATAGGCAATCGGATGGTCGCGCAGCAGCCGGTCCAACGCGCCGAACAGATAGTCCGCCACGTCCGGCCGGGTCAGATTGAGGACCAGTTGGTGGCGCGCAGTCGGCCGCTCCGCCCCGGCCGCCAGCACCCAATCCGGGTGCGCGCGGTACAGATCGCTGTCGGGGTTGACCATTTCCGGTTCGACCCACAGGCCGAATTCCATACCAGCCGCCTGCACCCGGTCGATCAGCGGCCCCAGCCCGCGCGGATAGACCGTGGGATCGACGCGCCAATCGCCCAGCCCGGCACGGTCATTACGGCGGGCCGGGAACCAGCCATCGTCAAGCACGAAGCGCTCCACCCCCACCGCCGCCGCCGCATCGACCAGATCGAACAGCGCGGCCTCACTATGGTCGAAATAGACCGCCTCCCAGGTATTCAGATGGACCGGGCGGGGCCGCAGGGCGCGGCGCGGCAGGATATGGGCGCGCACATGGGCCTGGCTGCGGCGCATCAGGCCGTTCAGCCCCTCCGCACTCGGTACGGCATAGGCGGTTGGCGCGGCATACTCCGCCCCCGGCGGCAGGCGGATTTCCCCCGCGCCCAGCCCCCCGGCCAGCTGGGCGACGATCCCGCCGGCGGCCAGCCGTTCAACCGACAGGCGGTGATTGCCGCTCCACCCCAGATGCAGGCCGATCAGGGTGCCGCGGGTGGCATCGAACCCCGCTTCCCCCAGCACGAGACCGGGGAAGCTGTCGTGAGAAGTGCGGCCCCGCCGATTTTCCCGCACCAGCGCGCCCTGGGTCAGGCGCTGGCGCTGCTCCTGAAATTCGCCGCACCATTCGCCGGTGAAGCCCAGAATTTCGTCCATCCAGCCGGGCAGCGGCAGGGTCAGGCTCGCCAGATGCAGCAGATCGACCGGCGCAGCGCCCCGGTTTTCGACACGCACCGCGCTGGACAGGCAGCCGGTATCGGCCGCGAGTGTCAGCGTTTGCGTGATGCGCAGGTCCACCCCACCGGAGAGTGCGGGATCGGTTTGCAGCGTCAAGTGCAGGGTGTGGTCGGCCTGATCTCCCTCCACCAGCCGCAGCATCAGGGGCGTATCGCCCCCGACCTGCACGGCCGGATGGCCCCAATAGCCCCAGCCGGTCGGCGGCATCAGGCTGGCGGGGATCGGCTGATCCAGGGACGCGGGCGGCACGGGCAGACGGGTCGCCGCCGCCAGCGCAGCCAGATCGGCATCGTGCGGCAAAGCGGGGCCGAAATGCAGCATCTGGGGCGGCGCGCCGCTGTGGCTGGCCAGGGCCAGGGTTATCCCCGGCCCGGCCACGCCAGCGGGGGCATCCAGCCGCCACAGGGACCAGCCGTCCCGCTGTTCGCCCGGCCCGGTCATGCCCCGGTCATTCCTTGGTCGCGCCCAGGGTCAACCCGGCGATGAAATGCTTTTGCATCAGAAAGAAGATGGCGACCGGCGGCAGGGCGGCGATGATCGACCCGGCGGAAATCAGCTGCCAGGACGAAACCCACATTCCCTTCAGCGATTGCAGGCCGGCGGTCACCGGGCGGACCGCA
Source organism: uncultured Comamonadaceae bacterium (assembly GCA_964428065.1). GTDB lineage: Bacteria > Pseudomonadota > Alphaproteobacteria > Elsterales > Elsteraceae > CAYRWZ01. Next base: position 13,443 of record CAYRWZ010000017.1, on the reverse strand, counting down.
TCGGTCTGGGCCAGCACCAGGGCCCAGAAATAATCATTCCAGACAAAGGTGAAGACCAGCACCGACAGCGCGGCCAGCGCCGGCCGCACCAGCGGCAGAATGACGTGAATGAAAATCCGCCATTCGGAAATGCCTTCCATTCGGGCCGCTTCGATCAGCGCATCGGGCAGCGACTTGATGAAATTGCGCATGAACAGGGTGCAGAACCCGGCCTGGAAGGCGATGTGAAAGGCGATCAACCCGGCAATCGAATCATAAAGGCCGATCTTGATCACCAGATCGCGCACCGGGATCATCAGAATCTGGAACGGGATGAAATTGCCGGCGATGAACAGGGCGAACAGCAGCACATTACCGCGAAACCTGAACTTGGCCAGGGCATAGCCCGCCATGGCCGCCAGCGCGATTGCCCCGGCCACCGCAGGCAGGGTGATCATCAGACTGTTGAACAGAAACAGGCCCATCGGCGTGGTGGTGAACACCGCCTGATAGTTTTCCACCAGCAGCACCTTGGACGGCCAGCCCCACAGGTTACCCAGGTTGATATCCTCCAGCGAGCGGATGGAGGTCATGAAAATCGCGCCCAGCGGCAGCAGCCATACAATCAGCGCGATCGCCAGCGCGATGCGGTAACCGCCACGGGCGAAGGGGGAGCGTTTTTCAATCGGGGTCGGGAACATTATTCGTTCTCCTTGCGCAGCATGGAGGCAAGGAAGAAGGCGATATAGATGTCCATGATCAGGAACAGCACCGTCGCAATCGCCGCGCCATACCCCATGCGATAGGCGAAAATCGCCTGTTCATACATGAAATAGCCCAGCACGGTTGAACTGTCATAGGGGCCGCCGCCGGTCATGATCGCCACCAGATCGAAACTGCGCAGCGCACCGATCACAGTCACCACCACCGAAATGAAGGTCGCCGGGCGCAGCTGGGGCAGAATGATGTGCCAGAACAGCCGCCAGCCCTTGCAGCCATCCATCCGGGCCGCTTCGACCAGATCCGGGTTCACATTGTTCAGCCCGGTCAGGAACAGGATCATGCAATAGGCAACCTGCGGCCACAGCCCGGCAACGATGATGGCGTAAGTCACCATATCCTCGTCACCCAGGGGGGCGACCGGCGACAGGCCAACGCCCTTCAGCAGCACGTTCAGGATGCCGAAATTGGGATCGTAGAACCACGAGAAGATCAGGCCGACCACCACCTGACTGATGACGAAGGGGAAGAAAAACAGCGACTTGACCAGCCGCATCCCCCAGATCTGCTGGTTCAGGAACAGGGCGATCGCAAGCCCGATCGCTGGCGCCACCAGATAGAGCACCAGCCATTTGACGTTATTGATCAACGCCGTGTGGAATTTCGGATCGGCGAACAATTCGCGGTAATTGTCCAGCCCGATGAAGGTCATCGGCCCCAGCCCGTCCCAATCGTGCAGGCTGATCCACATGCTTTCGACAATCGGGGCGACAACGAACACCAGAAAGGCCAGCAGCCCGGGCGCCAGCAACAGAAACGGCGCGATCCGCCGATCATTCCGCCGCCACCAGCGGGCCAGGGCAGTCTTGGGCGCAGGCTGAACCCAGCCGCGATCTTTGGCAGTGACCGTCATCCGATCAACCCCTATCTCTCTCCAACACTCGCCGGACCGCTGACGTGAACCTGGGGCATGAAAACGGGCCCAGGCATGAAAACGGGCACCGGCACAAACGCCGGACGGGCAAGCCGTCTGAATGAGAGAGGGTCAAAAGGAAGGGAGGCCCCGCTGCCCGTTGGTAACCAAAGGGAGCGGGGCCTGAACACGTCCCCGGACGAGAAAGGGGGAGGAGTCCGGGGGGCGTGTTTTAGGGACCGCGACTGCCCCCGCATCCCGCTACCCTCTCCCAAGAGCAGGGCCGCAGGGGCAATGCGGAAGGGACCGTTACTGCTTGAAGACCTGCTTGCGGCGGGCTTCCAGACGCTCCAGAACCGCATCGGCGCGATCCGGGTTGATCATGAATTCCTGGAAGCCCTTCATGCCTTCCTGCGCCAGATTCGGATCGGTGTCGCGGTCATAGAACTGGGCCGTCCCGGCCGCCGCGCTCAACACCTTGTACCCGGCCTGCAGGAAGCGGTCGTCCGCCGGCTTGGCATCCTTGTGGGTTGGAATCTGACGCAGGGTCTGGTTCAGCTTGGTCTGCACATCGGGGCGCATATAGAAGGCCAGAAACTTCTTGGCATCTTCCTTGTTCTTGGCGCGCGACGGGATGTGCAGCGTATCGGTCGGCGCGTCTTCATACATCGGCACGCCATCGGCGATCTTCGGGAACTGCATGAAGTCCATCTTGTCGCGCACATCGGCCGGGAATTCCGGCGTGATGAAGTTGCCGATCAGGTACATCGCACCCTTGCCCTGATAGAACAGCGGCTGCGATTCCTGCCAGGTGTAGGAGGCATGGTTTTCGATGAAGTAGCCGGGCTTCACCAGTTCGGCCCATTTGGCCATCACGGCTTTCATCTTGGGATCGGTATAGGATGCCTTGCCCGCCATCAGATCCATATGGAACTGCATGCCGTTGACGCGCAGATTCAGATAATCGAACCAGCCCGCAGTCGGCCACAGGGCCTTAGAGCCGATGACGATCGGCGCCACACCGCTGGCCTTCAGCTTGGCGCAGGCTTCCAGAAATTCGGCCCAGGTTGTGGGCGCCTTGGTCACGCCGGCCTTTTCGAACAGATCCTTACGATAGAAAATGCCCCACTGGTAATAGGTATAGGGCACGCCATAGGCCTTGCCGCCCACCTTCACCGATTCGGCGGTCGAGGGCATGTTGGCATCGCCATTATTGGCTTTCCAGATATCGCTGACATCTTCCAGCAGGCCGCGATCGACGAAATACTTCATCCGCTCGCCAGCATACCAGTAAACGACGTCCGGGGCTTCGCCGGCCAGCCAGTTGCGGATGCTGGTCTTATAGCTTTCCTTGTCGAAGACGTTCAGCTTCACATCCACATCGGGATGGGCCTTGCGGAATTCGGCCACCAGTTCGTCCAACGCCTTGCGCGGCGCCGGATCCGACTGGTCCGCATTGATCACCAGAGTCCCGGCCTGGACCGTGCCCACCATCAGCGCCAGCGCCGAAGCCGCCAGCAAACCCTTCATGAACGCCATTCGATTCCTCCTCCCGATCATGGGCCGCTTCGGGCCCGTTCATAGGTATGCGCTGCGGCTTGTTGGCCACGCATCCCCAGTATTGTATGACAAATACCGGCTTGTCGAGTCCTATCCCACCCGTGCCCAGATCGACAAGGCTTATCGGCAAGGCTTATCGGCACGGCTGATCGGGAGGATGGGGCGGGCCGGCGCTATCCGGCGCGGACCGTGTTGAGGAACGTCTCCAGCTGGCTGCGGAGCCGCCCGCTGATCGCCGTCAGCGTGGTCGATTGCGTTGACAGATGCTGAACCGCCCCCTCGGTGCCCGATGCGGCGGTGGCCACTTGTTCGGCAGACCGGTGGACATGGCGCGTCGCCTCGCTGGCGGCCTCTGCACTGCGGGCGATTTCCGCCGTTGCGGCATCCTGCTTCTGCACCGAGTCGGAGATTGCCTCCATGGTTGCGTTCACATCGTCGATGGCGCTGCGCACCCCTTTGGTGACATCGACGATCCGGTCAACCCGGGTCCGGATGGATTGCAGCTTGTCGCCGATTTCGTTGGAGGCCTGGGCCGACTGGTTGGCCAGGGATTTCACTTCCCCCGCGACGACGGCAAAGCCCTTGCCATGTTCGCCGGCGCGCGCCGCTTCGATGGTGGCATTGAGGGCCAGCAGGTTGGTCTGGCCGGCAATCGCGGCGATCAGCTGCACCACCTGGTCGATTTCCTCGGCGGCGCGGGCCAGTTCGCTGGCGGCGCCTGCGGCATCCTCGGTCCGGTCGAGCGCGGTCATCGCCAGCATGGCCGAATGATCGAGCTGACGGCCGATTTCCGAGATCGAACTGGACAGCTCCAGCGCGCCCGAGGCGACCGAGGCGACATTCTCGCTGGCGACCTGGGCCTCGCCCAGGGCAGCGTGGCTTTCGCGGGTGCCGGCTTCGGAATAGCGGCCCAGACTGTCGGTTGCGGCGTTGACATCATGGGCGATCTTGGTCAGCTCGCCGACGATCCCGGCCACGCCGGCCTCCAGGCTGTTCGCGGTTTCGGCAAAGGCCTCGCGGCGGGCGGCACTGGCGCGTTTGCGTTCCTCCTCCACCTGCTGGCGGGCCTGTTCCGCCTCCAACGCCGCCATCCGCAGGGTTTCCAGCGCGCCGGCCAGATCGCCGATCTCATCGCCGCCCGTCATGTGCAGGCTGTGGGTCAATTCACCCCGGCGCAGCCGGTCGGCCTGGTGGACCAGCCGGTTCAGCCGCCGCCCGATCGACCGATGCACCACGGCCCAGCCCACCAGCCCGGCAATCAGAACGGCGACGGCGCATACTATGCCCAGAAGGATCAGCGTTTCACGGGCAGTGGCGCGGCTGGATTGGGCGCGCTGCGCAGCCTCGGCCGCCACGGCATTGGCCAGGCCATCCACCCCCTGCGCCAGGGCTGCCGCGCTGGCATTCAGCGCCGCCAGGGACTCCGCCAGCTCTTTCTGTGCAGCGACACTGTTGCGCAGCAGTTTGGCCATCCCCTCCTCGCCCTCGATCGCCTCCAGCAACCGCAGCAACCCCTCGCCGATCTCCTTGGCGCCGATCACGTCCTGAAGTGTCAACAGGCGCGTCTGGGCAATCCGGATCAAGCCGATCGATTCCCGCAAACCAGCCTCCAAACGATCGGCACCGAAACTTGGCAGCTGATCCGCCACCAGCTTCAGCTGCTGCAACTCCCCGCGCAAGCTGTTGGCATCTTCGAACTTTGGAAAGGTAGTATCGGTGAGCGTCAGCATGAAGGAGGTATCGCCCCCCTTGGCCGTCATGCGGAAATTCTCGAACCCGGTCGCGATATCGAAGCGCAGCATATCGGCCAGATCGCCGGCATCCTGAACCAAAACACCAGTTTCGTTTTGCAGGCCGGCCTGACGCGAGGACAGCGTAAAGCGCAGCGTCAGTTCCTGCTGGCGGCGATCCACCACGGCGGTCACCGCGTCGGCCAACGCAGATACCGATGCCGCGATCGTATCGGCCTCGGCCGCATCCTGTGCCTGCAGCTGACGCAGCCGTCCGAGCCCTTCTTCCAACCGCGACAGTTTCTCCAGCAGGGCATGCCGCTGCTGGGCCAGGTCCTGTGCTGTTGCGGCGTTGACCAGGTCAGGCGCGGCGGTGAGAATGGCAGCGGCATCGGTTTTCAGCAGGCTGGCCGCTGTTACGGCCGGAACGCCGGTATCGCTGATCCAGGCGAATTGTGTCTCGCTACTGCGCTGGGACCAGGCCGCAATCACCGCAGCCAGTACGACGAACCCGACGGCACCCGCCAGCGTGACACTCAGCTTGGAACGAATCCGCACCAGCGGCCTCCATTTGTGGTATGATATGATCACTAATATTTGGTCTGCTTTTTAGCGTATTGCAAACGGGATTAACGATGTGTTGCTGAAACGAAGCGGCTCTGGAATGCTGAACCGGGTGATCGCGGTAAGGTTTTGCAAAGAATAAGCTGATATCTCACCCGCTGCGTGCGCAGCCCGATATCAGCAAAACCCGAGATGTATTTCGGCGAACCGTCCGGGCCATGCTGTTGGTTGCGATATCAAGGAGAACTCGGGAGCACCGGGCCTTTTCGGCCCTTGCCTGAGCAGCGGGGGGAAGGACTGGACCATGGACAAGAAACCCTTGGGCACACCGCAGACACTCGCCTCGCCGGATGGGGCGATGCAAACGGGTGCAATGCCGGAAACCGCCGCCGGCCTTGACGATCGGGGCGCCGGCCGGATGGCGATTGCCCCGCCCCTGTCAGCCCCCCACCTGTCAGCCCCGCCCCCGTCGCGCCGCACCTATTCCCGGCGCAACCTGCATGGGCAGGTGGTGCATGACCTGGGGCACCGGATCCTGAGCGGCGAATTTCCGCCCGGCAGCCTGCTGCCCAGCGAAAGCGACCTGTGCGCCGCCATCGGCGTCAGCCGCACGGCGCTGCGCGAGGCGACCAAGGTTCTGGCCGCCAAGGGCCTGATCGAAAGCCGCCCCAAGGTTGGCACCCGCGTGCGTCCCCATGCCGCATGGAACATGCTGGACCCGGATATCCTGGCCTGGCGCGCGGCGGGCGGCGAATTGCCCGATCTGGCGCTGCGCCTGCTGGAAATCCGCGAAATCTTTGAACCCGCCGTGGCCGAACTGGCCGCCCGCAACCATACCGATGCGCAGGGCGAGGATATGCGCCTCGCCTGGCAGGACATGGCCGATGCCGACAGCCTGGAAGCCTGGACCGCCGCGGATTTGCGCTTCCATCAGGCGATCCTGAACGCCACCGGCAATGAATTCATCTCGGCCCTGGGGGCGACAATCGAAGTGGCGCTCAGCATCACTTTCGATTTTTCTGCCCGCCGCGCCACCGCCTATAAGGAATCGCTCGGCCAGCACCGCGCGGTGCTGGACCATATCCTGGGGCGCGATGCCGGGGGGGCGAAGCGGGAAATGCAGGCCCTGCTGGGCGGCACCCGCAAGACCGTGGAACGCTCCCGCGCGCCGGCAGGTTAGCGCCCGCCGCAGGGTCGGGCGAAACCGCAAAATACCCCTTGCGTCGGGGCTTGACAGGCCCCGTCCATCGACACATTATCCGCCCCGCCGATACCCAATCGGCCCGGTTAAATCCGGTTCCGGCACAGTCCGGCATGGGGCCGTAGCTCAGTTGGGAGAGCGCTGCAATCGCACTGCAGAGGTCGGGAGTTCGACTCTCCTCGGCTCCACCATTTCCTCCAAATGTCGCACTGGTCTGGCAGCAGGAATACTGCTGTTTTACCGTCCCCTTTGCTCTACCCCTCCAGCCGAAAATGAATCGGGATGGTGAGTTCGGTGGGGGTGGTGGAAGGGGGGGTGAAGCGCCAGCGGGTGACGGCGGTTAGCGCGGCCCGGTCCAGGGTGTCATGACCCGAGGAGGTGGCGAGGCGCACCTGTTCCACCGCGCCGTCGGGGCCGATGCGGGCCGTGACCATGGCAACGCCCTGCGCGCCACTGCGGCGGGCGGATAGGGGATAAACGGGCGGCGGGCTGGAAATCGGGCGCAGTGCCGGGATTGCCGCCTCAGTCTCCACCGATTGAAAAGCAGAATCCGGAGCGGACGGCGGAGCGCCGGTCCCGGCACTCTCTGGCGCTAGTCCAGGCACCGCTTCAGCGGCAGGCTGCTGACTGGCTGTTTTATGACCGGTTGTTTCGGGGCCAGCGGATTTCTGTGCCAGTGACTTTGAGGCAGGCGGTTTTAGGGCGGGCGGTTTTGGGGTTGGCAGCTTTTGGGCGGGTGGCGTGGGGGCCGGGACAGGCAGGGGTGCCTCAACACTCTCCGCCGGTTGCGGTGCAGCGGCATCGTCCGATTGCAGGTCCGCTTGCTCTGCTGGCTGCTGCTCTGCCGGTTGCTGCCCTGCTGGCTGCTGCCCCGCCGGTTGCTGCCCTGCCGGTTGCTGGCCCTGCTCCATTGCATCCGTCACCAGCGTCACCACCAGGGCGGGCGGGCCGGCGGCGGGATCGTGCGGGGCGGCAGGATCGCGCAGGATCAGCCCCCACAGCGCCAATCCATGCAGCACGGCCGACGCCAGCACTATCAGCGCGGTCCGGTCGATGGGTATGGGCAGCAGGGGTCTCATTCCGACAGTATTGGCCCCGCCCCCCGGCCTGCCAAGCACCGTTTGCGCGCGCAGGCATAGGGCCCGCCCATCCATCACCCGGGTTCCCGTGATCTAGTCCCGGGGGCGGCAGGTGCCGTCAAAGCCGGGGACAGTCAGGAACGCGAAAGTCTCGCTGCGGCGAGCATAGCGAAGCAGCGGTAGGGAGACGGTCTGCGGCGCCTGGGGCAAACTGGAGAGCCCGGTCAGAATCGGGGCATCGGGCGGCAGCCCAGACAGCCCGCGCGCCAGATCCACCATCGGGCGCGGCGGTTCTGCCCCATGGCTGCGGGTATTCCAGACCAGCAGGCAGGCGCCGTTCCTGCGCGGATCGTCACGCCCCGGCTGCACCAGAAAGGCGTGATAGGGCGGCGTGGTGGTCCAGGCATCGGCAAAGCGGATGCGCAGATTGCCGCCCAGATGCTCATCGGCGGCGATGATGCTGCCGCGCGTAAAGCCCGCCGCCCGGATGGTATCGGCCAGATCGTCCAGCGGCACCTGCAGCCGGCAATTCCGGCACACGCGCGGTTCATACACCGCCTGGCCGATCAGTCCAGCCGCCGCCACCACCAGCACGCCAATATAAAGGGCACCCAGGGCCGTGCGCCGCCACGCCGCCAGCGCCGCGCCGCTGGCCAGCGCCACACCGGCCACCGGCACCAGCAGTAGGATGGCGTGCATGCGCCGGTCCTTGAAATAGGTGGTTTCCGCCCCGATCACGCTGGCCGCCAGCAGCACCAGGCCCAGCGCCGCCGCACGCAGGATCACACCCGGCCAGGGGCCAAGTGGCGGCGGGGCCTTGCGCCAGGCGGTCGACAGCAAGGCCGGGCCAACCACGATGAACGGGAACAGAAACACAATCGCCGCCTGGGCCAGGCTGGACAATCCGGCCAGCAGGTTGGCGGTATAGCCGCCCGCCACGCCAATCTGTCCCAGTTCGGCCAGGGTAGCGCCGATCGGGCGCGGCGCGGTCAGAACGGCATGGCCATGGGGGGCGAACAGAAGCGCCGCCAGCAGCAGCGCCACCCCCAGCTTGCCCCAGGGCATCCGGCGGCGCAGATCGCGGTCCAGCGCCGCAGCCGCCAGCAGGCAGACCAAAAAGACGATATAGCTGTACTTGGATTGCAGCCCCAGCCCGGCCAGCAGGCCGAACAGCACAGCATAATCCCACCGGTTGCCGTCCACCAGCCGCATCAGGGCATAGAGCGACCAGACCATAAGCGCCGACAGCAGCGCCGAATGGGTCACCCCGGCATGGATGCTCCAGGCGAAACCCTGTAGCAGCAGCAGACTGCCCGCCGCCAGCAGCGCGTTGCGCGGGTCGGTCCAGCGCAGCGCCACATGATAGGCCCCGGCGAAGGTGGCATAGACCAGCCCGTACTTCAGCAGCAGATGGGGCAGCAGCCCCGGCCCCAGCACGGCATAGAGATCGAGCAGCAGCCAGGTATAGAGTTCCGGCTGGGCGGGGTTATAGACCAGCCGCCAATCCTGCGCCATCAGCGCCTGTTCGACATCGTCGGTGCCCAGATTGGGCGACACCCACAGCCGCAGCCCGATAAAGGCCAGCGCAATGGCAAGCATCATTCCATGCACCATCCGGGGCTGCGCCAGTATTGGCACAGATGGACGCGGGGCGGTGGATGACGAAGCGGATGGGGTTATGGACATCAATACAGCAGCGACAGGAACGGGACTCTTGGCCCCGCCGGGTGATTATTGCGGCGGCAAGGCCGCCTTGGCATCGGCGATTGCCCGTTCGATCACCCGGCGCGGATCGGCGTCCGCACTGTCCGGGCTGGGCGGCAGCAGGTCAAGCAACTTTGTCCAAAGGGCGATGGCGCGGGCCGCATCCCCGCCGGCGCGGGCCTGCTGGCCCATGAACCACAGGGCTTCGGGGTGATCGGGGCGCAGGGCCAGCACCTGGGCCATGCGGCGGTAGAAAGCCTCTGGCGGCTCCCCCTCGCTGCCCGGCGGATGCAGGGCATGGGCGTGGGCCAGCAGCAGATCGATCCGGTCGGGCGCGGCATCGGCCGCCCGGCCGAAAGCGGCCAGCGCGCGCTCCCCCTCCCCCAGCACCTGATAGCTGCGGGCCAGACGCGCCCAGCCATCGGGATTGGCGGGATTGGCCTCCAGCCGGGCGGCCAGCCCGGCCACCATTGACCGGATGGCCGCCTGTTGCTGATCCGGCGGCAGGGCCGCAATGGCACCCGCAGCGCCCCCGGCAGCGCCACCCGCAGGGCCATCAAGCCCCAGCGCGGCCAGATCCTTCCCCAGGCGGCGGGCCAGATCGGTCGCCTCCCGGCGGACGGTGCCGGTCCAGGGGGCATCGGGCGGCGCACCGTCCAGCAAGGCGACCCAGTCGGTCAGCGCCCCTTCGCCATCGCCAGCCTGCGATTTCCCCAGGGCCAGATAGAAGCGGGCGCGGGCATCGGCCGGGTCCAGCGCCAGGGCGGCCTCAAACGCCGCGCGGGCATCGGCCGTGACCAGGCCCTGCGCACTGCGGGCCAGCGCTTCGCCCAGGGCTGATGCGGGGGCGGCTTCCTGCGGC
>CAYRWZ010000017.1:0-3117 GCA_964428065.1 uncultured Comamonadaceae bacterium | reverse complement strand
GGCGCCAGCGCCCGCGCCCGGTTCAGCGCCGCCACGGCATCCTCCAGCGCCTCCCGCGCCATCAGCACGGTGCCCAGACGATACCAGGCTTCGGCATCGTCGGGCGCGGCGGCCACCCGATCCTGCAACTGGCGCAGCGCCTGGGCCAATTCGGTGATCGGGGCCAGTTCGGCCGTCCGCGCCGACAGCGGCTGATCCCGCTCCCCCGGCGATCCCAGTTCCAGATAGACCAGGCCGCTGCCCGCGACCAGCAGGGCCAGAACCGGCAGAACCAGCGCCGTCCTGCGACTGCCGGACGGGTTTGCCGGGGCGATGGATAGCTCGGCGGCGGATGGCTCAACCGATTGGGCGACGGCACCCCTTACCTCCGTCCGGGCCTCTAGGCGGGCGGCGGCCAGCAGGCGGCGCTGCACTTCTGCGCGCGCCGCAGCGAACTGATCCGGGTGCAGCCGCCCGGCCGCACGATCGCGCTCCAATTCCTCCAGCTGGCTTTGATAGGCATCGACTGGGCTGACCGGCGCGTTGTCAAGCTGTGCGCCGGACAGTCTGGCACGCCAGATGGGTGCCAGGACCACGGCGCCAACCACCAGGGCGAGAATCAGATAGGCCAAAAGATCGATCATGCGTGCCTCTATCCCCGCCTCTAAGCCTTGCCGTTGGACGGCGCATCGCCCGTCCGGGCTGCGCGGGCGGCCAGCAGGCGATCCAGTTCGGCCTGTTCCTCGGGCGTCAGAGTCTCCGGTGTCAGGGCCTCCGGTGCCGCCCCTCCCTGGTGGGGGATACCCGCACGCCGCCGCCGCGTCTGCCGCCAGACCAGAGCGACCACCAGCGCCAGCAGCACACCGGGGCCGAACCACAGCACCAGGGTGGTCCCGCGTACCGGCGGCCGCAGCAGGACGAAATCGCCATAGCGTTCATGCACATAGGCGATCACCTGCCGGTCGGTATCGCCCGCCAGCAGGCGCTGGCGCACCAGCAGGCGCAGATCGCGCGCCAGATCGGCGTGGGATTCGTCGATCGATTCGTTCTGGCAGACCAGGCAGCGCAGTTCCTTGGAAATGTTGCGTGCACGCGCCTCCAGCGCCGGATCGGTCAGGATTTCGTCGGGCCGCACGGCAACAGCCGTCATCGGCACGGCCGCGGCCACCAACAGCACCAGCCCATAAAGGGCGGCGATCAACCGGCGGCTCATTTCGACAGCTCCCGCACCAGGGGGCGGATGGTTTTGTCCACCACCTCCTGCGTCAGCACGCCCACATGCTTGTGGCGGATCCGCCCGGTCTTATCGACGACAAAGGTTTCCGGCACGCCATAGACGCCCCATTCGATGGCCGTCTTGCCCTCGGGGTCGACGCCGATCCGGCGATAGGGATCGCCGAGGGACGCGAGCCAGGCCAGGGCATTGCCGGGCTTGTCGCGGTAATTGATGCCGATGATCGGCACCCCTTCCTTTCCCAGCGCCATCAGCAGCGGGTGTTCCGCCCGGCAGGGCACGCACCAGGAGGCGAAGACATTGACCAGATGGACTTGCCCGGTCAGATCCTGCGGGCCGAAACCGCGCGCATCGCCGGGGCGCAGCGGCGGCAGCTCAACCGCCGGCACCGGGCGGTCCAGCAGGGCTGAGGGCAAGGTTTCGTTACGGCCGATCACCAGCTGAACGCCGAAATATCCGGCCAGCACCGCAAACAGCAACAGGGGCAACAGGGCCTTCCACATGCGCGCCATAATGCCTGCCCTCCTCTATTCCGCCGGGGCGGGTGAGGCTGGAGGGGATGCCGCATGCGCGCGGCGGGTGGCAACCCCCAGGCGCAGGCGGCGGTCGGTCAGCGACAGCAGACCACCAAGCCCCATCAACAGCGAGCCAAGCCACAAAAACGGCGCCAGCGGGTTGACATAGATCCGCACGGCCCAACGGCCCTGACCATCGGAATCGCCCAGCACCGCATAAAAATCGCCCAGCAGGTTGGTGCGGATTGCGGCTTCGGTGGTGGTCATCGGCGGGGCCAGATAGCGGCGCTTTTCCGGGGTCAGCAGCAAGGCGCGGTCGCCCTTGACGGCGGAAATCTGCGCCCGTTCGGCCAGATAATTCGGCCCGCGCTGCTGGCCCACGCTGCGCAGGGTCACGGTCCAGCCTGCCACCTGCATGCTCTCGCCCGGCCGCAGGGCCTGGATAACCTCGGTCTTCCACAAGGCGCCCGCCAGCCCCAGTACTACGACGCCAACCCCGGCATGGGCCAGCGCCGCGCCCCAGGCCGACCGGGGAATGCCCGGCAGGCGCGTGCGGATCGTGGCGAATGACCGGCTGGCGATCCCGGCCCGTTCGGCAATGTCGGTCAGGCTGCCGAAAATCAGCCACAGGCCCAGCGCGAACCCGGCCGGGGCCAACACCGGCCCACCGCCAGCCAGGGCATAGGCCAGCGCGCCGCCGATCAGCGACAGCACCGCCGCCGCCGCCAGCCGCTGGACGATGCCGCGCAGATCGGCGCGCTTCCAGCTGATCAGGGGGCCGGCAGCCATGGCCAGCGCCAGCGGTGTCATCAGCGGCAGGAAGGTGGCGTTGAAATAGGGCGGGCCGACCGAAACCGCCCCCAGGTCCATCGCGTCCAGGAACATCGGGTACAGCGTGCCCAGCAACACGGTCGCCAGCGCGGTGCTCAGCAGCACATTGTTCAGCACCAGCGCGCCTTCCCGACTGATCGGGGCGAACACGCCGCCGGGTTCCAGATCGGCTGCACGGCGGGCATACAGGATCAGGGCCCCGCCGACCACCGCCACCATCAGGGCCAGAATGAACAGCCCGCGCGTCGGGTCCGTTGCGAAGGCATGGACGGAGGTGATAACCCCCGACCGCACCAGGAACGTGCCCATCAGGCTGAAGCCGAAGGCCATGATCGCCAGCAGGATGGTCCAGCGTTTCAGGCTGTCGCGCTTTTCCACCACGATGGCGGAATGCAGCAGCGCGGTTGCCGCCAGCCAGGGGATCAGCGAGGCGTTTTCCACCGGGTCCCAGAACCAGAACCCGCCCCAGCCGAGCTCGTAATAAGCCCACCAGCTGCCCAGCGCGATGCCGAGGGTCAGGAACACCCAGGCCAGCAGCGCCCACGGCCGCACCCAGCG
>CAYRWZ010000016.1:39334-39578 GCA_964428065.1 uncultured Comamonadaceae bacterium | reverse complement strand
TGGCGGCCCCGCGCGCCCCGGCGGCCGGGGTGGCGGCGGGGCCGTGCCGATCCTGGCCGCGCCGGTGAAAAAAGGCCCGCAACCGATTGACGTGCCCACCATCGGCACGGTTCAGCCGTCGCAGACGGTGGCGGTGAAATCGCGCATCGACGGCACCATCACCGATGTCCATTTCACCGAAGGCGATACGGTGGCCGCCGGGGATCTGCTGTTTACCCTGGACGCCCGCGCAATCGAGGCGCAA
>CAYRWZ010000016.1:28141-39297 GCA_964428065.1 uncultured Comamonadaceae bacterium | reverse complement strand
CGACCGGGCGCAGCTGCAAAATGCCCGCCGCGATCTGGAACGCTTCACCACCCTGGCCCAGCGCGATTTCGCCACCCAACAGCGGCTGGATCAGGCGCAGACCCAGGTGACGGTGCTGGATGCCTCGGCCAAGGCGACGGAGGCACAGATCGAAGCGCTGCGTGTCAACCTGGGCTATACCAAGATCCGCGCGCCGATCGGCGGGCGGACGGGTGCGATCACCTATACCAAGGGCAATAACGTGCGCACCGCCGAAACCCAGCCCATGGTGGTGATCAACCAGATCGCGCCGATCACGGTTTCGCTGGCCTTGCCGCAAACCGCCCTGCCCCGCCTGAAGGAATCGATGGCGGCGGGCGGCGTGCAGGTGATTGCCGAAGTGCCGAACAGCAACCGCAAGGTCGAAGGCAAGGTCGTCTTCATCGACAACCTGATCAACACCGCCACCGGCACCTTCCAGATCAAGGCCGATTTCGACAATCAGGATACCGCCCTGTGGCCCGGCATGTATGTCAACAGCGTCGTCCGGCTGGGGGTTGAAACCGAAGCGCTGAGCGTGCCGGTGGCCGCGATCCAGGCTGGGCAGCAAGGCAGCTTCGTCTATGTCGTCAAGCCCGCGCCGGAAGGCGATGGCCGCGTGGTCGAAACCCGGCTGGTGACGGTGGACCGGCAGACGGCAACCGAAGCCATTATCGGCAAGGGCCTGTCAGCCGGTGAAATCGTGGTCACCGATGGGCATCTGCGGCTTGGCCCCGGCTCCCGCGTCGATATCCGCCAGCCCGCTCCGGTCGGCGGGACAGAAGGGTCCGGCGTTCAGGGTCAAGGAAATCAGGGCCAAGGAAATCAGGGCCAGCGGCGCGGCCAGTTTCCGGGACAAGCGCCATCGCAACCTTCAGGATCATAAGGACCAGGCGTCATGAACCTGCCAGAGCTGTGTATCCGCCGCCCGGTCATGACCACCCTGGTCATGCTGGCGATCATCGTCGCCGGGCTGTTCGGCTATCGGCAGCTGCCGGTCGCTTCCATGCCACAGGTCGATCTGCCGACCATCGTGGTCAATGCCAGTCTGCCCGGCGCCAGCCCGGAGGTGATGGCGGTTTCGGTGGCAACGCCGCTGGAGCGTGAATTTTCCAACATTCCCGGCATCACCTCGATCACGTCGGAAAGCCGCCAGGGATCGACCCGCGTCACCCTGGAATTCGATCTGAAGCGCAATATCGACGCCGCCGCGCTGGATGTGCAAAGCGCCCTGTCGGTCGCCAGCCGCCGCCTGCCGCGCGAGATGACCACGCCGCCGTCGTTCCGCAAGCTGAACCCGGCCAACGACCCGATCCTGTTCATCGCGCTGACCTCCACCACCCTGCCGCTGTCTACCGTCCACGATTACGCGGAAACCAATATCGCGCAGCGCCTGTCCACCATCACTGGGGTGGCCCAGGTGCAGGTCTATGGCGGGCAGAAATTCGCCGTGCGCGTGCAGATCGACCCGGAGGCGATGGCCGCCCGGCAGATCACCTTCGAGGATATTCAGCGCACCCTGGCCGCCGCCACCTCCACCACACCGCTGGGCAGCCTGGAGGGCAATCAGCAGAGCCTGATCCTGCAAACCCGCGGTCAGCCCGCCCGCGCCGATGATTTCCGCCCGCTGATCCTGGCCTATCGCAGCGGCGCGCCCGTGCGGCTGGGCGATGTGGCCAAGGTTGAGGATTCGGTGCAGAACAACCGCGTCGCCTCCTGGTACAACGGCACCCGTTCGATCACCCTGGCAATCGAACGCCAGCCGGACGCGAATACGGTGGAGGTTGTCCAGCGCATCCGCGAATTGCTGCCGCAGTTCCGCGCCCAGGTGCCGCCGTCGATCGATATCCACGTGCTGAACGACCGGTCGATTTCGATCCGCGACAGTATCGAGGATGTGAAATTCACCTTCTTCCTGACCGTGGCGCTGGTCGTGCTTGTGATTTTCCTGTTCCTGCGCAACCTGACCGCCACCATCATCCCCACCCTGGCGCTGCCGATGTCGATCATCGGCACCTTCGCGGGCATGCATCTGTTCGGCTTCAGCCTGAACAACATTTCGCTGATGGCGCTGACCCTCGCGGTCGGCTTCGTGGTCGATGACGCCATCGTCATGCTGGAAAACATCGTCCGCTATGTCGAAAAGGGGATGAAGCCGTTCGATGCCGCGCTGAAAGGATCGGCAGAAATCGGCTTCACCATCATTTCGATCACCCTGTCGCTGATCGCCGTGTTCATTCCCGTGCTGTTCATGGGCGGGGTGACCGGGCGCTTTTTCTTTGAATTCGCGGTGACAATCAGCCTGGCCATTCTGGTGTCCGGCTTCGTATCGCTGACCCTGACCCCGATGATGAGCGCCCGCCTGCTGCGCCCGCACCACGGCGAGAAAGAAGGGCTGTTCGGCCGGATGCTGGAAGCCGGGTTCAACGGCATGCTGGCCGCCTATTCCTGGAGCCTCGCCTGGGTCTTGCGCGGGCGGCTGGTCATGCTGGTGGTGACGCTGGCGCTGACCGCGCTGACCGTCTACGAATTCAACCGCATGCCACGCGGCTTCATCCCGGAAGAAGATACCGGCCTGTTGCGCATCCGGGTGGAAGGCAATCAGGACCTGGCCTTCGCCGCCATGGCCGAACGGCAGCAGCGGCTGATGGACATCGTCGCCCGGCACCCGGATGTTCTGACCGTCAGCGCATCGGTCGGCGGTTTTGCCGGCAGTTCCAACCAGGGGTTCATGTTCATCGGCCTGAAGCCGAAGCCCGAACGGCAAACCCAATCCATCGACGGCATTGTGCAGCAGCTGCGCGGCCAGATGATGCAGGTGCCCGGCGTCAACAGCTTTATCGGCAAGGTGCAGAACGTCGCCCTGGGCGGGCGCGCCTCCAACCTGCCCTATCAGTACACGCTGCAAGGCGTTGACCAGACCGAGCTGTTCGACTGGGCGCAGCGGTTCGAAACATCGATCCGGCGGATGCCGGGCGTGCAAGAGGTCAATTCCGATCTGCGCATCCGCAGCCCGCAGGCGCTGGTCAGCATCGACAAGGACCGCGCCGCCTCGCTGGGGGTGACGGTCGATGCCATCCGCAACACGCTGTACAGCGCGTTCGGCACCCGGCGGGTCGCCAGCATTTTCACCTCGGTCACCGACTATGATGTGATTGTGGAGGTCGATCCCCGCTATCAGCAGACGCCCGATGCGGTGAACAGCCTGTATGTCCGCGCGCAGAACGGCTCCATGATCCCGCTATCGGCGCTGACCACAACCGACCGTTCGGTCGGGCCACTGACCGTCAATCACCAGGGTCAACTGCCCGCAGTGACCATTTCGTTCAGCCTGCAACAGGGCGCTGCGCTGGGGACCGTGGTTGATGCGATCCGGGCGCTGGAGGCCGAAAGCGGCCTGCCCGCCACCATTTCCGGCAATTTTGCCGGGGCGGCGAAACTGGCCGACGATGCGGCGCGCGACAATGTCATCCTGTTCGCGGTTGCCATTCTGGCGGTCTATATCATCCTGGGCATCCTGTACGAGAGCTTCATCCACCCGATCACCATTCTGTCGGGCCTGCCCGCTGCCGGGCTGGGGGCCTTGTGGACACTGCAAGTGTTCGACATGGATCTCAGCATCATCGCCGTTATCGGGATCGTCATGCTGATCGGGATCGTGAAGAAAAACGCGATCATGATGATCGACTTCGCGCTGGAACGAAAACGCGATGGCGAAGCCGACCCGGAAAAAGCCATACACGAGGCGTGTTTACTGCGCTTCCGCCCGATCATGATGACAACCTTCGCCGCCATCTTTGGGGTGCTGCCAATCGCCATCGGCCATGGCGCCGGGGCGGAACTGCGCCAGCCGCTGGGCGTGGCGGTGGTGGGCGGGCTGATCGTCTCGCAGCTCCTCACCCTCTATATCACCCCGGTGATCTACATCTATTTCGAAAAGCTGGGCGCGGTGCTGCGGCGGAAGCCGAAGGCCGTCGCAACACCACCCGCGCCCGCCACCAGCGGCCATGCCGCCGAATAGGGCGCAGCTGTTTCAACAGCATCCCCGGGGGCATTTTCGGGAAAATCTTCGGGCGGCCCATGTGACCGCCCTTCTTTATGGCCTGGTCTGTATGGACGGAACAAAAAAAGTCGAGAACAGCAAAAAGGAAATAATTTAAGATATATCTTTCGCAATAGTTCAGTTAACACATTATTGATTTACAGTTATACGAATTCCCGGCACCTTCCAGATATCTCAGGAGGATATGCCATGCCTGTCAACGGTCTCCATCTTCGCCAGCCTGCGGTGTTTACCCTTGTCGATCCGAGTTCGGCAACATCCACCAGTTTTGCGGAAAACTGGACAATCTCCGCCGCTGAAAACAGCATTTACTTCCTGTTTCAGAGTTTTTCGGGTGGCGCCACGGCGATGAACTGGGACGCCTCTGGCATGGGTGCCAACCGCAATATCTGGGTCAATGCCAGCACGGGGGATGACACGATCACGGGCAGCGCCGCTGCGGATTTTATCAGCGGCGCTGCCGGCGACGACCGCCTGGCCGGGGGCGGCGGCAATGACGTCCTCAACGGCGGGGCAGGCGCCAACTGGATGGATGGTGGCGATAGCAATGACCGCCTGACCGGTGGAACCGGCATCGATACCCTGCTGGGCGGCAACGGCAACGATACGGTATCGGCGCTGGGTGGAGCCGATAGCATTGACGGCGGCGCAGGCAATGATCTGATCGATGGCGGTGCAGACAATGACACCATCAGCACCACCAGCGGCGCGGATACGGCCAGCGGTGGCGACGGCGATGATTCGATCATTGGCGGCGCAGATGCGGAAACGATTTTTGGCGGTGCAGGTAACGATACCATCGCGTCTGACGGCGGCGCAAACTCGGTCGATGGCGGCGACGGTAATGACGATATTACCGGGGGCACCGGCTCCGAAATTCTGATCGGTGGCCTGGGTAACGACAGAATTCTGACATTGGGCGGCACGGATACGGCCAGCGGCGGCGACGGCGATGATGTGATCTTCGGCGATGTTGGCAGAGAGACCCTGCTGGGCGGCGCAGGCAGCGATACGATCCTAACCCGCGGTGGGTTGGATTCGGTCGATGGCGGTGATGGCAATGATCTGATTTCCGGCGCCTCTACTGCCGACCATATTTCCGGCGGTGCAGGGAACGACACGCTGTCCAGCGCAGGCGGCAGCGACACCCTGTCGGGCGGCGACGGGAACGATCTGATCGTTGGCGGCGCCAATACCGATACCCTGTCGGGCGGCTTGGATAACGACACGATCTCCACCGGCGGCGGCAACGATTCGGTTGTCGGCGATGACGGCAACGATTCGATCACCGGCAGCACCGATACGGAAACCCTAAGCGGCGGGGCGGGGAGCGATACGATCCGGGGCGGAGCGGGTGGCGATATCATCTATGGCGGCGATGGCGGCGATCTGCTGGTCGGCAGCACCAGTGCGGAAGCCCTGCGCGGCGAAGCCGGGGATGACACAATCTCGACCGGCGGTGGGGCCGATGTGGTTGATGGCGGCGACGGGGCCGACAGCATCATCGGCGGCACCACGGGCGATACCCTGACCGGCAGCGCGGGCAACGACACGCTGGTTGGCGCGGCCGGGGCGGACGGGCTGGTTGGTGGTCTGGGCGACGATAGCCTGGATGGCGGCGCCGATGCCGACGACATTCTGGGCGGCGATGGGGCGGACCGGCTGGCAGGCGGCACCGGGCAGGATACCCTGTCGGGCGGTGCGGGGGCCGATACCTTTGTGATCGACGATACCAGCGGCGCGACGGTCGACCGGGTGGACGATTTCGATACCGCGTCCGATGTTCTGATCGTTCAGGGCTTTGGCGGCGCCAATGCTAGTGCTAGCTATAACGCCACCACCGGCGTGCTGACCGTCGATGACGATTCGCTCAGCGGCGGGGCCGGGATCACGGTGCAGCTGTCCACCGGGTTGAGCTTCACCCCAAAGGTCTCGGTCAGCGGCGGCGATCTGGTGCTGCGCCATTCGGCACCACAGTCGAACGGCGGCGGGGGCACCAGCGAGGATCCGCCCAGCGGCCTGATTCTGGGCAGCATACAGGGCGACCGGATCTCGGGCAGCAGCCGGGAAGATACGATCAGCGGGCTGGAAGGCGGTGATCTTCTCTATGGTCAGGATGCCAATGACCTGATCTTCGGCAATCAGCAGAACGACACGCTGTACGGCAATGCTGGCGGCGACCGGCTGCTGGGCGGGCTGAACGATGATCTGCTGTTCGGCAATCAGGGCCATGACATGCTCTATGGCGGCCGGGGCAATGACACGCTCTACGGTTCCCAAGGGGATGATACGCTCTATGGCGGGGCGGATGCCGACTGGCTGTTCGGCGGGTTGGGCAATGACACCCTGCACGGCGGCCTGGGGGCGGATCGTTTCCGCCTTGGCCTCGGCACCGACACGATCCTGGATTTCAACGCGGCGGCGGGTGACCGGCTACTGCTGACCGTGCCAGGCGGATTCGACCCACTGCGCGCGCTGGAGGTGGATGCCGCAGGCTTCGCCGTGATCGTCCTGCCCGATGGCAGCCGCACCACCCTGGCCGGTATCACCCGCGATCAGGTTCAGCGCGACTGGTTCCTGTTCTGATCCTATCAAACGATCTCCAGATGACGGATCCCCAGGTCGGCAAGACCTGGGGATTGTCAGGTGTGGGTCCAGAAAAACACCGCGCATAATCGGGTATATTGTTCTAGATTTCCTGAATTTTTCTGAGAACATACACTATAATACTGAAATAGATCGCTCATTTTCAATCTGTAGTTAATATTCCGCAGAACCGAAAATACATATATAGTTGATTTAATTACATATGGATTTACAAGTGGCATTTTGATTGCCATCTTCTCGTTTGAGGAGGGTGCGTCATGCCAGTTACTGGTCTTTATCATCGCCAGCCCGGTCTCTACACCAGCGCGCCCGGTAGCGCGGTCTCAACGACATTTGCCAATCACACCTGGATTCCCACCGCTGCTGAGGACAGCATCTATTTCGTGTTCCAGAGTTTTCCGGGAACCGAGAACAGCATTCAATGGTATGCGCCCAATATGGCGCCGGGCCGCAATATCTGGCTCGTTGCCAGCCCCGGAAACGATGGGATCGGCGCAACACAGTCACCGGACTTCGTTGATACCGGCAATGGCTCCGACACGATTTCCGGCTTTGGCGGCGATGATACGGCGTATGGCGGTAACGGCAACGACACCATCTATGGCGGCAATAACGACGATCGCGTTTACGGCGGCGCGGACGGGGATGTGCTGTACGGCGACAACGGCAACGATACGATCTATGGCGATGCCGGGAACGACGCCATTTCCGGCGGGGCCGGCACTGACTGGATCGATGGCGGCGCGGATAGCGACACGATCTCCACGGTCAGCGGGGCGGATACGGTCTATGGCGGCGCGGGCAACGATTCCATTCAAGGCAGCACCGATGCCGAAACGCTGAATGGCTGGACCGATAACGACACGATCCAGGGCGGTGGCGGCAGCGATCTGATCTATGGCGGCGATGGCGACGATTCCATCATCGGCACCGCCAGTACCGAAACACTCTTTGGCAATGACGGGAACGACACGATCTCCAGCGGCGGCGGCGCCGATATGGTCGATGGCGGCGGCGGGGCGGACAGTCTGGTCGGCGCTGCATCTGCCGATACCCTGACCGGCAATGCGGGCAATGACACGCTGATCGGCGCGGCCGGGGCCGATGGGCTGCTGGGCGGTCTGGGCGATGACAGCCTGGATGGCGGGGCCGATGCTGACGAACTGCTGGGCAATGACGGCGGCGATACGCTGATCGGCGGCGATGGGGCCAACACCCTGGACGGCGGCGCAGGCGGTGACCTGCTGAGCGGCGGGGCCGATGCCGAAACCCTGCTGGGCGGTCAGGACAATGACACGATCTTCACCGGCGGCGGCGCCGATTCGGTCGATGGCGGCGATGGTAATGACAGCATCGCAGGCGATGTGACGGCCGACACCCTGACCGGCAATGCGGGCAATGACACCCTGGTCGGCGCAGCCGGGGCGGACCGGTTGCTCGGCGGTCTGGGCGATGACAGCCTGGATGGCGGGACCGATGCCGATACGCTGCTGGGCGATGACGGCAGCGATACGCTGATCGGCGGCGGCGGGGCCAACAGCCTGGACGGCGGTGCCGGGGCCGACCTGCTGAGCGGCGGCACAGATACCGAAACCCTGCTGGGCGGGCAGGATAACGATACGATCTCCACCGGTGGCGGCGCCGATTCTGTTGATGGCGGCGATGGCAATGACAGCATCATGGGCGGCACGGCGGCCGACACCCTGAGCGGTAATGCAGGCAATGACAGCCTGATCGGCGCAGCTGGGGCGGACCGATTGCTGGGCGACCTGGGTAATGACACGCTGATCGGCGCGGGCGGGGCGGACCAGGCGCTGGGCGGTCTGGGCGATGACAGCATGGACGGCGGTCTCGACGCCGATTCGCTGCTGGGCGACGACGGCAGCGACACGCTGATCGGGGGCGATGGGGCCAACACCCTGGACGGCGGGGCCGGCGGCGACCTGCTGGTTGGCGGCGTCGATGCCGAAACCCTGCTGGGCGGTCAGGACAATGACACGATCTCCACCGGCGGCGGCGCCGATTCGGTCGATGGCGGCAATGGCAATGACAGCATCGTGGGCGCCGCAACGGGCGACACCCTGAGCGGCAATGCGGGCAACGATACCCTGTCTGGCGGCGATGGCGCGGATCTGGTGCTTGGCGGCGCCGGCGGCGACCTGATGGATGGCGACCTCGGCAACGATACCCTGTCCGGCGATGGCGGGGCGGACACCTTGTCCGGTGGGGGCGGCGCCGATTCACTGATCGGTGCGGCCGATGCGGAAACCCTGTCCGGCGGCGATGGCGACGACACGCTGTCGGCCCTTGGTGGGGCGGATAGTCTGGCCGGGGGCGCCGGCGACGATCTTGTGGTCGCCGGGGATGGTGCCGATCGGCTGGCCGGCGGCCAGGGCCGCGACACGCTGAGCGGCGACGCGGGGGCCGATACATTCGTCATTGACGATACCAGCGGGCTGACCGTCGATCGGATCGCCGATTTCGAAATCTCTGCCGATATCATTCTGGTGCAGGGCTATGGCGGCGCCAATGCCAGCGCCAGTTACAACGCGACCTCCGGTATTCTGACGGTGGATGACGATTCGCTCAGCGGCGGGGCGGGCATCACCATTCAGCTGGCAACCGGCCTGACCTTCCGCCCGCAAGTATCGCTCAGCGGCAGCGATCTGGTGGTCCGCCACAATACGAACGCGCCGCCCCCACCGCCGCCGCCACCACCGGAGGAACAGCCCGAAGACCGCAGCGGCGTGATCCGCGGAACGATCCGACAGGACGCACTGACCGCCACGCCCGGCCACGATACCATCAGCGCGCTGGACGGCCATGATCTGGTCTCTGCCCTGGCCGGCAACGATCTGGTCTATGGCAATCAGCTCAACGATACGCTGTTCGGCAATGCCGGGTTCGACAGCCTGTTTGGCGGGTTGCAGGATGACGTGCTGTTCGGCAACCAGGACAATGACCTGCTGTATGGCGGGCGGGGCAACGATACCCTGCGCGGATCCCGTGGGGACGACACGCTGTATGGCGGTTTCGATGACGATGTGCTGTTCGGCGGCCTGGGCAACGATATGCTGCGGGGGGCGCTGGGGGCCGATACGTTCCGCATCGGTCTGGGCATCGACACGATCCTGGACTTCGATCCGGCGGCGGGCGATCGGCTGCACATTGTCATCGGTCTGGCGCCGGAGGGTTTTGACCCGATGCTGGCGCTCGATACCGACAGTAACGGGTTCGTAGTGATCCTTCTGCCCGACGGCAGCCGCACCACCCTGACCGGGATCACCCGCGATCAGGTTCAGCGCGACTGGTTCCTATTCTGATGCGGTGATAGGCTCCGGCGCGATCTTTTAACCGTGCCGGAGCCGTTTCATGTCCGCAGCCACCACGCCCACCTTGCTATTGCGCCTGGCGCGGAACAATCACTGGGCCAACGAGCGGCTGTATCAGGCCTGCGCAGCGCTGGACGATGCGGAACTGCGGGCGCCGCGCACCGGCTTCTTCCCGTCCATCCTGTTGACGCTGAACCATATTCTGGTAGTCGACTGGGCCTATCTGCGCCTGCTGCTGGGAGAACCGGACGGCGCCCGGCGGTTCGACGGGCCCTACCCGTTCGACCGGTTCGATGCCTTGCGGGCGGCCCAGGCGGCGGCCGATCGGGACCTGATCGCCCATTGCGCCGCGCTGACCCCGGCGATGCTGGACGATCCCATGCCCTTCCCCCGCCCGCAGCCCGACAGCACCCGGCGGCGGGAGACGATTCTGCTGCATCTGATGCACCATCAGACGCACCATCGCGGGCAGGTTCACGCCATGTTGAGCGGCACGCGCATCGCCCCGCCGCAGATCGACGAATATTTCATGGATTTCGATCCGGCAGCGTAACAACGCTGCCGGATCAGGCTGTACCGGCGCATTACTCGACCGTTTGCAGCACATCGCCGATGGTGGTGACGATGCGGTCGATATGGTCCTTTTCGATGATCAGCGGCGGCGACAGCGCAATGATGTCGCCGGTGGTGCGGATCAGCACCCCTTTTTCATAGCATTTGAGGAAGGTTTCGAAGGCCCGCCCGGTCGGATCGCCCGGACGCGGCTCCAGCTCGATCGCACCGATCAGGCCGATATTGCGCAGGTCGATCACATGGCGCCGCCCTTTGAGCGAATGGATCGCCTGTTCCCAATAGGGGGCCAAGGCGGCCGCCCGTTCGAACAGCCCTTCCTCGCGGTAGGTATCGAGGGTGGCAAGGCCCGCCGCGCAGGCAATCGGATGCGCGGAATAGGTATAGCCGTGGAACAGTTCGATCGCCTTGTCCGGACCGGTCATGAAGGTATCGTAGATACCCTGGCGGCAGAACACAGCGCCCATCGGGATGGTGCCGTTGGTGATGCCCTTGGCCGCAGTGATCATATCCGGTACGACCCCGAAATGATCGGCGGCAAAGCCCGATCCCAGGCGGCCGAACCC
>CAYRWZ010000016.1:5960-28059 GCA_964428065.1 uncultured Comamonadaceae bacterium | reverse complement strand
CGGACGCAGCACGCCGGTCGACCCCGCCACCGGCTCGACGATCACGGCGGCGATGGTGGATGGATCGTGCAGCTGCACGATCCGTTCCAGCTGGTCGGCCAGCTCCGCCCCATGCTCTGGCATGCCCTTGGAGAAGGCGTTGCGCGCAAGATCATGGGTGTGGGGCAGATGATCGACCCCGGCCAGCAGGGGGCCGAAGAATTTGCGGTTATTGACGATGCCACCGACCGAGATTCCGCCGAAGCCGACCCCGTGATAGCCGCGCTCGCGCCCGATCAGGCGGGTGCGGGTGCCTTCGCCGCGCACCCGGTGATAGGCGATGGCGATTTTCAGCGCGGTATCCACCGCCTCCGACCCGGAATTGCAGAAAAAGATGCTGTTCAGATCGTCCGGCAGCATGTTCTTCAGGCGGGACGCCAGCTCGAATGCCGCCGGGTGGCCCATCTGGAACGCGGGCGCATAATCCATCTCGGCCACCTGGGCCTGGACCGCCTCGACGATCTTCGGGCGACAGTGACCGGCATTGACGCACCACAGGCCCGCCGTACCGTCCAGCACCTGCCGCCCCTCCGCCGTCGTGTACCACATATCCTTGGCGCCGACGAACAGGCGCGGATTGGCCTTGAACTGCCGGTTGGCGGTAAACGGCATCCAGAACGGGCCAAGATCGTTAACGCCGCCGGTTCCTGTCCGTTTCGATTCGTCTGGCATCGCGCATCCTCCAATTTGGGTCGTCACAGCTGCAAAAGCCTAGCACAGGGCCATCGCCCTCCCCACGGTTTACTTTGCGCGACTAATCCCTTGAAAAGACGGGGACACCTACCGCATCGTTAAAAAAAGTGAACACACTTGACGGCCCGGCTTTACAGTCGGATAGGGGACGAACCATGGAAGCGGGATTCGATGTCGGCACCCGGCTGCGCCAGTTGCGCGAACAGGCGGGCCTGTCCCAGCGCGAGTTGGCCAAACGGTCGGGCGTGACCAATGCCACCATTTCGCTGATCGAACACAATCGCATCAGCCCGTCGATCGCCAGTCTGAAAAAGGTGCTGGATGGCCTGCCACTCTCGCTGGCCGAGTTTTTCGCCGGCGGGCGGGATCAGCCCAGCCACGTTTTCTTCCCCGCCGATACGTTGCAGGAAATCGGCAAGGGCGGCATTTCCTATCGCCAGGTTGGCGGCGATCTCAGCAACCGCGCGCTGCAGATCCTGCACGAACGCTATGCCCCCGGCAGCGACACCGGCAAGGTGATGTTGAGCCATGAGGGAGAGGAAGGCGGCATCATCCTGCGCGGCCGCCTGGAGGTCACCGTGGGCGACCAGCAGCGGGTTCTGGGGCCAGGCGATGCCTATTTCTTCGACAGCCGCCTGCCCCACCGGTTTCGCGCCGTCGGACCGGAGGAGGTGGAGCTGGTGTCGGCCTGCACCCCACCGAGTTTCTAGCCGTTGCAGACAGGGGCGCTGCGCTACATATGGCGCATCGCGCGTTCGACCCGCATGTCGATGATCACCGTCGGCTGCACCTGCTCGATAAACCGGTTGAGCCGTTCTGGCGTCGGGCGGTCCCACACGAACACCGCCTCTCCGAAACTTTGCGCCAGAAGCGGGGTCATTGCGACACCGAAACTATCCCGGAACATCAGCAGTCGGCCCGGCTTGCCAGGGCAGCGGGTGGCGAATAGCGGCTCCGGCACCTCTTGCAGCGCCTCCCCCGGCGGCAACGGGTGCGGCAGCGGCGCACCGCACGGGATCAGGTCGGTGCGCAGGGCGGCGGCCCGTTCGCTGACCCGGATACCCAGCGTCACCCCCAGATCGGCGCGGCGCACCCGGACCGGCGCGGTAATGGCCGCCGGCGTCGGGTCGGTCCCCACCGGCACCCCCAGCGCCTGCAAGCGCCCCAATATGGCGCGATAGGCGATTTCCGCGCCCAGCATGTTCCAGTGGCTGTCATGGGCGGAATAGAGCCGCCCTTGCGCCTTGGCGGCCAGCAGCGGCGGGCGCAGATCCAGCACCGTATCCGACAGGCGCCGATCAGTCAGGAATGTCAGCACCTGATCCAGACGGGTCGGCCCCAGCCGTGCCGCCTGATCTGGCGTCGGGAAATAGCCAGGCAGGTATTCGGGATAGATTGACTGTTTATCCGGCGCCACGACCAACAGATAGGTCATGCCGCGCGCTGCCGCCATGCGCGTCCGCTCCCGCAGCAGATCGCGCCATTGGCCCAGGATATCCCGTGGCACCACGCCGCGCCGTTGAATATCCTCGATGATTGGGGGGGCACTCAAATACAACCACCCGTCCTTGCCGGCGAAAACCGTGGGGAAGGCGCTGGTGCTGAAGCCGAAATAGGCAATGCTGGACCGCAGTTCAACCAAGCGGCGGCGGCCGCCGATGCGGTCATTGATCCAGGCTTCCGTTTCGCGGGCGAAACGTTTGATTTCCGCGGTGGAAACATGCTGCTGCGGCAGGGTCGGCGGCGGTGCCGCCCAGCGGTTTTCCACAATCAGGCGCGGCTGGGTCAACTGGTTGATGCTGAACAGGCCGGGCAGGGCAAGGCCCAGCAGGAACAGGCCGACCAGCACCCGGTCAGATCGCAGCCAATTCGCCAGAACAGCCCGCATTGCCTAAAACCGGAAATAAATGAAGGGGTTATAGGTGCCTGCCGCCAGCCAGGCGGCCGACAGGATCAGCAGCACGGCCATCAGCGCCACCCGCAACCAGGGCAGCGCCCATTGCGCGCGGGCGCTGTCATCCGCCGCCGTTGCCAGCAAAGCCAGATCAACCTGCCCGCGGCTTTGCGCCAGACGGGCGCGCCAGTCGCGGGTGACCCAGGCGAAGGCGGGCGTTGCGGCCAGCAGGGCAATCGGCAGCAGCGCCAGGGTTTCATTCGACACAATCATGCGCCAGGGATGCACGTCCGACACCCAGCCATTGACCCCGCCCAGGGCGCGGAAAATCGCCAGCGCACCGTCCAGCGTATCGGCGCGGAAAAACACCCAGCCGGCCATCACCACCGCCAGCACATAGACATGGCGGAACAGGCGCGGCAGCCGGGCGATCAGCGCGCCCAACCCCGCCCGCTCCCCGGCCAGAAAGCCGCCATGAATCATGCCCCAGATGACGAAATTCCAGCTGGCTCCGTGCCACAGGCCGCACAGGAAAAACACCAGAAACAGATTGAGATAGACCCGCCAGGGTGCCACCCGATTGCCACCCAGGGGGATATAGAGGTAGTCGCGGAACCAGTTGGACAGGGAGATATGCCAGCGCCGCCAGAAATCCTGCACTGACTGGGCAATGTAGGGGTAATTGAAATTCTCCAGAAACTCGAACCCGAACATGCGGGCAAGGCCAATCGCCATGTCGGAATAGGCGGAGAAGTCGAAATAGATCTGCAGGGTGTAGGACAGGATGCCGATCCAGGCCAGATCGGCGGTAATCTCCCCCGGCGGCAGGGCAAAAATCCGGTCGGCGACCAGGCCGAAGGCATTGGCGATCAGCACTTTCTTGCCCAGGCCGGTCACGAACCGCTCCACGCCCGAGGCGAACTGCTCCAACCGCACCCGGCGGCGGGTCAACTGATCGGCAATATCGTGGTACCGGATGATCGGCCCGGCCACCAGCTGCGGGAAGAATGAGATATAGAGCGCGAAATTGCCAAGGTTCCGCTGGGCCGGGCTGGTGCGCCGATAGATATCGATCACATAGGACAGCGAATGGAAGGTGAAGAAGGAAATGCCCAGCGGCAGGGTGATGTCGGGCCGCGCCACCCCCGGCAGGCCCAGACTGCCCAGCGCCGCATTCAGGTTATCGACCGCGAATCCGGCATATTTGAACACCGACAGCAGGCCGATATTGGTGATGACCGCCAGCCATACCACCTGCCGCCGCCGCCGCTCATTGTCGGCATTGGAACCGCCCGCCTGGCCAGTATCGTCCAGCCACAAGCCGTAGGCGTAATTGGCGCCGATGGAGGCCAGCATGACCAGCACCAGCAACCCTTCGCCCCAGGCATAGAAAAACAGGCTGGCCAGCATCAGCAGTGTGTTGCGCGCGCGCTGGGGCAAAATGGCATGAATCGCCAGCACCACCGGCAGGAAGAAAAACAGAAAAATCGGGGAGCTGAAAACCATCAAACCCAACACGGCAAACACTGCGATAGATTGGATTAGCAGAGGCCGCCCATGCTATCAACCGGCCCCATGAGATATTCTATGCCAATAGCCATCATCGGCGGCGGCCCCGCCGGGCTGTTCCTGGCCGAACGCCTGAGCGCGCGGGGCCGATCCGTCGACCTGTTCGACCGGATGCCCTCGGTCGGGCGCAAATTTTTGCTGGCCGGGCGCGGCGGGCTGAACCTGACCCATTCGGAACCCCTGCCCGCGTTCCGCACCCGCTATGGCGCGCGGGCCGAAACCGTCGGCCGCTGGCTGGACCGCTTTAGCCCAAGCGATCTGCAGGCCTGGGCGCACGGCCTGGGCATCGAAACCTTCATCGGCACGTCCGGCCGGGTATTCCCGACCGATTTCAAGGCCGCGCCGCTGCTGCGCGCCTGGGTCGCCCGGCTGCGCGCACAGGGGGTGCGGCTGCACATGCGCCACCGGCTGACGGGGATTGACGGCAGCGCCGACCGGGCAACCGGCTTCACCCTGGCCTTCGAAACACCGGACGGGCCGGCCCGCACCGGCCCCTTCGCCGCCGTGGCCCTGGCGCTTGGCGGCGGCAGCTGGCCCACGATGGGATCGGACGGCGCCTGGACCGGCTGGCTGGCCGGGCTGGGGGTGGCGGTGGCCCCGCTGCGCGCCAGCAATTGCGGCCTGACCGTGCCCTGGTCGGCCCATCTGATCGAAAAACATGCGGGCGCGGCGCTGAAATCCCTCACCCTGTCGTTCGGCGCACCGGGCGCGGTGCAGACGGTGCCGGGGGAGATCATACTGACCGAATACGGGATCGAAGGCACGCCGGTCTATGCCCTGTCCGGGCCGATCCGGGAGGCGCTGGCGACCAGCCCCATGACCAGCCCAGCGGTTACCGCCACCATCGATCTGCGCCCGGCCCTGACGACGGAGGCGATTGCAGCACGGATTGCCGGCCAGCCCCCGGCCCTGTCGCTGTCCACCCGGCTGAAACGCGCCCTTGGCCTGCCGCCCGCCGCGATTGCCCTGCTGCGCGAAGCGGTCTGCGGCGGCAGTCCCACCCGGCCCAGCGGCGTAGCGGGCGATCTGCCATCCGATCCGCTGACGCTGGCCGGGCGGATCAAGGCCCTGCCGGTTACGATCACCGGCACCCGCCCCCTGGCGGAAGCGATTTCCAGCGCGGGCGGGGTACGGTTCGACGGCCTGGGCGACGACCTGATGCTGGCGGCGCATCCCGGCATTTTCTGCGCCGGGGAAATGCTGGATTGGGAAGCGCCGACCGGCGGCTATCTGTTGCAGGGCTGCTTCGCCAGTGCAGCCTGCGCCGCCGACGGCATTCTGGACTGGCTGAACAAAGGGGCGGTTTAGGGTAGGGCCGAGGCTACCTACCGTCGCCCTTCGCGCCACCAGGCCAGCATCGCCGCGCCAGTGCCCAGCAGCAGCACCAGCCAGACCGGCAGCAGCGGCAGGGTTTCGATCCCGGTCACGTCGAAATCGCGCCGGGCCGCCAGCCCGATCCAGTCGCGCCCGCGCTGGCTGCGCTCGGCATCCAGCTTGCGCAAGGCCGGCACGCCGCTTTCGCCCAGCCAGTGCAGCCCGCCGCCACTGACGTCCGATATCGGGGCCAGGGCCGCAGCGCTGGCCCGGACATCGGAATATTCGCGCGGGTTGATTGCCCCAACCGCCACCAGCCGCGCCCGCTGACCATCGGCAACCGTATAGACCCCCGGCCCGTCCAGCGGGGTGGAGCCGGTGGCAAGGCCCGGTGCGGTTTCGCGCAAGGCAACGGTGCGGCTGGTGCCATCGGGCAGAAGGACGCGCAGATCGGTCGCGCTTTGCCC
Organism: uncultured Comamonadaceae bacterium; assembly: GCA_964428065.1. Classification (GTDB taxonomy): domain Bacteria; phylum Pseudomonadota; class Alphaproteobacteria; order Elsterales; family Elsteraceae; genus CAYRWZ01. The sequence goes on along the minus strand of CAYRWZ010000016.1, from coordinate 22,083 downwards.
CAGGCTGCGCCGCTGGATCTCCAGCCGGTCGCCGCGCGCCTGGGCAATCAGATCCTCCTCCTCCAGCGCCGGTTCCTTCATCAGCCAATGGGCAATCCGGCGCAGCAGTTCCGCCTGCGGCCCGCCACCGTCATAGCCGCGCGTCCACAGCCAGATATGGTCGGAGGCAATCTGCGCAATCCGCCCTTCGCCCACCCGGTCCAGCACCAGCAGCGGGGCGGCATTGGCCCCCTGCATCACCGCCTGCCCCCGGCGCGGCATCACTTCGATCTGGCGGAACCATTTGCCCCAGCTGGGGGGCGCCTCGGCCGGGCCGCCGCCCGCCCCTTCCAGCCCGCGCGTCACCGGGTGCCGTTCGCCCAGCGGGGTCAGCGCCGCACGAAACGGCTGTTCGAACACCCGCCCGGTCGGCTCCGCCGGCAGCACATCGCCCAGCGGCGAATAATAGAGGCCAAGGTTGGTGGCATAGGCGGGACCCGCCACTTCCAGCACTGCCCCGCCCGCCTGCACATAGTCGCCAATCGCCTTCAGATAAGCGTTGGGAATGATGTTGCGGCGGCGATAGCGGTCAAAAATGATTAGGTCGAAATCCTTGAGCCGCACTTCGAACAATTCGCGGATCGGAAAGGCGATCAGCGACAGCTCGTTGATCGGGGTGCCGTCCAGCCGGTCGGCCGGGCGCAGGATGGTGAAATGCACCAGATCGACCGACGGATCGGATTTCAGAAGGTTGCGCCAGGTGCGTTCCCCCGGATGCGGTTCGCCGGAAATCAGCAGCACGCGCAACCGGTCGCGCACGCCATTGACGGCGATCACTGCGCGATTGTTGATCGGCGTCAGTTCCTGCGGGCCTTCCGCCGCGCGCAGATCCAGAATGGTCTGCCCGCCATGGGTGAGGGTGAATTCAACCGTCACATCCTGATTGGGCGGCACCAGCATGGTCCGTTCGGTTTCAGCATCCTGCCGCAATGTCACCGCCACCTGGGCGGTCGCCCCCGGATCATCGACGCGGAACGTGACCGCGACCGGCTTTTCCACCAGGCCGAAGGTGGGCGCGCGGACGATCACCAGCCGCCGGTCGCGTTCGCCCGGACGGCCGGTCAACAGGGTATGGATCGGCCCCAGATCGCTGGAGAGGCCGGCAGGCGGCACGTCATGTACCTGCCCGTCGGTCACCAGAATCGCCCCGGCGAAGCGGCGGCGCGGCACATCGGCCAGGGCGCCTTCCAGCGCGCCGATCAACTGCGTCCCATCATCCTGGGCCACCCCGCCGCTGCGCCCGGCACGCACCACACGCAGATCGAGATCCGGTAGGCGCTGGGCATCGGCGACGATCTTGTCCACCGCCGCCGCCGTCACCGCCGGACGGTCGCCAATCGCCTGGCTGGGGCTGTCATCGACCAGCAGAACGGCGACATCCTTGTGATAATCCCGCGTCTCCCGCACCAGAATCGGGTTGAGTAACGCGCCCAGCAGCAGCACCGCGCCAAACAGGCGCAGGGCCGATCCGGGCGCACGGCGGGCCAACCCCAGCCCGGCCACCACCAGCGCCAGCAGCGCCAACCCAACCAGCAGCCACAGCGGCAGATAGGGGGCGAAGGTCAATCCCAGGCCGGAAAACGGGCTGCCACTCATTGCCCCAACCTTTCCAGAATCGCCGGGACATGGATCTGATCGGCCTTGTAGTTCCCGGTCAGCGCATACATCACCAGATTGATGCCGAAGCGATAGGCCATTTCCCGCTGCACTTCGCCCCCCGGACTGACCGGCAGGATCGGCCGTCCAGAGGCATCAACCGCCCAGGCCGCCGCGTAATCGTTACCGCCGACAATCACCGAGGAAACTTCGTCGATCCCGCGGGCTTCCGACTGGACCCATAGCGGCGCACCAACATCGCGGCCAGGGAAATCGGGCAGCAGATAGAAGGTCTTGGTCAACACATGCTCCGGCCCGACTGGGGCCAGCGGCGGAATTTCCAGCCCTTCGGCCAGCCGCTGCAACAGGCGCGCGCCAGCGCCGTCGGCGGCACTGCCGCCCGGCCCAGACAGGCCGCCGTCGCGGGTGTCGAACAGGATGGTGCCGCCGTTGCGCAGGAAGAAGTTGATCCGGTCAACCGCCAGGCGCGACAGTGGGGCCTGCGCCTCCGTCATCGGCCAATAGATCAGGGAAAAGAACGCCAGTTCGTCCCGTTCCAGATCGACCGCCATCGGGTCGGCCGCATCGACGGCGGTGCGCCGCCCCAGAATGGCCGCCAGCCCGCGCATCCCGGCTGCGCTGATGTCATCGACAGTCGGATCGCCGGTCAGCACATAGGCCAGACGGGTTTCAACCGTGGCCTTGATGGCGAAGTCCATATCGGGTTCTGCCGTCTGCCCACCGCTGCCTTGCCCGCCCCTGGCCTGCGCGAAGGCGGTGCCGCTACCGAAGGCCAGCAGGCCCAGCCCCAGGCCGGTCGCCACCGCCAGGATCGCAATCCCGCGCGCTGCCGCAGCGACACTTCGGCCCGCCGCCCAATAGCCGCGCAACACCAGGGCAATCACCCCATCGACCAGCAGCAGGATCAAGGCCGCCCCCAGCAACCAGGGTTTCAGATCGGTTTCACGATTTTGCGTCACGGTTTCACGCTGAATGGTTTGCGGCACCGCACCCAGGGGGGCAATCCGCGTTACCGTGCCGGCGGTCAGGTTCTGCGCCACACGGGCGGTTTCAGTGCCATAGAAACCGGGCGGATGGCGCGGGGAAACCTGCCGTTCCGCTGCGGCGGCGGACGCAGGCGGCAGCGGCGCCGCGCCAGACAGGGCCGGGACCAGACGGCCGAAACCATCCAGGGTTTGCAGCGGCGGCGCGGCCTGGGCCGAATCGCCCCCGGCCACCCCGCGCCCCAACTGGGCCAGACGACGCAGCATATCCACGAACAGGCCGGAAATCGGCAGGCTGGACCAAACCGCCGTCGCCGGAACGTGGAACAGCACCAGCACCCCATCGCCGCGCATCTGCCCGGTCACCAGCGGGGTGCCATCGGCCAGCCGCGCCCAGGTCCGTTCGGCCAGATCGGGCGCCGGTTCGGCCAGAACCTGCCGCGTGATGGTGACATCGCCCGGAATCGCCAGCCCCTTGAAGGGGGAAGCATCGGGGAAGGCCGCCAGCCGCGCCGGTTCTGTCCACTGCAAGGCGGTACCGAGCGACCGCCCGCCATCGCGCAGGCGCACCGGCACCAGATCATCCGGCTGGGATGCGCCAGACTCTGCTGCCATTCCAGAGGACGCGGCAAGGCGCGGCCCGGCAAAGCGCACCAGCACTCCGCCCTGCTGGACATAGCGGTTGAGGGCGGCGCGCAGATCCGCCGTCAGGGGTTCGCTGTCGGGCAACAGCAGGATGGAGGGCGGATTGCGCAGCAGATCGCCCAACGCGCCGCGCCGGATTTCGGCAAAGGGCAGCAGCGCCCGTTCCAGATAATAGGCATCGTCCAGCAGCGATTGCGCCGCATCCAGCGACCCTGCCGCCGTCAGCCCGACCGGCCGCCGCCGGAACCGTTCGTCGAACAGCACTACGCCGCCGACATGGCTGGCATTTTCCAGATCCAGCCGCACCACCTGATTGCGCAGTTCGGTCGGCAGGCGCAGGGTGACCGGCTTTTCCCGATCCGCCCCGCTGAAGGTCACGGTCTCCCGCGCCAGAACACGGCCATCGCCGGCCAGCGCGCGCACGGCGACGATATCATCTCCCCTGGCGCCGGTGTCGCCCCCCTCGCCCACCGCGCGGGCGACGGTCAGCACCAGATCGCCCGGCCCGCCTTCCGGCGGCAACAGCAGACGGGGCAGGCGCGCGCCCAGTGGCTCCAGCAGCCTTACCGGGCCAAGCCCGGCCAGTTCGGTCAGCAGCGGCTCCGTCCCCGGCGCGTCCAGCCCGTCGGACAGATAGACCACCGCCGTCCCGCCGCTCAGGCGCGCTTGGCGCAGCACATCCGCCGCCGCCTGCCGGTCGCCCGGCCAGGGCTTCGGTTGCAGCGATTGCACCCGTTCCGCCACATCGCGCGCGCGGCGCGGGCCGAACAGGTCCAGGGCATCATCGGCCGATGGGCGCGCCGTGGTCAGCAACAGGGCCAGACGTCCCTCCCGCTCTGCCCGGTCAAGCAGATCCAGCGCCACCCGGCGTTTTTCCTCAAACTCCGGTGCGGCGGCCCAGCCATCGTCGAACACCACCAGCACCGGGCCGGTACCCGGCAGCGTGTCGGAAGGATTGAGCAGCGGCCGGGCCAGACCGAACACAATCAGCGCCGCCACCAGCACCCGCAGCAGCACCAGCCACCAGGGGGTTTTGGCTGCGGTTTCCTCAGTCGATTGCAGGCCGAGCAGAAAGACCAGCGCCGGGAAGCGGACCCGCTTCGGCGCGGGCGGGGTGATGCGGATCAGCCACCAGATCGCCGGCAATACGGCCAGCGCTGCCAGTACCCACGGGGTGGCGAAAGCAAGGGCGCCCAGCGACAGCATCAGACGCCCCCTCCAAAAGATCCGGCGGCGGCCGGGTCGCTCAAGGCCAGATACAGCGCCATCAGGGCTGCAGCCGGCGGCTGATCGGTGCGATGCTCCAGGCAGCCCCAGCCGAGCGCGCGGGTCAACGCGCGCAGTCCATCGCGGTGGGCGGTCATTCGTTCCTGATAGGCCGTGCGCAGCCCTTCCACCTTGCGGGCCAGCATTTCGCCCTCATTCTCCAGCCCCTGGAACCGCACCCGGCCGGTATAGGGCAGCGACAATTCCGCCGGGTCAAGCAGCCGGACCACATGGCCGCGCACCCCCCGATGGGCGAATTCGGCCAGCCGGGCCTGAATCTCCTCCAGCGGCGACAGGAAATCCCCGATCAGCACCACACGGCCATAACGCGGCAGATCGGCGGGCGGCGGCAGACTGTCGCTTGGGGTGTCGGCCAGATTGGCGGTCAGCCGCAGCAAGCTGGACCGGGTATTGCCGGGGCGGGCCGGATGGCCCAGCAGGCCAACCCGTTCCCCCCCGCGCAGCAGCAGAACGGCCAACGCCAGCAGCAGCAGATCGGCCCGCTCCCGCTTGGTCGGCAGGCCCTGTCCGTCGCCCGAGGCCCCAGAGGTTGCCCCAAAACTTGCCCCAGAACTGGCAGAAGAAAACGCCATCGAGTCCGACGCATCGCGCCACAGCCAAACGCTCTGTGCCGCTTCCCATTCGTTTTCCCGAATGAAGACGGCGTTGGATTTGGCCGATTGCCGCCAGTCGATCCGCCCGGTCGGATCGCCCGGCTGATAGCGGCGATATTGCCAGAAGGCTTCGCCCGTGCCGACGCGGCGGCGGCCATGGACGCCCTGCACCACGCTCATCGCCACCCGGTTGGCCGCCACCAGCAATGGCGGCAGCGGCCCTGCCAGGGTTTCAGCGGAATGGCGGGTAAGGTCCAGCGCCGTCATGCGATGGGACTAGCCGATCAGGGCGGTCAGGCGGCGAACGATATCCGCCACCGTCATGCCCTCTGCCCGCGCCGCGAAGGTCAAGGCCATACGGTGCTTCAACACCGGGTCGGCCAGCGCGGCGACATCGTCCAGCGACGGCGACAGCCGCCCATCCATCAGCGCGCGCGCCCGGGCCGCCAGCATCAGCGCCTGGCTGGCGCGCGGGCCGGGGCCCCAGGCGATATTGCGGCTGATATCGGGCAGGTCGCTTTCCTCCGGCCGTCCGGCGCGGACCAGACGCAGGATCGCGTCCACCACCTTGTCGCCCACCGGGATCACGCGCACCAGGCGCTGCGCGTCCATCAGCGCTTCGGGCGTCAGCACCTGCACGGCAACGCCCCCGGCAGCGCCAGTGGTATCCAGCAGCATCTGGCGTTCGGCCTGATAATCGGGATAGCCGACATCGATTTGCAACAGGAACCGGTCCAGCTGCGCTTCCGGCAGGGGGTAGGTACCCTCTTGCTCCACCGGGTTCTGGGTTGCCAGCACATGGAACGGTGCGGGCAGACTGTGGGAGGTGCCGGCGACCGAAACCTTGCGTTCCTGCATCGCCTGCAACAGGGCCGACTGGGTGCGCGGGCTGGCACGGTTGATTTCGTCGGCCATCAGCAACTGGGTGAAAATCGGCCCCGGCAGGAAGCGGAAGGCCCGCCGCCCGCTTTCGGTTTCCTCCAGCACTTCGGAGCCCAGGATATCGGCCGGCATCAGGTCAGGGGTGAATTGCACCCGGCGATTGTCGAGGCCCAGCACCGTGCCCAGGGTTTCCACCAGCTTGGTCTTGGCCAGCCCCGGCACGCCGACCAGCAGCCCATGGCCGCCGGCCAGAAGGGTGATCAGCGTCTGGTCGATCACATCGCGCTGACCGAAAATCACTTGCCCGATGGCCGCGCGCGCCCGCGCCAGGGTTTCGCCCACGGTTTCGATGGAGCGCAGAACAGCAGCAGTATCAGCATCCGCCGGTGATGCAAGAGGAGATGAGGTGTGAAGCGGGGAGATCTGGTCGGTCACGATAGAAACTCTCTCCTCTGGTCCCGGCCATAACGGCCTGTTCATAAAACAAACCTTGGTCGATTTACCTGAACGGCAAGGCGCGCCATACTTGAACCCATATCCCTGCCAGCATGACCGATTACACCGGCGATGCAAGAGCATGAATGGAACGCAGGACCGGGGCCGGTTTCAGTTCGGGAACCAACCGGCCACCATGGCGGCACGCAGAACGATGGGCACAAAGATGGGCACAAATAAGACGGATCCGGTTCCGGGGACTGAGCCGCCCCGTGATCCGACGTGCAAGGATTTCGGCCTTTCGATCGGGCGCGACGGCACCTGGTACTATCTGGGATCGCCGATTGCGCGCAAGCCGCTGATCCGCCTGTTTGCCAGCGTGATGCGCCGCATTGGCGACGAATACTGGCTGATCACCCCTTATGAACAGGGGCGGATCGATGTGGCCGATGCGCCCTTTCTGGCCGAGACGGTTGATTATGAAGGCGAAGGCAGCGGCGCCCGCCTGATTTTCACCACGAATGTCGGCGATAGGGTGATTGCTGGGCCGGACCATCCGCTGCGAGTGACGATTGCCCCGGACAGTGGGGAGCCGCGCCCCTATCTTCTGGTCCGCGATGGGCTGGAAGCGCGGCTGACCCGGGCGGTATTCTATGAGTTGGCGACCCATGCGGTCGAAGCGGGAGGACGGTATGGCGTGTGGAGCGATGGCGCCTTCTTCGCCCTGGAATAGCAGCGGGGCCACCCTGTTGACCCGGCACGAGATCATTCACCGGGTCACCCGGCGGGCCGATGTCCCCCGGCTGCGCGGCGATCACGATCATCCGGGCGTCACCCCGTCGCCCGGCCCGCTGAAATCGGCCGCCGTTCTGGTGCCGCTGGTCGAACGGGCGGACGGCTTCACCATTCTGCTGACCAAGCGCACCGATCATTTGACCGACCATGCCGGGCAGATCAGTTTCCCCGGCGGGCGGATCGAGGCCGACGACCCCAGCCCGGAAGCCGCCGCCCTGCGCGAGGCGGAGGAGGAAATCGGCCTGGCACGCGACCGGGTGGAGGTGGTCGGGCGGCTCGACCCCTATCACACCACCACCGGTTATGCCGTCATGCCGATCGTCGGGCTGGTGCCGCCCGGCCTGACCCTGCGGCCCGACCCGTTTGAAGTGGCGGAGATCTTCGAGGTACCTCTGGACTTCGTACTGGACCCGACAAATGTCGAACGGCACAGCCGCGACTGGCGCGGCACCACCCGGCATTTTTTCGTGCTGCCCTATCAGCAATGGTATATCTGGGGCGCAACCGCCGGGATGCTGGTCAATCTGGCCGAAACCCTGCGCGCATCGCCGCCATACCCTTAGCCCGGAGACTGAAACCCCATGCGTCAGGCCCTGCTGTTCGGACTGCCCTTGCTGACGCCGATTCTGCTCTATGGCCTGTGGCTGCTGTTCGCCCGGCAGGCGGCGGCGCGCGCGGGCCAGGATCTGCCGCGCTGGGGCGATGCGCCCTGGGTGCTGCTGCTGGGCGCGGGGGTGGTGCTGGCCGGAATCGTGCTGACCGGGGTTTCCCTATTCGGGACCGAGGATCGGGACGGCGTCTATCGCCCACCGCAGATGATCGACGGCAAGATCCAGCCGGGCGGCATGGTTCGGCCCTAATCTGTCGATAGCGATGACGCACCCCCCGCCCGTGCCGCCTGCCGACGGCCAGCCCCATCTGCCGCCTGCCCCCTGGTGGCAGGGCGCGCCGCCGCAGCGTGTCTTGACGGCGCTGGGGGGAGAGGCCCGCTTTGTCGGCGGCGCCGTGCGCGATGCCCTGTTGGGGCGGCCGGTCGGCGATGTCGATCTGGCAACGCCGCTGCATCCGGGCCGGGTGATGGACCTGGCCCAGGCTGCCGGGCTGAAGGCCCTGCCGACCGGGATCGACCATGGCACGGTGACGGTGATCGCCGATCATATCCCGTTCGAGGTGACGACCCTACGCCGCGATGTCGCCAGCCATGGCCGCCATGCCACCGTTGCCTTCACGGACGATTGGGCCGCCGATGCCGCGCGCCGGGATCTGACCATCAACGCCCTCTATGCCGACGGGTCAGGGCGGGTGCATGACCCGGTGGGCGGCTTTGCCGATCTTCAGACCGGACGGGTGCGCTTCATCGGCGATGCCCGCCAGCGGATGGCCGAGGATTATTTGCGCGTGCTGCGCTTCTTCCGCTTTCAGGCCGGATATGGCCGCCTGCCACCCGACACGGATACCCTGGCTGCCTGCGCGGAAGCGGCGGACCGACTGGATATCCTGTCGGTCGAACGGGTGTGGAGCGAGGTGAAGAAGCTGCTGCGCCTGCCCGATCCCGGCCCGGCCCTGGCCGATATGCACCGGACCGGCGTGCTGCGCGCCGTTTTGCCCGACAGCCATGCGCCCACGCTGCCCTTCCCCGCCGCCGATTGGGTGGTGCGGTTGCTGGCCCTGCATCCGCGCAGCTTCGACCCCGGCGCGATCCTGACCCATCTGCGCGCCAGCCTGGCAGAGCGCAAGGCCGTGCTAGCCGCGGCGGAGGCGGAGCGGCTGGACTATACCAGCCCGGTCGATTGGACAGCCCTGCGCCGCCTGGGGCGGGCGGCGGTGGAGCGCGGGATGCATCTGGCCGCCCTCAACGCCGCCCCGATTGCCCCGGCTTGGGTGCGGGCGGTGGCGGACTGGACCGACCCGCCCTTTCCGATCAAAGGGGCCGATGGCCTGGCCCTGGGTGCTGCCCCCGGACCGTCCTTGGGCAAGGCCCTGGCTGCGGTGGAGCGCTGGTGGGAGGCGGGCGGCTGCACGGCGGATCGCGCCGCCTGTCTGGATCGGCTGCGGCACGAATTGGGCGGGACAGTCGCGTGACAAAACCCATGGCATCACAAGGTCAGGCCCATTGGCGACCGATGCAGGCGGGCGATATCGACCGGGTCAATGCCATCGCCGATATCGTCCATCCACTGTTCCCAGAACGGCCGGAGATCCCTGCCGAACGGCAACGCCTGTTCCCCGATGGCTGCTGGATTGCCGAAGCCGATGGCGCAGCGGTCGGCTATGCCGTGTGCCACGCCTGGCACCGGTTCCAACCCCCGGCGCTGGACAGTCTTCTGGGTACTCTGCCGAGTAAGCTACCGGGCGGGGCGGAGTGCCTGTATCTGCACGATATCGCCCTGCTGCCAGACGCACGCGGCCATGGCTTCGGCACCCGCCTGATGCCGATTCTGCACACGGTCGCCCAACGGCACGGCCTGGGCGTGCTGGCCCTGACCGCCGTCAACGGGTCGGCCCCCTATTGGCAGCGGCAGGGATTCGCTGTGGTGGAAACCCCGGCCCTGACGGCCAAGTTAGTCAGCTATGGCACCGATGCGCGCTACATGGAACGGGCGGTATAGGCCGTCCCCAAACGGTTGAGGCGATCGGTTGAGCCGATCAGCCGAGTGCGCCGCCCCGGCGATGCACGGCTTCGGCCAGAACGCACAGAATTTCGAACATGAAGGTTGCGCCGACGATCGAGGTGTAATTGTTCTGGTCGAAGGGGGGCGCCACTTCCACCACATCGCCGCCGACCAGGTTCAGCCCTTGCAGGCCGCGGATCATCTTCTGCGCATCATAAGTTGAATAGCCGCCGATTTCCGGCGTGCCGGTACCGGGGGCATAGACAGGGTCGAGGCCATCGACATCGAAGCTGATATAGGTCGGCCCATCGCCGACCACGCGGCGCGCTTCGGCAATCACCGCATCGACGCCGATATCGAAATATTCTTCGATGGTGATGATGCGGAACCCTTGTTCCCGCGCCCAGGCCAGATCGTCGGGCATGTAGAGCGAGCCGCGTATGCCGATCTGCACCGTCCGCTTCGGGTCCAGCAGGCCTTCTTCCACCGCACGGCGGAACGGGGTGCCGTGGGTGAACTTGCTGCCGCCGAAAAAGCTGTCGGTGGTATCGGAATGGGCATCGAAATGGACCATGCCAACCGGACGATGGCGGGCAATGGCGCGGAAGATCGGCAGGGTGATCAGATGATCGCCGCCCGCCGCCAGCGGCGCCGCCCCGGCCGCGTGGACCTTGGCGAAAAACTCCTCGATCCGCTGCATCGAAATGTCGACATCGACCGGATTGATCGACACATCGCCCAGATCGGCAACGGCGGTCAGCTCGAACGGCGACAGGCCGGAGGCCGGGTTGATCCGCCGCATCATGCTGGACATATTGCGGATTTCACGCGGGCCATGGCGCGCCCCGGCGCGGTTGGTGGTGCCGCTGTCGAACGGCACGCCGATCAGCGCAATATCGACCAGCGCCGGATCTTCCAGATAGGGCAGGCGCATGAAGGTGGCCAGCGAGGAGAAACGCGGCATGACCGAGCCAAGCACGGGTTCGTAACGATGCGGTTTCAACGGCATTCCGGCACCCTTCGTAAATCAGATACAACCGAATTCTGTGCGCTGGACGTTACCCGAGGCGTCAGCGAATAGGATTTTCTTAGCCTGACTCCCCGCCGCATATTATGCGGCGACGATCAACCGCGCGGGGGCCATCCCGCCATCAGGGGGTGACGCGGCCCGCCCCCTCGACTATATGCTTCACCTTACCCGTAATCGCCGCTTGCAGCGTCGCCAAGCCAAAGGCATCCCAACCATGCAATTGCCCGTCACTGTCCTTACCGGCTTTCTGGGGTCTGGCAAGACCACCCTGCTGAACCGCATCCTGACCGAACAGCACGGCAAGAAATATGCGGTCGTCATCAACGAATTCGCCGAACTGGGGATCGACGATCAGTTGGTGGTGCAGACCGATGAAGAAGTGTTCGAAATGAACAATGGCTGCATCTGCTGCACCGTGCGCGGCGATCTGATCCGCATCGTCTCGGGCCTGGTGCGGCGGGGCAAGGAATTCGACGGCATCATTCTGGAAACCACCGGCATGGCCGCCCCTGCCCCGGTGGCGCAAACCTTCTTCGCCGACGAGGAAGTGAAAGACCGCTCGCGGCTGGATGCCATCGTCACCGTGGTCGATGCCAAGCATCTTCACATGCACCTGGGCGATGGCGATGAGGCGGTGCAGCAAATCGCCTTTGCCGATGTCATACTGCTGAACAAAACCGATCTGGTCTCGCCGGAGGCCCTGGCTGCGGTGGAGCGGGAGATCCGCACCATCAACCGCTTCGCCCCGATCCACCGCACCACGAACTGCGATCTGCCACTGGCGGAGGTGCTGAATCGCGGCGCGTTCGACCTCAACCGCGCCCTGGCCCTGGACCCGCATTTCCTGGAGCCGGAAGACGATCATCACCACCATGACCATGATCATGCCTGCGACGATAGCTGTGGGCATGACCATCACCACGATCATGATCACGGGCATGACCATGGGCATCGCCACGCCAGCGGCGTCGGCAGTGTCAGCCTACAGACCGACCGACCGATCGACCCCGACAAGTTCGAAAGCTGGATCGGTGCGCTGTTGCAGGTGCGCGGGCAGGATATCTTCCGGTCCAAGGGCATTCTGAACGTGGCCGGGGCCAACCGCCGGTTCGTATTCCAGGGCGTCCACATGCAGTTGGCCCATTCCTGGGGCAACCCGTGGCGCGGCCGCGATACGCGCGAAAGCCGCCTGGTGTTCATCGGGCGCGATCTGGACGAGGCCGCCTTGCGCGACGGCTTCCTGGCCTGCGCAGCAAAATGACCATGCAGCCGACCCGCACAACCTGGTCCTTCGGCAGCATGGTCACCGCCGTTGCCGCCGATTGGGCGCAGACAACCGGCGCCTTCGGCCTGGCGAACGGACAGATCCGCCTGGTGCCCTTCGCCACGCAAGAGCAGAAGATAGAACGCAGCATCGACGCGCACAAAGGCGCGGTAACGGTTCTGGCTGCGCATCCTGATGGCGGCTTCGTCAGCAGCGGTGACGATGGCCGCGTGCTGCGCATTCTGCCCGATGACAGCATGGTCGAGCTGGCGCGCCATCCCAACCAGTGGATCGAAACCCTGGTGGTGCTCGACGATGGCGGGATCGCCTATGGCCTGGGCAAGACAGTGCATCTGATCGGTGCCGACGGCACGCCGCGCCATCAGTTCGGCCCCCATCCCAGCACGATTGCCGCCCTGCGCCTGCAACCGCCCTATCTGGCGGCGGCGCATTATGGCGGCGTCACCCTGTGGTCGGTGCAGGACCCGGCGGCAGAGCCGACGCGCCTTGCCTGGAAAGGCTCTCACCTGGCGATCGCCATTGCCCCGGACGGCAGCCATGTCGCCACCTCGACCCAGGAAATGGATATTCATGGCTGGCGGCTGATCGACGGGCGCGAAATGCGCATGGCCGGGTATCCCAGTAAGGTTAAATCCCTCGACTTTTCCGCCGATGGCCAATGGCTGGCGACCTCGGGCGCCGATCTGCTGGTCGCCTGGCCATTCGATGGTCCTGGGCCGGAGGGCCGTCCGCCGCTGGAACTGATCGACGGCAAGGGATCGCTGGTCACCCGCGTTGCCTGCCACCCCTCTACTCCGATGGTGGCCTGCGGGTTCGAGGATGGCAATCTGGCACTGGTCGATCTGGCCACCCGGCAGGGCGGCAAGTTTCAGGTCACCAAGCGCGGCCCGATCACCGCAATCACCTGGAGTCGCGACGGCGACCACATGCTGTGCGGGGCCGAAGACGGCCGCGCAGCCATCTTCTCCGCCCCGGTTTCAAAGGGCGTTTAGGCCGCATGCCGGCCCGAGGGACTGAACCATGGACAAGGCGATTTCCGTCGATCTGACCAGCCAGTTGCTGCCCGTCACTGTGCTGACCGGCTTTCTGGGCAGCGGCAAGACCACGCTGCTGAACCGGCTGCTGGCCGATCCGGCCATGCGCGATACGCTGGTGTTGATCAACGAATTTGGCGAAATCGGGCTGGATCATCTGTTCGTCGAACAGGTGGATGCCAATACCGTGGTGATGGCGTCGGGCTGCCTGTGTTGCACCATTCAATCGGATCTGGCCCGCACCCTGCGCACCATGACGCTGAAGCGCGTGCGCGGCGAGGTGCCGGACTTCAGCCGGGTGGTGATCGAAACCACCGGCCTGGCCGACCCGGCGCCGATTCTGCACACGCTGATGGAAGACCCGATCGTATCGGCCTATTACCGACTGGATGGCGTGATCACCACGGTCGATGCCGTCACCGGATCGGCGACCATGGACCGGCAGGTGGAGGCGGTGAAACAGGCCGCCGTCGCCGACCGCATCATCCTGACCAAGCAGGATATCGCATCGCCGGACGCAATTGCCGCCATCACGGCCCGGCTGAGCGCGCTGAACCCCAGCACGCCGATCCTGCCGCCCGATGCCCCGGTGCAGGCCCTGTTCGATATCGGCCTGTACAATCCCCGCACCAAATCGCTGGACGTGCAATCCTGGCTGCGCGCCGCCGCGCTGGAGGCGGATCACCGGCACCACGGACATGACCACGGCCATAATCATGGGCATAATCATGGGCATCACCATGACGTGAACCGCCACGATGAGCGGATTCAGGCCATCTGCCTGACCTGGGACCAGCCGGTGGACTGGGATGGCTTCTGCCTGTGGGTGGAAAGCCTGACCAGCCAGCGGGGGGAAGATGTGCTGCGCCTGAAAGCCCTGTTGAACCTGCGCGACAAGGACCATCCGGTTGCTGTGCATGGGGTGCAGCACCTGTTCCACCCGCCGGTCGATCTGCCCGCCTGGCCGGATGATGATCGGCGCAGCCGGATCGTGCTGATCGTGCGCGACCTGAGCCGCGAGATGCTGCTGGATTCCTTCCGCCGGGTACAGGCTGCCGCCCTGGCCTGATGATGGGGCCTAAGAATCGGGGCCTGAGAATGGGGGCCTGACAACGGCTATCCGGCCAAAACCTGTTCTTCCAACGCGGTCAGCGTCTGGATCAGGTGATTGAGGTACAGCATCGTCACATCGTCGCGGCTGTCGAACCGCAGGGCCAGAATGCCGTCCGGGTCCATCCGCAACAGGGCCACGCTGGCGGCAAAGGGGCGCAGGCCGCTGCTATCGGGCGGTACGACCAGAAGGGCCAGCGCCTCGCCCGGGCGACGGGGCGTGTCGCCCGCCGCCGGAACCGGATCGGGCGCAAGCGGCTGAACCCGTGCGCCGCCCAAAGACAGATCGATGATCCGGTATTCATCCTTGCCGATGATGGCGCGCACATCATGTGCCCCCCATGCCAGCATTGGCCTGGGATCGCGGCGGCGGGTGTGTCGAGCGAAAAATCCGAGCATGCGATGCCTCTTTTTCCGGCAATACACCGCTATTCAATCACCCCTGGATTAACAAACCCTCTCTATCCCGGACTCATCTGCCGCGGGCCGCGCGACAGGCTGGCGACCGTCTGCACCATGCTTTCGGCGATGCGGTCGATCTGAACCGCCAGATCGTTCAGCCGCTGCGCATCGGTGCTGACCGCATCGGCGGCGTTGCGCAGATTGCCCATGCCGCCCACCATTTCGGCACTGCCGACCAGGGCCGGTTCGGCCGTGCGATTGGCGTCGGTCGCCCGCTCGGCCACCCCTTCGATGGCGGCCAGCGCCTGGGTTGCTTCGCTGCGGGCGCGGCCTGTGCTGGCGGTGATTTCCTGGGTCGCCTGGGCCTGTTCGGCCACCGCGCTGCTGATCGCCTCGACACCGTGCGACACATCCGCCATCACGGTTGCGATGCTGCGGATTGCCTTGGTCGCCCCACCGGCTTCGCCCTGGATGCGCGCCACCCGCGCCTCGATATCGCCCACGGCGGCGGCAGTCTGATTGGCCAGGGATTTGACCTCCCCGGCGACGACGGCGAAGCCCTTGCCCGCCTCTCCCGCCCGCGCCGCCTCGATGGTGGCGTTGAGGGCCAGCAGGTTGGTCTGTTCCGCGATTTCCCGGATCAGGCCCAGCACGCCGCCGATATCCCCCACCGCCGCGCCCAGCGCTTGCACTGTCCGGTCCGCCTCTGCCGCCTGTTCCAAGGCATTGGTAACCGTTCCGCGCGCCGCCTGGGTCTGCCGGTCGATGGCGCGGATCGCCTCGGCCACCCGCTCCGTATCGCTGGCGCTTTGCTCCACATGGGCCGACATGGCGCGTGCCGACTGTGCCACCTGCGTTGCCTGCCCATGCACCGCGCCTACCGCTGCCGCCATTGACGCGATCCGGGCTGAAACATCCTTGGCGGTCGCCTCCACCGCGCCGGACTGGCGCAGGGTGAAATCGGATTTTTCGGCAATATCGGCGGCCATGGCCAGCAGATCGGCCGCCGTGCCGTGCAAGGCGCGGGCATTGGTGTCGATGGTCTTGACCATCGCCTCCACCCGGTCGATCACCCGGTTATAGGCGAACCCCAGTTCCTGGGCCTCTTCGGCGGTGCCTTCCTCCAGCCGGGTGGCGAGATCGGCCTTGCCGCGCGACAGTTCCAGCAGGCGCGACAACAACTCCCCCGTGCCAAGGCTGGTGCCGTGCTCCGAGACATTGAGGCCCGCCAGCTCATCCTCGCGCGAGACACGCAGGCCCTTGGGCATGATCCGGTCCAGGGATTTGAAGAACAGCCAGCCCAGGCCGAAGGCCCAGGCAAAACCAACCAGAACCCCCTGCCCCTGCACCAGGATCTGGTCCAGGCGGCTGCCC
>CAYRWZ010000016.1:0-5950 GCA_964428065.1 uncultured Comamonadaceae bacterium | reverse complement strand
AACAGGGCGCTGTCCTGCGCGAAGAAGCCGACCGCCAGCGTGCCCCAGGCCCCGCAAAACCCGTGAACCGGGATCGCGCCAACGGCATCGTCCAACTTGAACACCCGTTCCAGCAATTCGGTCGCCAGATAGGAGACGATGCCGCTGGTCAGGCCAATCGCCAGCGCCCCATTCACATCGACCGCTGCGCAGCCCGCCGTAATGCCGACCAGCCCGCCCAGCAGGCCGTTGATCGCCCGGTCCGGGCGGAACAGCCCGTCCTTCATCCGCCCCAGCGCCGTCCCAGCCAGACAGCCGACCGCGCCGGCGATCACGGTGTGGAAAATGATCGGGCCGATGGCGGGGGATCCGATGGTGGTCGACCCGCCGTTGAACCCGATCCAGCCGACGAACAGCACCAACGCCCCCGTGGTCGCCAGAACCGGGCTGTGCCCCTGAATCAGGCGCGGGCGCCCCCGCTCGTCAAACCGGCCAATGCGCGGGCCCAACACCATGACGGCCGCCAGCGAGACCCAGCCGCCGATGGCATGCACCACCGACGATCCGGCGAAATCGATAAAGCCCTGCCAGTTCAGGAAGCCGGCATTCTCGGGGGTCAGCAGGTTGCTCCACGCCCAATGGCCGAATACGGGGTAAATGATGGTGGAAACGAAGGCGGCGGCGCAGACATAGGCGGAAAAGCGCATCCGTTCCGCCACCGCGCCGGACAGGATGGTGGCGGCCGTGCCGCAAAAGACGACCTGAAAGACGAAAAACCCGATCGGCCAGTCGCCCTGCATCTGCAGCGCCATCAGATCGGTCTGCCAGCCGATCCAGCCGGACTGGGAAGCACCGAACATCAAGGCGAACCCGACCAGCCCGAAGCACGCCGTCGCAACGACGAAATCGATCATGTTCTTCTGGGCGACGGAGATAGAGTTCTTCGACCGCACCAGACCCGCTTCCAGCAGCAGGAACCCGGCCTGCATCAGCAGCACCAGCGCCGCAGCCGCCATGGTCCAGACGAAATTCAGATTGGTCTGGGTCTGCTCCAGCACCGCCAGCCGGGCGGCAAGATCGGGAGCTGCTGGGGCGACGCCCTGCGCCCCGGCGGGTCCAACCGTGATAGCCAGCACCGCCAAACCATATGCCGCCGCCCGCGCGCCTGCCATCCACCGCATTCCCCGCCCCCCGGTTTTGTTTCTGGTCTTGCCGCCCGGTCAGACGGCGCGCCCGGGAAAAGGCAAGGCGCATGCCAGATTTCACAAGGGTGCGGGAAAGAAAATCAACTTATGGTTAATGGGCGACCCAGACGGGAAACAGTCAGCCCTCGACCGGTTCGCTATCGGGCGGCAGGACGACCAGCACCTTATCGACCCGGCGGCCATCCATATCCATGATTTCAAACCGGAATCCCTGGTTTTCCACCACATCGCCCGCCGCCGGCACGCGCTTCATCAGCGCCATCATATAGCCGCCCAGCGTCTGGATCGTGCTGTCATCGGCCCCCGGCAGCGCCTCGGCGCCGATAATGTCGCGCACCTCGTCCAGCGGCATCATACCGTCGATCAGGAAACTGCCATCGGCCCGCTTGACCCAGCTCGGCTGATCCTCGCCTTCTTCTTCGGCGATATCACCGACCAGGGCCTCCAGCATGTCGTTCAGGGTCACCAGCCCCTGCAGATCGCCATATTCATCGACGATCAGGGCCATGGCGGCGCCGGTCTGCTTGAACTGTTCCAGCACTTTCAGCGCCATGGCGGTTTCCGGCACGAAGACCGGCGGGCGAACATAGGCGCGCAGGTCGATCGCCTGGCCGGACAGGCTGTCGGCCAGCATATCCTTGACCTGGATCACGCCCAGAATGTGGGCGACATCGCCATCGATGACCGGAAAGCGGGAGCGCGGGCTGGCCTTGATCCGCTCCAGATTGGCCAGCCACGGCTCCTGCACATCCAGAAATTCGATCTGGGTGCGCGGCGTCATCAACGCACTGACCCGCCGGTCGCCCAGCTTCAGCGTCATATCGACGATTGCCTGTTCCGCCTCATGGAAAGCGCCGGCCTCGGCCCCCTGACGCATCAGGGTGCGGATTTCCTCGTCCGTCACCGGCGCTTCATCGGACGCACGCACCGGGATCAGCTTCAGCACCAGTTCGGTCGAGCGCGACAGAAACCAGATGGCCGGGCGGGCGGCGGTGGACATGAAGCCCATGAACCCGGCAAGGGCAGAGGAAATCCGCTCCGGATGGGCCAGGGCCAGGCGCTTCGGCACCAATTCGCCCAGGATCAGGCTGATATAGGACAGGCCAACCACGACGATCAGGAACGCCAGATCGTCGGAATACCCCGCCAGCATCGGAATATCGGCCAGCCAGACGGCCAGATCGTCGGACAGGGTCACCCCGCCGACCGCCCCGGTCAGCACGCCGACCAGGGTGATGCCGATTTGCACGGTGGACAGCATATCGGTCGGATGTTCCGACAGGCGCAGCGCCCGGCGCGCGCCCTTGTGCCCCAGCTTGGCCAGCCGATCCAGCCGCGCCTTGCGTGCCGACACAATCGCCATTTCACCCATGGCGAACAGGCCGTTAACCAGAATCAGGGCCAGAACGACCGTCAGTTTCAGGATCATGCTATGCCCCCAGCCACGAAAACCCGAAGCCGGATCGGATCCAAACGGGGAATAGCCAAACGGGGAATAGCCAAACGGGGAATAGCCAAACGGGGGGCGGGAAAAACTTTCAGGCGGCGTCTACTATGGGCGTCGCTGGACATGACCATCGGGTCGGTTGTTAAAAGGAAGCAACAAGGATAGCCGAAGCCCCTTGAAAAGTCCCGCCTATTCTATGGCCCGGTCTAAGACCCCGCCGCCAATGCGGGCCAGACGTGTGGCCAGATGTATTGCAGCCAAGGCGTATCACAGGGGTTCGAGCGGCGGGATGGGCGTGCTAGGCTGCATGCCAGATTTATTTTTCCGGTGCAGCAAACAGGATCCAAGGCCAATGCCGATCAAATCCCATGTCGTGAACTACAGCCTTGGCCGCGGCCAGGCCGCCCCCGGCTATCTGATTGCCGAAAACGACGCCATTCTCGGCTCTGCCTTCCGCGACCCGATGGGCCGGTTGACCTTCGCCACCTACGATGCCCGGCTGAAGGAACTGGAAAAGCTGGTCTTCCGTACGATCGAGGAAATCGAAGGCTCGCTGATGACCTATCTGGAAGGCCGTGGGGCGACCGCCCTCGGTTCTGCTGCGTCCCACGGCACGCTGTCCAGCGGCGCGGCCGCCGCTGCGGTTTCGGCCGGCGGCATCGGCCCCGATGGCGATGACGAGGATGTGACCTAAGATTTAGCCCAAGGATTGGGCTGACAGATGCGCCGTGCCGCCGTATAAGGCGGCACGATGACGATCTGGTGGCTTCCCCTGCTGATCCTGATTGCGGCCTGCGCTGTGCTGGGCTGGGCCGGCGTGGGCGCGGCGACCTGGTGGCTGCGCCGCCGCCAGATTTTGGACCGCCCCAACCATCGCAGCTCCCACACGGTACCAACGCCGCGCGGCGGCGGGCTTGGCCTGCTGCCAAGTCTGGCCCTGCTGATGCTGGCGCTGCCGCTGATCGCGCCGTCCACCCCGGCGGAAGTTCCCTGGGTGCTGGGCGGCACTCTGGCGCTGGCCTTGCTGTCCTTTATCGACGATCTGACCCCCCTGCCCGCCGGGCTGCGCTTCGGCGTTCACGGGGCGGCGGTCGCAACGGTGCTGATCCTGCTGCCCGCCGATGCCACCCTGTTCCACCCGGTGCTGCCACTGTGGCTGGAACGGATTTTGATCGGCCTCGGTTGGGTCTGGTTCGTCAATCTGTACAATTTCATGGACGGGATCGACGGCATCACCGGCACCGAAACGGCCAGTCTGGGGCTGGGGGTGGCGCTGATCGCGCTTGCCACACAGGATCTGTGGTTCGTCGGGTTCGGCGGCGGGGTGGCCGCGCTGGCGCTGGCGTTCCTGGTGTGGAACTGGCATCCGGCGCGGGTGTTCATGGGCGATGTCGGGTCGATCCCGCTGGGCTTCTGCCTTGGCTGGCTGCTGCTGAAACTGGCGCTGACCGGCCTGTTCGCCGCCGCGCTGATCCTGCCGCTCTACTATGCCGCCGATGCCACATTGACCCTGCTGCGCCGGGCGGCGCGCGGGGAAAAGCTGTGGCAGGCGCACCGGCAGCATTTCTATCAGCAGGCCGTGCAGGCGGGCCTGTCGCACAGCCGGGTCGCCGCGTTCATCGGCCGGACCAACCTGGGGTTGATCGCCCTGGCCTTTGCCGCAGCGCAACCCGGATGGGGCGGCGGCTGGCTGCTGGCCCCGGCGGGCGCGCTGGTCGGGCTTGCGCTTTGGCAGCTTCAGCGGGGACGGCTGTGGTGGTAGTCTCGGCCCGAACAAAACCGGCCTCTACGGCATCGACCCGCCGCCCGTTCTGCGGCCCGTCAGGAAAGGCATAGGATGCATCGCGCCCATCTGGCCTTGCTGCACGATGTTTTCATGGCGGCGCTGGCCTTTGCCGCCAGCGTCTATCTGCGCTTGGGGCCGGATGCCCATGTCCAGATGCCCGAAGCCCTGACCATCGGGCTGGGCGTGTTCACCGGGATTGCCGCCCTGGTGTTCCGCCTGTCCGGCCTGTATCGCGGCATCTGGCGCTATGCCTCGCTGGACGATGTGATCGCGATCGTCAAGGCGGCGACGCTGGTGGTGTTGCTGACCACGCTGGCGCTGTTTCTGGTGACGCGCGGGCAGGATATCCCCCGGTCATCGCTGGTCATGTCGTGGTTCCTGCTGATTTTCCTGCTGGTCGCCCCGCGCCTTGGCTATCGCGCGGTCAAGGACAAGCATATCGGCAACCTGCTGCGCCGCACGCCGGAAGCCGGGCGGATTCCTGTGCTGCTGATCGGCGCGGGCGACGAGGCCGAATTGTTCATCCGCGCCATGGGCCGCCCCGGCGCGCTGTACCGGGTGATCGGCATCATCGACGATAAGGGCCGCCGCATCGGCCAATCGATTCGTGGCGTTGCAATCCATGGCAGGCTGGAGGATATCGACCGGGTGGTGCAGGAACTCGCCGACCGGCATATCGCGCCGCAGCGCCTGATCCTGGCGCGCGATCATCTGCCGCCCGATACGGTGCGCGCGATGCTGGAGGTGGCCGACCGGCTGGCCCTGCCCCTGGCCCGCCTGCCCAAGCTGACCGATTTCCGCCGCGACCATCAGAAGATCGACCCGCGCCCGATCGATATCGAAGACCTGCTGGGCCGCCCCCAGGCCGCGCTGGACCGGGAAGCAGTGGCCCGCCTGGTCAACGGCAAGCGGGTGCTGGTGACGGGGGCGGGGGGCTCCATCGGCGGGGAACTGGTGCGGCAGCTGGCGCGCCTGTCGCCGGCGGCGTTGACCCTGGTGGAACAGTCCGAATTTGCCCTCTACAGCATCGACCGCGATCTGGCCGAACAATCGCCTGATGTGCCGCGCCATCAGGTGCTGGCCGATATCCGCAGCCGAGAGCGGATGGCCCAGATTTTTGCCGAAGCAGCGCCGCAGATCGTGTTTCACGCTGCGGCGCTGAAACATGTGCCGATGGCCGAAGCCGCCGTGAATATCCCGGAATATGTGCTGACCAACGTCATCGGCACCCGCACCCTGTCGGACCTGTGCCTGGCCCACGGGGTGGAGGCCATGGTGATGATTTCCACCGACAAGGCGGTCAACCCGACCAACATCATGGGGGCGACCAAGCGGCTGGCCGAAAGCTGGTGCCAGGCGCTGGATCTGGGCCAGGATGAGGAGCAGGATGAGGGCCGCTCCACCCGCTTCATCACAGTGCGGTTCGGCAATGTGCTGGGCTCGACCGGGTCGGTGGTGCCGCTGTTTCAGCGCCAGCTGGCAGCGGGCGGTCCGCTGACCGTCACCCACCCGGACATGACGCGCTATTTCATG
>CAYRWZ010000015.1:0-40968 GCA_964428065.1 uncultured Comamonadaceae bacterium | reverse complement strand
AGGTGACGACCACCACATCCAGCCCGGCGCGGCGCAGACCGGCGATATCGTCCGCCAGCGCTTCCAGCCAGGCCCGGCGCAGCATGCCGGTCTGCTGATCGACCAACAGGGCTGAGCCGATCTTGACCACCAGCCGGCGCGCATCCGACAGGCGGGGCAGGCTTGCAGGCGAAGTTTCGGTCGCGGCGTCTCGGGAGGTGGCGTCTTGGGTGGCGGGTCCGGTCATGGTTAGCCCTTAGGGCGCATAGGGTTTGGGCTGGTGCCCGGCGGCGCGGGCGGCTTCTTCCTCTTCGGCGGCCTTTTCCTGGTCGATCACGGTCAGCAGGCGACGGCATAGGTCCAGCACGCCCTTGCCGGTCGCGCCTGACAGCACATGCACCACCGACACCCCCGCCGCGTCCATCAGGGCAGCGCGCTTTTCCTCGATCTCCTCGTCCAACAAGGCATCGACCTTGTTGAGGGCGACCAGCTCCACCTTTTCGGTCAGATGATGGCCATATTCATCCAGTTCCCCCCGTACGATCCGGTAATGTTCCGCCACATCCTCCGCCGTACCATCGACCAGGTGCAGCAGCACCCGGCAGCGTTCGACATGGCCCAGAAACCGGGTACCCAGGCCGGCGCCTTCATGGGCGCCTTCGATCAGGCCGGGAATATCGGCCAGGACGAATTCGCGGTCATCGACCCGGACCACGCCCAGTTGCGGCTTCAGGGTGGTGAAGGGGTAATCGGCAATCTTCGGCCGCGCGGCGGTACAGGCGGCCAGGAAGGTGGACTTCCCGGCATTGGGCAGGCCAACCAGCCCGGCATCGGCGATCAGCTTCAACCGTAGCCAGACCCACAGCTCCTGCCCCGGCCAGCCTGGGGTTGACTGGCGCGGCGCCCGGTTGGTGGAGGATTTGTAATGGGCATTGCCGAACCCGCCATCGCCGCCTTTCAGCAGGCGCACACGCTGGCCCGGCTCCACCATGTCCAGCAGCACGGTTTTATTGTCTTCGTCCATGATCTGGGTGCCGACCGGGACCCGGATCACGATATCGTCCCCATCCGCGCCGGTCCGGTTCCGGCCCGAGCCATGCTGGCCGTTGCGCGCTTCGAAATGCTGTTTGTACCGGAAATCGATCAGGGTGTTCAGGTTCTCCACCGCTTCGAACCAGACATCGCCGCCGCGCCCGCCATTGCCACCATCGGGGCCGCCATATTCGATGAACTTTTCCCGCCGGAATCCAACGCAGCCCGGGCCGCCATTGCCGCTGCGCAGGTAGATCTTGGCTTGGTCGAGAAATTTCATCGAACGGGTCCGTATTAGGGTCTGACAGACAGCATCGCACAGCGAGAACAGGACGCAGCCAACGCGACGCGGCAAACGGGACGCAGAGCGCAAAATGCAATAACCAAAAGGGGAGATGGTTGCCCATCCCCCCTTTTTCAGCCTTTGATCCGCGTCTCTTGATCCCCGGCGCCTTTCGGCTGCCTTGGGGGTGCGGCGCCGCGACGCTTGAGGAAGCGTTAGGCGGCGGCCGGCTCGATCGCGATGCTGGTGCCCTTAGCCGACTTGGTGAACTTCACCACGCCGTTGATCAGGGCGAACAGGGTGTGATCGCGGCCAATGCCGACATTCTTGCCCGGCTTGTACTTGGTGCCGCGCTGACGGATCAGAATGTTGCCGGCCAGCACGGTTTCACCGCCGAACTTCTTGACGCCAAGACGACGGCCTTCCGAGTCGCGACCGTTGCGGGAGCTACCGCCTGCTTTTTTATGAGCCATGATCTACTCCTTACAAACTCGTGTGACGCCGGGCCGTTAGGCAGCCGAGATGCCGGTGATCTTCAGAACCGTCAGGTCCTGACGATGGCCGTTCTTGCGGCGCGAATTCTGCCGGCGGCGCTTCTTGAAGATGATGACCTTCGGGCCGCGGGTCTGTTCGACCACTTCCGCCGTGACCGACGCCTTGGCCAGCTTGTCGCCCAGGGTCAGCTTGTCGCCATCAGCGATCATCAGCACGTCGTTCAGGGTCACTTTGGCCCCGGCTTCGGCCTCGATCTTTTCGACCGTGACCACATCGTTCTGGGCAACCCGGTACTGCTTGCCACCGGTCTTGATCACTGCGTACATGGCTATTTCTCTGGCTCGGAACACGGAATAAACGGGTGTAGCGGCGCTTTCACGTCGCTTGAAGACGCGGCACTATACCGATTGGTGCGGCGGCGTCAAACGGAATCTCTGCCGGATCGGGCGGAATTTCGACTCAAATCCAGGCGCTTGCGTGCCGGGCTTGACTCAAAATCTCTACTCCAGGCCGCCCCCCGACGGCGATCGCCGTCATACACGACAAACACCTTGCGGCGGCAGAGGAGTTTGGCTATGGTCCCGCCCCGCACGCCAAGAGCACCCGCGGATGGGTGGCAGAGTGGTTGAATGCACCGCACTCGAAATGCGGCATACCTTTACGGGTATCGGGGGTTCAAATCCCTCCCCATCCGCCAATCTCTCCTAAAAAATTCGCATTCTCCCTGAAAACCGCATCGCATTCGCGGCGGGGCCGAAGCTGTCTTTTGCTCTTTCAGGTTTTTTTCGGGCGTTCATAAACCAATAGGTAGATTGAATTGGAATAATAAATATCGGAAGTTAAATAAACAAATTGAAGTATTTTGCCGATATTGCTCACAGCCGAATCACCTTGCTTGTAAGACAGTAAATGATTTATTTACGAGGGCTTAGGCGATGGATCGGTAAAGCCGGTTTCAGTCCCTGACTCGATGACTTACATCTATGCTGGAGTGCAATATGCCGACGACGACCATTAATCCCGCCTCCGAGATTGGGGGGCAGTTCCTGGTTGCAGGTCCTATGGAAGGGGTGCATGCGTTTTTCGGCACGGGCGCCGGTGCAATCAGCGCCCGCGGCGCGACGTCGTTGACCTATACCTACAGCACCGGCTGGAACATCACCTATACCGGCGCCTTCACCTATGACAGCGCGGGCAATGCCTCCGGCACCTTCACCGGCTATGCGATCCGCAATTCGTTCGGCGGTCTGGAAGTCACCGGTACCGGGTACAACAACAGTTTCGACATGACGACGCCGACCAAGTCGCTGTTCCTCGGCGCGGATAATTACGTCGGCAGCAATGCACCCGACCTGATTCATACACTGGCCGGAAACGATACGATCCAGACCTTCCAGGGCATCGATATCATCAATGCCGGCGACGGGGATGACGAAATCCGCGCGGGCCAGGGCATGGACACCATCGACGGCGCCGGCGGCAATGACCTGATCTATGGCGGCAAGGGCGTCGATATGATCATGGCCGGCGACGGGGCCGACAATATCTTCGGCGGCCTGGGCGACGATGTCGTCGATGCCGGCCGCGGCGCCGACACCATTCGCGGCGCTGCCGGCAATGACCGGCTGACCGGCAACAGCGATGCGGACCGCTTCGTGTTCGGCACCGGCGCCGGCAACGACACCATCACCGATTTCTCGGGGACGGCGGGCGACCGGATCGCGATCGAAGGCGGGTTGCAGTGGACGGTGACGGCTTCGGGCCGGGATACCCTGATCACCCTGTCCTCCGGCGATACCATTCTGCTGCAGCAGGTCAGCACCAGCACGTTCCAGGCCGGGTGGATCTTCAACGCCTAACGGCGGCAACGGCGTGCCGGCACGGTTCGCTTCAGGCCGTGCCGGTATGCCGAACCCAAAGAAGGCTGACCCAAATAAGCCAGACCCGAATCCAAATCGGACTAGGCAAACCCGTCACAAGAGTTTATTAATAATTTCCTAATCCGATGTTCTCCTCCAGTCGAGAGATCAGCCATGCAGAACCGCTATCGTGAGAACTACACGGAATGGGATGCGCTGATAACGGTGACCACCGCCCTGATGGGTGGCTTTAGCGCACTGGTCCTGGTTGCGGTGGTGCTTGCGGTTCAGATCTCCGTCGAATTTTAACCCGCTGTCTTTTTGGTACTTGTTCGCGCCCGGTCTGGCGGGTCACCCTCGGTCCTTCTTTTCGTCCGGGGGCCCCATGCTGACAGTTCTGCTGCTGATTGCGTCCAATATCTTCATGACCCTGGCCTGGTACGGCCATCTCAAGTTCAAGGATGAGGCGTTGTGGAAGGTGATCCTGGTATCCTGGGGCATCGCCTTCTTCGAATATTGCCTGCAGGTGCCCGCCAACCGCTGGGGGCATGAGAGTTTTTCCGCCGCACAGTTGAAAATGATGCAGGAAGTGATCACGCTGGTGGTGTTCGCCGGGTTTTCCATCCTGTATCTGGGCGAGGCGCTGCGCTGGAACCACGCCGCTGCCGCCCTGTGCTTGCTCGGCGCGGTCTATTTCGTGTTCAGGCCGTAGAGACCGAGACAACGGCAGAAATAAGGGCTGGCGGCCATGGTACAGCACAAGATCGTCAATCTGGCGCTGCAGGGCGGCGGGGCGCATGGCGCCTTTACCTGGGGCGTGCTGGACGCCCTGCTGGAAGACGGGCGCCTGGAATTCGACGGGATTACCGGTACCAGCGCCGGAGCGATGAATGCGGTGGTGATGGCCCATGGGCTGGCCCAGGATGGCCGGTCCGGCGGGCGGGCGGCCCTGCGCCAGTTCTGGCACAAGGTGGCCGAGATTGGCGAGGCGAGCCCGGTTCACCGCACGCCGCTGGACCAGATGCAGGGGCAATGGCGGCTGGATGGCCTACCCGGCTATGTCTGGTTCGACATGATGAGCCGCCTGCTGTCCCCCTATCAGCTCAATCCCTTCAACTGGAATCCGCTGCGCGCTGTGCTGGACGATCTGATCGATTACGAGATGCTGCGTACCTCGGCCACAGTCAAGCTGTTCATCGGTGCCACCCATGTGCGCAGCGGCAAGATCAAGGTATTCGAAAAGGAAGACCTGTCGACCGATGTGCTGATGGCGTCGGCCTGCCTGCCGTTTCTGTTCCAAACCGTGTGGATCGATGGCGAGCCGTATTGGGATGGCGGCTACATGGGCAACCCGGCGCTGTTTCCCGTGATCTATGGCTGCACGGCGCGCGATGTGGTGATCATCCAGATCAATCCGCTCTACCGCGAACAGGTGCCGGTGACGGCGCGCGATATTCTGGATCGGGCGGCAGAGATCAGCTTCAACTCCTCCCTGATGCGGGAGATGCGTGCGGTGCATTTCATTTCCCGCCTGATCGAAGGCGGGCAACTGGACGCCAGCCTTTATAAATCCATGCTGATTCACATGATCGAGGATGAGCGAACGCTCGAATCCCTGGGCGCGTCATCCAAACTGGCGGTTGACCGGCCCTTTGTCGACTATCTGTTCGGCATCGGCCGCGCGGCCGGGCAGCATTGGCTCGCCGCCAATTTCGATGCCCTGGGCCAGCGCTCCACCGTCGATCTGGTCAAGACGTTCATGTGACGTCAGGCGCCAACCGGGCCGATGCGCCAGCCGCCGCCGGGGATATGGTCGATCCGGGTCAGCGACAGGGGATCGATGGCGAAGGACAGGGCACGGTCCGGCGGCAGGTCCAGTGCCACCGACAGGGCGGCGCGGACGGTCCCGGAATGGGCGACCAGCACAATATCCATGCCGCCATGCTCTGCCGTCAGACGGTCCAGCAGGCGGCCGACGCGGGCGATCTGATCGGCGAAACTTTCGCCGTCGGGCGGGCGGTTGGTCCCCGCCGCCTGCCAGAACCGGCGATAGCCGTCCGGGTCCTCTGCCGCCAGATCGGCGTGGGTGCGCCCGGTCCAGGCACCGAAATCCTGTTCGGCCAGCAGCGGGTCGACCAGCGGGCGGCTATGGGTCAGCAGCGGCACAGTGTCACGGGCGCGGCGGGTTGGGCTGGTCAGCCACAGGGCCAGGGTGGGCAGGCGCTGGCGCAGCGCGGCGATAGCGGGCGGCGGCGGGGCCAGGATCGGCGCATCCGGGCCGTGGATCACCCCTTTCGGCCCATCGACCGGGGCGTGGCGCAGCCACCAGAATCGCGTCACTGCCATGGTTGCATCCCCACCAGAACGGCCAGACAGACCATCAGCGCGGCCTGCTGCGCGCCGCCCAGCACATCGCCGGTAAAGCCGCCGATCTGCCGTTTGGCCAGCAGCGCCATGGCCGCCGCGCTGCCCAGACAGGCCAGAATCAGCACGCTGCCCTGCCAGCGCTGCGGCAGCAGCAGCAACGGCAGAAAGGCCCAGAGGGCGGCCTGGAACAGCACCAGTCCGGGCACTGGCTCCATGCTGGCGCCCAGCCCGTCGCGCCGCGCCTTGGGCAAGGCGCACATCAGGACAGGGATCGGCAGGCGCGACAGTGCCTCAACCAGCATCAGCCCCAGCGGCAGCCAGGGGCCGGGCAGGGCGGCGATCAGGCTGGCGCGCGCCAGCAGGCTCAGGGTCAGCGCCGCCGCGCCATAGGTGCCGACTCGGCTGTCGCGCATGATCTCCAGCTTGCGGGGCCTATCCATTCCGCCCCCGAAACCATCTGCGATATCGGCCAATCCATCCTCGTGCAGCGCCCCCGTCAACAGCAGTTGCGCCATGAGGCCCATGGCCGCCGCCGCCAAGGGGGGCAGGCCAAGGCCGATCAGTAGCCAGACCAGCGCGCCGATGGCGAGGCCGATCCCGGCGGCGACCAGCGGAAAACAGCGCAGGCAGCGTGTGACATCGACCGCGCTGACCGCTTCGGGCGCCACCGGCAGGCGGGTCAGGAACGCCGTGGCAAGGCGCAGATCGGCCGGAAACTGCCGGATCACGAGAGGGGAATAGGCAACCATGGCGCCATCCTGCCGGGTTCGCGCTGTCCCTGCAACCGCATGTGCAACCCTATAGATGCCAGGGTTTTTCGGCCCCCAGCCCTTTAGGTTGCAGCAGGCCTGCCTTTGCGTCTATGACTGCGGGAGCAGGCCCGCAGCCGATCACCGTTGCGGCCCGGCATGGCAGCAGTCGAGCGCAGAGCAGGCGATGACCGATCAGAAATCCCAGAATGCTTCCCCCGATCCCTCCCCCGCCAACTCATCGAGTGTTCCGGCGCCGGATACCCCGGTGACCTTTGCGGAGATCCGGGGCCTGTTCCGCCGCCTGCCGGGCCCGGATCTGGAAGCAGCCACCGCTGTCGCCACCCGCGACCGCCAGTTGACCAAGCCGCCCGGATCGCTGGGCCGTCTGGAAAGCCTGACCGAATGGCTGGCCATGTGGCAGGGCCGCGCGGTGCCGCAGGTTAACCGACCGCGCACCTGTGTTTTTGTCGGCAATCACGGCGTTGCCGCACGCGGCGTTTCCGCCTATCCGCCGGCCGTGACCAAGCAGATGGTGGAAAATTTCGTCCAGGGCGGGGCGGCGGTCAATCAGCTGTGCCAGATTGCCGATGCCGATCTGCGGGTCTATGAGTTGGATCTGGACACCCCCACCCATGATTTCACCCAGCGCCCGGCGATGGACGAGCGCGAATGCGCCCGCGCGCTGGCCTATGGCATGTTCGCGGTCGAACAGGGGATCGACGTGCTGTGCCTTGGTGAAATGGGCATTGGCAATACGACAGCAGCCGCGGCGATCTGCTATGGCCTTTACGGTGGCACTGTGGAGGATTGGGTCGGGCCGGGAACTGGCGTGACTGGGTCGACCCTCGACACCAAGCGCGCCGTGGTGGAGCAGGCCTTGGCCCTGCACCGTCCGGGTATCGGCGATCCGCTGGATTTGCTGGCGGCGGTCGGCGGGCTGGAACTGGCGGCGATTGCCGGGGCGATTCTGGCGGCGCGCATGGCGCGGACGCCGGTGTTGCTGGACGGTTATACCTGCACTGCGGCGGCGGCCATTCTGCATGCCATCGATCCGCGCGCGCTGGACCATTGCCAGATTGCCCACCTGTCCGCCGAACCCGGCCATGTGCGGCTGGCGCAGGCGCTGGGCATGAAGCCGCTGTTCGATCTGGGCATGCGGCTGGGCGAAGGGTCCGGCGCAACGCTGGCGGTGCTGCTGCTGAAAGCGGCAGTGTCCTGCCATACCGGCATGGCGACCTTTGCCGAAGCCGGCGTCAGCGGCCCGGTCTAGGGGGCGTCCGGGGCTCATGCCGCCTGCCGACGATGCGTTGACTGCCCTGCGGGCGCGGCTGCGGGCCGGGGAATGGCAGGCGGCGCGCGATCTGGTGCGGGCAGAATCCGCCCCCAGTGCCGAGATGCAGTTTCTGGCCGGGGTGGCGGAAGACAAGCTGGGCGAAACCGCCGCCGCGCTGGACTGGTTCCGCGCCGCCGCCCGCCGCGATCATGTTCCGGCACTGGTCAGCGCCGCCGCCCTTCTGCGCCGTACCGGGCGCGGGGGTGAGGCGATTGATCCGCTGCGCCGCGCGGCAGCGCTGGCTCCGCACGTGGCCGACATCCATCATCGGCTGGCGATCTGCCTTTACGATGAAAAGCGGGTGGAGGAGGCGGTCGATGCCTTCCGCACCGCGCTAAACCTGAAACCGGGCGATCAGGCGATTGAATACGGGCTGGCGCTGGCCTTGGGCCTGATCGGCCGGACCGATGAGGCCGCCGCCCATGTGCAGGCGCTGACTGTGCGCGCCCCGCAGGACGGCAATCTGTGGGCCAAGCTGGCGCGGCTGCGCCTTGGTCTGGGCGACCGTCCGGCCGCGCAAGCGGCGGCGGAGCAGGCGCTGGCGCTGCTCCAGGGCGAAGCGCGGATCGAACCGCTGCGCGTGCTGCACCGCCTGGCGGTCGATGCGGGGCGGCTGGGGGATGCGGTCGCTCATCTGGATGAGGCACTGACCCTCGCCCCCTTTCCCGATGATCGGCTGGCCGGGGAATTGCGCCATGCCCGCGCCGAGGGCCTGTTCGCCCTGCGCCGCTTTGCCGAGGCCGAGGCGGGTTACCGGCTGGCCGCGCACGCCCTGCCCGAGCGGGAAGAACCGCGCGACGGGCTGGAGCAAAGCCTGATCGAACAGGGCCGCGCGGCAGAGGTTGCCGGCCTGCTGCCTGAACTGCGCTCTGCCTATGGGCGCTGGCTGGCGGCGCGGGAGGCGCAACCCGCTTTCGTACCGCAGATATCCGTGACAGAGCCGCCGGTGATTGCCGTGGCGGTGCCGGTCTATCGGCCCGATCCCGGCTTTTTGCGTCAGGCGGTCGATTCGGTGCGGGCGCAATCCTATCCCCATTGGCGCCTGTCGCTGGCCGACGATGCCAGCGGCGATGGCACCACCCCCGCCCTGCTGGCCGATCTGGCGGCAACGGATGACAGACTACAAGTGACTGTGCGGGATCGGAACGGTCATATCTCTGCCGCCACCAACAGCGCCCTGGCCGCTGTCGCTGGCAGCCATGTGGCGTTTCTTGACCAGGATGATCTGCTGCACCCCGAGGCGCTGGCGCGCATGGCCCAGGCGATCGCCGACCATCCCGACGGCGTGGTGTTCTATAGCGACGAGGACAAGATCGACGCCGCAGGCCGCCGCCACGATCCCTATTTCAAACCGGCCTGGAATTACGAACTGTTCCTGGGGCAGAACTACCTCAATCATCTGACGGTGGTGCGCCGCACGGCTGTCGATGCGGTCGGCGGTCTGCGCGAAGGGTTTGAAGGCGCGCAGGACCATGACCTGCTGCTGCGGGTGATCGAGCCCCTGGCGCCCCGGCAGATCGTGCATCTGCCCCATATCCTCTACCACTGGCGCGTCCTGCCGGGATCGACCGCCGCCGGGGTGGAGGCCAAGCCCTATGCCATGGCGGCGGGAGTCCGCGCCCTGACCGATCACTTCCAGCGAACCGGCCAGGCCGCGCGCGCCCAGTTTGCCGGATATGGTTATGCCATCGACTGGTCGCCGCCGCCGGTTCTGCCGCGCGTGTCGGTCATCATTCCCACCCGCGACCGGGTAGGCCTGCTGCGCACCTGCATCGATGGGTTGCTGACCCGGACCGATTATCCCGATCTGGAGCTGCTGATCGTCGATAATGACAGCCGGGATGCCGAAACCCTGGACTATCTGGCCGATCTGACCGCGCGTGGCCTGGCGCGGGTGATCCGCCATCCGGGGCCGTTCAATTTTTCCGCCATGAACAACCGCGCGGCCGAAATTGCAACCGGGCCGGTGCTGTGCCTGTTGAACAACGATACCGCGCCGGTCGATCCCCACTGGCTGCGCCGCATGGTCACCCACGCCCTGCGCCCCGGCATCGGGGCGGTGGGGGCCAAGCTGCTCTATCCCGACCGGCGGGTGCAGCATGCCGGGGTGGTGGCCGGTCTGGGCGGCAATGCCGGGCATATCTTCGTCGGTCTGGGCGAGGCGGAGGCTGGCTATCGCAGCTGGGCGCGGCTGACCCGGCGCAGCACCATCGTGACCGGGGCCTGCATTGTGGTGCGCGCTGACGCCTATCGTTCCGTCTCCGGAATGAACGAGGATCTGCCGGTCGATTACAATGATTGCGATCTGTGCCTGCGGCTGGAGGTGGCGGGGCTGCGCACCCTGTGGGTGGCCGAGGCGCGGCTGTTCCACTATGAATCGGCATCGCGCGGGACGTTCTGGACCGTTGACCGTCGCGCCCAGTTCGACCGCGACAGCGCCACCTTCCAGGCGATCTGGCATGACCGGCTGATCGACGATCCCGGGTATAACCCCAATCTGTCGCTGGAACACCCCTTCGTTCCGGCCCACCCGTTGCGGTCTGTCCCCAACAGCCGGTCCTGACGCCGCCAGGTTTGACATGCTAAATCATCGACGGAACGGGCGGATTGCACTAGGGTCCGGCGCAACGATCGCCACACAGTTTTGAGCATGGGGATGAGCATCGGTAAGAAACGCACCCTCCCCCCGGCCGCCTGGCCGTTGCTGCGCCGTCTGGTGCGCGAGCATGTGCGCCCCTATTGGCCGCGCTTCCTTTTGGCTGCGCTGTTGATGGCGCTGTCGGCCGCAGCCACGGCGGCCCTGGCCAAGCTGATTCAGCCGGTGCTGGACGATGTGTTCACCAACCGCGATCAGGCCATGCTGCGCCAGATCGCCGTCTTGATTTTCGGCACCTTCGTGATCAAGGGCCTGGCGTCCTATGGCGAGGCGGTGGTGATGAACACCACCGGCCAGCGCGTGGTGGCCGATATCCAGAACCGCCTGTTCCGCCATCTGGTGCGGGCCGATATCGCCTTTTTTCACAGCCAGCCGACCGGGATTCTGGTCTCGCGCTTCACCCATGACGTAACGCTGCTGCGCACGGTGGTGTCCAGCGCGCTGACCGGGCTGGCCAAGGACAGTCTGGGCGTGATTTTCCTGGTGGCGGTGATGATCCATCAGGATTGGAACCTGTCGCTGATTGCCCTGGTTGCCTTTCCGACCGCGATCCTGCCGATCGCGCGGCTGAGCAAGCGGATGCGCAAGGTTTCGGTCAATACCCAGGACCAGATGGGCCGCCTGACCACGCTGCTGGAACAGGTGTTTCAGGGCGCGCGGCATGTGAAGGCCTATGCCATGGAGGCTTACGAGGCCAGCCGGGCCGCCCAGGTGGTCGATGGCCTGTTCCGCCTGAATGCCAAGGCGGGCCGGGTGCGGGCGGTGTCCTCTCCCGTCATGGAAACCCTGGGCGGGGTTGCGATTGTGGCCGTGATTCTGTACGGCGGCTTTCAGGTGATCGACGGCAACCGCACCACCGGGACGTTTTTCAGCTTCATCACCGCCCTGCTGCTGGCCTACGAGCCGGCCAAGCGCCTGGCCAATCTGAATGTGCAGATGCAGGAAGGGCTGGCGGCGGCGCAGCGCGTGTTCGACCTGATCGACCGTCCGGCTGCCATTGCCGATGCCCCCGATGCCCGGCCCCTGCATGTGGAGCGCGGCGAAATCCGGCTGGAGGGGGTGTCGTTCCGCTATGATGGCGGCGCGCGGTCGGCCCTGACCGGGCTGGATCTGCTGATCCCAGCCGGGCGCAAGGTGGCACTGGTCGGCCCCTCCGGCGCCGGGAAATCCACCATCCTGAACCTGATTCCCCGCTTCTACGATGTCACGGCGGGGCGGGTGCTGATCGACGGGCAGGATATCCGCACGGTCACGCTGGACAGTCTGCGCGGCGCGATTGCCCTGGTCAGCCAGGAAGTCAGCCTGTTCGACGATACGGTGCACGCCAATATCGCCTATGGCCGCATGGATGCCAGCGAGGCCGAGATCATCGCTGCCGCCGAGGCCGCCGCCGCCCACGAGTTCATCCTGTCCCTGCCCCAGGGCTATGACACGATGGTCGGCGAAATGGGGGTGAAACTGTCCGGCGGGCAGCGTCAGCGGCTGGCGATTGCCCGCGCCATGCTGAAAAACGCCCCGATCCTTCTGCTGGACGAGGCGACCAGCGCCCTAGACACGGAAAGCGAGCGTGCGGTGCAGGCCGCGCTGGACCGGCTGATGCAGGGGCGCACGGTGCTGGTGATCGCCCATCGCCTGTCCACCATCGCCAATGCCGATCTGATTCACGTGATCGACGGCGGCACCAGCATCGAAAGCGGCAGCCACGAGGATTTGCTGGCGCAGGGCGGGGTCTATGCCCGGCTGCACGCGCTTCAGTTCCAGGATCAGGGGGCCTGAGCCATGGCCCCTCTACCTCCCGAACCCTCCACGGCTCCCATGCCCCCCAGGGACCGCGCCCGCCCGGCCAAACGCCCCGGTTTCGGCAAGCGGCTGCTCGCCTCTGCCCCCGTGCAGGCGCTGATTGCCGGGGCGATCACCGCCTATCTGCGCCTGGTCTACTGGACCGGCCGGTGGGAGGTTGAGGGACGGGAGGAAATCGCCCGTCTGGTGGATGCCGGGCAACCCTTCATTGCCTGTTTCTGGCATGGCCGGATCATGATGATGGTCCATATGTGGAAGCGGCCGGAACCGTTCAACATGTTGATTTCCCAGCATCGCGACGGGCTGCTGATCACCCGTGCCATCCGCCCGTTCGGCATCGATGTGATCCAGGGGTCTTCCCGCCGGGGCGGGAAAGAGGCGCTGGAGGATATGGTCCGCCTGCTGAAGCAGGGCCAATGGATCGGCATCACGCCCGACGGCCCGAAAGGCCCGCGCATGCGCGCCAAGCATGGGGTGGTGACCGCCGCCCGACTGGCGGGGGTGCCCGTCGTGCCCGTCACCTTCTCGGCCACCCGGCATCGGATCATGCGCAGTTGGGACCGGTTTCTGGTCGCCCTGCCGTTCACGCGCGGGGTGATACTGGTGGGGGCGCCGATCGATGTGATGGACGGATCGACCGAAGCGGCGCGGCTGGCGGTGGAAAGCGCCCTCAATACGCTGACGGCAGAGGCGGATCGCCGGTGCGGCGTCGGCCCGGTTCCGCCCGATGCCCCCGACGCGCCGGACCCGACTGCGGAAAAGCGGCGGCGCGATGCCCAGGGTGGCGACCATGCGGACACCTGACAGCTGGAGCCGCGATGGCCTGCTGGCCAGGGTTCTCGACCCGGTCGGGCGGCTGGTCGGCTGGATCACGCAGGAACGGCTGCGGCGCGGCCGGCCGCAGGATATCGGCCGCCCGGTCATCTGCATCGGCAATCTGACGGCGGGCGGGCAGGGCAAGACCCCGGTGGCGCTTTCCTTGGCCGAAATGGCCCAGATGGCCGGTCGCCGGCCGTTTTTCCTGACCCGCGGTTATGGCGGGTCGGAAACTGGCCCGGTGCAGGTCGATACCGCCCGGCATGATGCCCGCCGCGTGGGGGACGAGGCGCTGCTGCTGGCCCGCCGCGCGCCGACCATTGTTTCGGCGGACCGGGTTGCCGGGGCACGCATGGCGGCCGCCTTGGGGGCCGATGCTGTGCTGATGGATGACGGGTTCCAGAACCCCGCCCTGCACAAGACCCGATCCCTGATCGTGGTCGATGGCGGCAGCGGCTTCGGCAACCGCCGTCTGGTCCCCGCCGGCCCGTTGCGCGAACGGCCGGAGCATGGCCTGGCCCGCGCCCAGGGCGTGGTGATCCTGGGGGAGGATCGCCTCGACGTGGCGGCGGAGATCGCACGGATTGCGCCGGCCCTGCCCCTGTTCCGCGCCCGCCTGGTGCCTGGCCCGGTGGGCGACCAGTTGCACGGGCGGCGCGTCATCGCCTTTGCCGGCATCGGCCGCCCGGAGAAATTCTTCGAAACGGTGGAGGGGCTGGGCGCGACGCTGGTGGCCCGCCATGCCTTTGGCGACCATCACCCCTATACCCAGGGGCAGATCGAAACGCTGCTGGCCGAGGCGCGCGCGGCGAACGCCCTTCCCGTCACCACGGCCAAGGATTCGGTGCGCCTGCCGCCCGGCCTGACACCCGATCAGGTGCGGCAGATTTTTGTCCTGCCGGTCAGCGTCGCCTGGCAGGATCTGGCGGCAATCCGGTCCTGGCTTGCGGAAGGGTGGGCGGCATGAGGATGCGGCGGGCGGTTGCCCATCGTCTGGAGGCACTGATTCTGCGTGTGCTGATCGGCGGGCTGGGGCTGTTGCCGCTGGATTTCGCCTCTGCCCTGGGTGGGGCTGTGGCGCGCACCCTTGGCCCGCTGGTGCCGGTCAGCCGGGTGGCGCGCGCCAATCTGCGCCGGGCCTTCCCCGATCTACCCGAGGCAGAGCTGCGCCGCCATGTGCGGGATATGTGGGACAATCTGGGCCGCACCTTCGCCGAATATCCCCATCTGGCGCAGATCATGCGGGAGCGGGTGCAGGTGGTGGGGGCGGACCATATCGCTGCCCTGCGCGACGATGGCCAGCCCGGCATCTTCTATTCCGGTCATCTGGCCAACTGGGAAATCGCCCCGCTGACGGCGGCCCAGCATGGGCTGCCGCTGGTGACGATCTACCGCGCCGCCAACAACCCGATTGTTGACCGGCTGGTGCAGGGGCTGCGCTATCGCGCCCTGGATGGTCGCCCGGTCGGCACCATGCTGCCCAAGGGGGCCAAGGGCGCGCGCGAGGCGCTGCGCCATCTGGCCGAAGGGGCGCATCTGGGCTTTCTGATCGATCAGAAAATGAATGACGGCATCGCGGCGCCGTTCTTTGGCCACCCGGCGATGACTGCCCCGGCGCTGGCCCAACTGGCCTTGCGCGCGCGCTGCCCGGTGGTCGCCGCCGCGCCGGAACGGCTGACGGGCGCCCGGTTCCGCATCACCATTCTGCCGCCGGTCCAGTTTGCCGAAACCGGCGATCGTCAGGCCGATGTGCTGGCGGCGATGACGGCGGTAAACCGCCAGATCGAAGCATTCATCCGTGCCCGCCCGGCCCAATGGCTGTGGCTGCACAAGCGCTGGCCGAAATAGGGCGGTTGAAAGAGGGGGGCCTCAGCCCCAGCGGCTTTCAATCGCGTCCCACACCAGCCGTTCGACATGGGTGCCGTCCAGCCGGTTGATCTGCTGGATGCCGGTGGGGGAGGTGACGTTGATTTCGGTGATATAGTCCCCGATCACGTCGATGCCAACGAAGATCTGCCCCCGTTCCTTCAGCGCCGGGCCGATGGCGGCGCAGATGTCCCGGTCGCGGGCGGTCAGGCCGGTTTTGGTCGCCTTGCCGCCCACATGCATATTGGCCCGCGCTTCCCCGGCGGCCGGTACGCGCAGAACCGCGCCGACCGGCTCCCCATCCACCAGGATGATGCGCTTGTCGCCCTCGCGCACGGCGGGCAGATAGCGCTGCACCATCACCGGCTCGCGGCTGATCGACCGGTACATTTCCAGCAGCGCGGTCAGGTTCTCGTCGCCCGGTGGCAGATGAAACACCCCGGCGCCACCATTGCCGAACAGCGGCTTGACGATGATGTCCTTATGCTCGGCACGGAAGGCCAGAATCTGCTCCACATCCGCCGTGATCAGGGTCGGCGGCATCAGCTCGGGAAATTCGGTGACGAACAGCTTTTCCGGCATGTCGCGCACAAAGGCCGGGTCGTTGACCACCAGGGTTTCCGGGTGAATCCGCTCCAGCAGATAGGTGGTGGTCAGATAGGCCATGTCGAACGGCGGATCCTGGCGCATCAGCACGGCGTCGAAATCCGCCAGCGCCACGGTCTGCCGCGCGCCCAGCGTGAAATGGTTGCCCGCCTCGTGCCGCACGGTCAGCGGGTGGCCGGTTGCCAGCAGAGTGCCGTTCTTCAGCGTCAGGGTGGAGGGGTGATAGTGAAACAGGCCATAGCCGCGCCGCTGTGCCTCCAGCGCCAACATCAGGGTGCTGTCGCCCATGACATCGATGGTTTCGATCGGGTCCATTTGGATGGCAACGGAACGGGACATGATTTCCCCTTATAGAAAACGACAGGCCGGACGGGATGGGAGGGAGGCGGTGGGTACGGCCCCGGTATGAACCGGAGCCCCTGCTTCAGTTGAGGCGCAAGCGAAGCTCTTGCAAGAGGGCGCCGACCGTCTGCCGATGCATCAGCCCTGTGGGCAGCGCAAGGCAGGTTTCCGCTGCCTGAATGGCCCGCCCGTAATGCCCGACCTGGGCATTGACGATGGCCGCTTCCCGCCACAGTTCCGGTTCTTCCGGCCCCAGCAGCAGCATCCCGTCGATGACCGATGCCGCCTCGCCCGAGCGATCCTGCCGCAGCAGGCGCAGCTTGATGTTGTTTTGCAGGCGCAGCAACACCATCCGATCCGATACCGGCTCCTCATAGGCCGGATGGAGAGTGACGGTTTCGTCATCGGTGCTGGCGCGCAGCAGGCCCAGCATTTCCTCATCCCCGACCACGGTTCCGTCGTGGAAGGGATCGACGATCACATCGCCATCCTCCCCCGACAGGCGCAGCAGGAAATGGCCCGGAAAGGCAAGGCCGACGCAATCCCAGCCGCGCGCGCGGGCGGCGTGAAGATAGAGGATCCCCAGGGCAACCGGCAGGCCGCAGCGCCGGTCGATCACCCGCATCAGATTGGCGTTGCGCAGATCGTCATAGGTTTCGATATCGCCGCGATAGCCGAACTTGCCATAGAGCAATGCCGCCAGGGCATCGGCCCGGTCTTCTGCCGTTTCGGCATCGCCTTCGCCATCGTTATCGGCCAGCAGGGCCAGATGGGCGCGATAGGGGGCCAGATCAGCCGGCCCTTCAGCCATGCGCGCCAGTTCCAATGCCGCCTCGGCAATATCGGTTCCGGCATGGCCGTCCAGCCCGACGCGGCGCACCAGGACCCGCCCGCTCTCCTCACCCGGCCCGCTGCCCAGACGCAGTCCCGCAGAAACTTCCGTCACCCGACCCCACTTCCCCCGGCGTTACTGATGCTTGATCCGGACGTGACTGACAATCCGCCGGACATAGGCAATCTGCCGGGCATAATTCTGCACCCGCTCCAGCTCGGCCTGGGACCGGGCCACGCCCATCAAATAGACTACCCCATCCACGCTGTCGACGCTGTAATTCACGGCATAAATCTGCTGGTCAAACATCATGGAGTTACGCAATCTCTGCGCGATAATCGCGTCGCGGGCATAGTCGATGGCATCGCCGCCGCGCCCGATCCGCGCCTCATTGATCACTTCTTTGACCCCCGGCACCTCCCAGGCCAGGCGGACGGCGTCCACCCGGTATTCCGGCTTGGCAACCGATCCGGCGATCAGAACCCGCGATTCGCGGACCGTCAGTTCCAGCTGCCGCGCCATCTCGATGTCATGCGCCAGCCATTTCTGATTGATATCGGCCTGGATACGGGTATCGGTTGCCGCGCCGGTCAGGCCATCGTCCCGCAGGGCGGCATTGGCGACCGTGGCACCCGCCCCAACGGCCAGACCGACCGGCGAACAGCCGGACAGCGCCGCGCCGATCGCAATGGCCGCCAGCAGGGCCGGGGTCGCGGTAAAGGCCAGGTGGCGGCAATCAGTCCAGAACCCCTGCATCCCAAGCCTGTTTGATGTGACGCGGCCAAGTGCCCGGCGCACACAATAGCGCATCTAACCGAATTTCGCATCCAGCAAGGCGCGGGTTCGCCTGAAGGTAGAGAAGCGCGGCCCGCGCGATTCGCGCCTGCTGCTGGGGTCGCAAGGCTGCTGCCGCACTGTCCTGTGTCGCGCGAACTTTCACCTCGATGAAAGCCAGGGTCGCCCCGCGCCGGGCGATCAGGTCGATCTCCCCCATCGGGCTGCGCCAGTTGCGCGCCAGAATGCGATACCCCTTCAACCGCAGCAGCCAGGCGGCGATGGCTTCCCAGCGATGGCCGTCCCGCTTGGCCTTGGCGCCGCGCTGCTGCCGACCCGATGGCGCCGCCATTATTCGGTGCCGCTTTCGTCCTTGGCCAGCGCCAGGGCGCGGGCATAGACCTCTTTCCGGCGCAAGCCGGTCGCCTGGGCGACCAGATCGGCGGCATCGCGCAGGCTGTTCTGGGCCATGGCATCGCGCAGCAACCGGTCGATATCCGCCGCATCGGATGCCGCCTGCCCGGCCTGCGGCGGCCCGATCATCACCACGACCTCGCCCTTGGGCGGCCCGGCAGCGACGTAATGCGCGGCCAGATCGGCCAGGCTGCCCCGGCGCACCTCCTCATAGAGTTTCGTCAGTTCGCGCGCGATGGCCGCCGGGCGGTCGCCCAGGATCGCGGCCATATCGGCCAGCGACTCCGGCAGGCGGCGCGCGGATTCATAGATCACCAGGGCGGCCGGAACGCGGGCCAGATCCTCAAGATCGCGGCGGCGGGCCGCACTGCGGCTATCCAGAAATCCGGCAAAGAAAAACCGGTCGGACGGCAGGGCCGACAGCTGCACGGCGGTCACCAGGGCCGAGGGGCCGGGAACGGCCGTCACCGCATGGCCCGCCGCCACCAGATCGGCCACCAGCTTATAGCCGGGGTCAGAGATCATGGGCGATCCGGCGTCGGACACCAGCGCCACCGCCTTGCCTGCCGCCAGCGCGTCAAGGATCACTGGGCGCGCCTTGTCGGCATTGAAATCGTGATAGGCGATCAGCCGTCCGCCGATGCCGTAATGGGTCAGCAACGGGCGGGTGACGCGGGTATCCTCGCACGCAATCAGGTCCACCCCGCGCAGCACATCCAGCGCCCGCAGCGTGATGTCGCGCAGATTGCCGATCGGCGTCGCCACCAGATACAGGCCGGGCTCAAGCGGCTTCGCTGCCGTCCCCGATTTGCTGTGGCCCGATTTGCTGTGCCCCGATTGCCTTTGATCCGGCTGGGCGTTACCGTGCGGGGCAACGGGATCGGGTTTGGAAGGATTGGCTTTGGTCATGACGGGAAATCGGTTGCGCCGGTTGTCCGGCCTCGCGCTGGCTGTGTGTCTGGTCGTTGGCCTGGGCATCGGCCTGTCCGCCTGCGCCCCCCAGACGGTACGGGAGGATCGCCCCACAGCGCAAGGTTCAGGAACCCAAGGCCCCGGAACGCCGGCCCCTGCCACCGAGGCCCCGCAGGCTGCACCGGGCCATGCGGCCCCATCGTCTGCCGAGGGCGGGGCGGCGGTCGCCCCCGTTCAGCCAGCTCCATCGCCCGTCCAACCGGCTCCGGTGGTTATCGGCAGCACCCGTGTCGCCCTGCTGGTGCCCTTGACCGGGCGCGCCCGCGCCATCGGCCAGGCCTTGAAAGAGGCGGCCGAACTGGCCGTGTTCGATTTCGCCGAAGATGGCTTTGCCCTGGTGCCCTTCGATACCGAAGCCGCCGGGGCGGCGGCGGCGGCGCAACAGGCGATTGCCGCCGGGGCTAACCTGATTGTCGGCCCGCTGTTCGCCCAGCAGGTGGGGGAGGTTGGCCCGGTCGCCCGGGCGGCGGGCGTACCGATCTTGAGCTTTTCCTCCGATACGGCGGTCGCCGGTTCGGATGTCTATGTCCTTGGGCTGCCGCCAACACAGGCAGTGGCGCGGGTGATCGCCCATGCCCGCAGCGTGGGGATGGATCGGTTCGCTGGCCTGGTTGGCGACGATCTGGTGGGGCGCCGGCTGGGGGAAAGCCTGGAGCCGACAGTCACCGCCCAGGG
This sequence comes from uncultured Comamonadaceae bacterium, assembly GCA_964428065.1. Classification (GTDB taxonomy): domain Bacteria; phylum Pseudomonadota; class Alphaproteobacteria; order Elsterales; family Elsteraceae; genus CAYRWZ01. Next base: position 21,115 of record CAYRWZ010000015.1, on the reverse strand, counting down.
CGGGCGCGTTGTCAGGCTGGATACCTATCCCGCGAATACCCAAGATTTTCAGCAGGTTGCGCGGCGCGTATCGGAATTTGACCGCCGCCGCGCCTCGGCCAGCGAGGCCAATCTGCCGACCGACCCCCGGGCGCGGGAAGCGGCGCGGCGCGCGGCGCGCATGGCAACCTCCGGCCCGCCCAGCTATCAGGCGCTGGTGCTGTCAGAGGCGGGCGACCGGTTGATGCTGCTGGCCCCCTGGCTGCCTTACTACGATGTCGATCCCAAGGATGTGAAGCTGATCGGCACCCCCTTGTGGGACGAGCCGCGCTTCGCCAACGAGCCGGGTCTGGTGGGGGCCTGGTTCGCCGCCCCCGCCCCCGATGCCCGAGTGACGTTCGAGGAGCGGTTTACCGCCGTCTATGCCCGCCGTCCGCCGCGCATCGCCACCCTGGCCTATGATGCGATCGGTCTGGCGGCGGTGATCGCCCGCATGTCCGGGGGCCCGAATTTCACGACCGAAACCTTAACCAATCCGTCCGGATTCAGTGGGGCCGATGGCGTTTTCCGCCTGCTGCCCAACGGTCAGGTGGAACGCGGTCTTGCCGTGTTCGAGGTGCAGAAGGGCGGCCCCCGCCTGATCTCCCCCGCCCCCACCAGCTTCCAGACGGTTACTAACTGACTGGCAGCCAGTCAGCGCCGACCGAACAGTTTTTCGATGTCGCTGCGTTTCAGTTCGACATAGGTGGGGCGGCCGTGGTTGCACTGGCCGGAATGGGGGGTTGCTTCCATTTCCCGCAGCAGGGCGTTCATTTCGGCGGCGGACAGGCGGCGGCCGGCGCGGACAGAGCCGTGACAGGCCATGGTCGATGCCACCTCGTGCAGTTTTTCCTGTAGCGCCAGCCCCTCGCCGAAATCTTCCAACTGGTCGGCCAGATCGCGGACAAGCTGGCTGATCCCGCTATCGCCCAGCAATGCTGGCACTTCGCGGACCAGCACGGCCCCCGGCCCGAACGCATCGATCACCAGCCCCAGCGCGGCAAATTCCTCCGCCCGTGCCAGCAGGCGGCTGGCCTGGCTCTCGCTGACCTCGACAACTTCGGGAATCAGCAGAATCTGTCGGCGGATGCCGCCCGCCGCCAGGGCCACCTTCATCCGTTCATAGACCAGACGCTCATGGGCCGCGTGCTGATCGACGATCACCAGCCCGTCCTGGGTTTCGGCAACGATATAGGTATTGTGCACCTGCCCGCGTGCGGCCCCCAGCGGATAGGCGATATAGCCGTCTGCCGCCGGATCGTGCTCGATCACGCGGGCCGCCGGTTGAAAATCGCCAGCGGACGAGGCGGCACTCGGGGCGTGCGGCGCCTGGAACGCCTGGGCCGCTTCGGCCAGAACGCCAGAAAATGGCGTTCCCAAGGCCGATATGCCCGAAACGGGTGTCCGGGCGGCTGTTCCCTGCCACTGGGTGAAGCTGGTCTGGATGGGCGGCGCTGCGGGGGGTGATCCCAGCGCACCGGAATATGATCCGGGATACGATCCGGGGCGGAAGGCCCCCAGCGCCGCCGCCCCGGCGGTGTCCGAGCCGCGATGGCCCGCCGCCGCCAGCGTGTGTTTCAGGGCGCCGACGATCAGGCCGCGCACCAGCCCGGCTTCGCGGAAGCGGACTTCGGTCTTGGCCGGGTGGACGTTGACATCGACATCCTGCACCGGCAGGCGCAGGAACAGGGCGACCACCGCATGCCGGTCATGGCTGAGGACATCGGCATAGGCCCCCCGCACTGCGCCGATCAGCAGCTTGTCGCGCACCGGCCGCCCATTGACGAACAGATACTGGCTGGCCGAGGTTGCCTTGTTGAAAGTCGGCACGCCGATGAAGCCGGTCAGGCGTATCCCCTCCCGCTCTGCATCGACCGGCAGGGCGTTGGCAGCGAAATCGCGCCCCAGCACCGCGCCCAGCCGGTTCAGCGCCCCATCCGGGCCCGCCTCGCGCGGGAAACGGCGCAGCACCCGGGTGCCGTCGGTCAGGGTGAAGCCGATGCCCGGATGCGCCATGGCCAGCCGTTCCACCGTATCGACGATGGCATCCAGCTCCGCCCGATTGGATTTCAGGAATTTCAGCCGCGCCGGGGTGGCATAGAACAGGTCGCGCACATCGACCCGCGTGCCCTGGGACAGGGCGGTGGGCACCGGGGCATGGACCGTGCCGCCCTCAACCTCGATCCGCCATGCCCCGCCAGATGTCTCGCCAGATGCACCCTCCAGCATGCGCGGGCGGCTGGCGATCGACAGGCGGCTGACCGCGCCGATCGACGGCAGCGCCTCCCCCCGGAAGCCCAGCGAGTGAATCTCTAGCAAATCGTCGCCCGGCAGCTTGGAGGTCGCGTGGCGTTCGACCGCCAGGGCCAGGTCGTCCGCCGTCATGCCGATGCCATCGTCGGCGATCTGGATCAGCGCCTTGCCGCCATCCTGAACCAGGATATCGATCCGGGTCGCCTGGGCGTCGATGGCGTTTTCCACCAGCTCCTTGACGGCGGCAGCCGGGCGCTCCACCACTTCGCCCGCAGCGATGCGATTGACCAGGGTGGGCGGCAGCAGACGGATCATGGAACGGGCACGGCCCTGCGGTGCAGCCGATCTGCCTTAGAAAATGGTGTCGAACAGCGCGCGGCGCTTACGGCGGATCACTGGCGTATCGCCGGTTGTCACCGGATTGCCGGCGGCGGCATTCTGGCGCAGCCGTTCGGCTTCCTTGGCGGCATCGACCGGAACGCCCGGCGGCGGCGGATCGCGCCAGAAGATCAGGGCATCGGCGAAGGTGGTGTTTTCCTTCGCCAGCAGGGCGGATTCGCGGTTCACCGTATCCCGAATGGCGTTATCCACGCCAACCGCGCCGGTGCGCTTCAGCAGATCGGCCTCGCCCGCCGGACGGTCGGCCAGGGCCTGATCCTGGGTCGGGGTGGCGCCGAACACGGCGACGCGGGCCTGATCGCGCGCGCTCAATTCGTTCGGGCGGGCCGCACCCGGCTGCGGCGGACGCAGGCCGAATTCCGGCGGCACCTGAAGCGGCGCGCGCGAGACGACGGTGAATTCATCCGGCGGGGTCTTGGTCAGGCCGATGCTGCGCCGCAGATCGGCCCCACAGGCGGCCAGGGACAGCGCAGCAAGCGACAGCAGAATCGCCCGCATACCTTTGGTCATCACGCCTGCCTTGCTTTGCACGGCTCAACCCTTTCCGATTGAGGGGTCTGTCAATCGCTCTTTGTAATAAGAACCGGCGCGCCGCTCAAGTGCCGTGGGGGGCTTTGTCACGGCCCGGCTTGTTCCGGTCCTGCCGATCCGCCAGGACGCCATCAATCAGAAGAAGAATGACGCCAATGGTAATCGCGCTGTCGGCGAGATTGAACGCCGGAAAGCCCCAGTCGCGCCAATAGAAAAATAGGAAATCGAACACGGCGCCGAACCGCACCCGGTCGATCACATTGCCCAGCGCGCCGCCGATCACCGTGCCCAGGGCCAGAATGCTCAACCATCGGTCGGTGCGGACCATCCAGACCAGCATGACGGCGCTGATCACCAGCGCCAGCGCCGTCAGTACCCAGGCGCCGCTGCCGTCATGGCCCGAAAACATGCCGAAGCTGACGCCCTTGTTCCACCAGGTGACCAGGCGGAAGAAGGGCAGCACGTCGATCGCCGCCGGGCTGTCGGCCGGGGTGAAATGGTTGAGCAGTCGCATCATGGCGATTTTCGATAGCTGATCGGCCAGAATCAGCCCGACTGCCAGCGCCAGGCCAGTTGCCAGTTTGCGGGTGTGGATGATCATGGCCATGCTTTTTGCCGCCCCCTTACGCGGCCTGTGCCGTCACCGCATCGTCGCAGCGGTGGCACAGGTCGGGATCGGCCAGGGTGCCGACTTCGGGATAGTGATTGCGGCAGCGTTCGCACCGTTTATGCCCGGTCTTGGCGAAGCGGACGGCGACGCCTGGCACATCCTCCAGCCGGAAATCCCCCTCTGCCGCCCCATCGGCGCCGTGCAGATCAACCGAAGCGGTGATGCAGATTTCCGCCAGATCCAGGCTGCCGAGGGCAGAGTGATATTCCGGCGCGGCGAACACGATGGGCGCCGCCTGCATCGATGCGCCGATCTCCTTGCCGGCGCGGGCCAGCTCGATCGCCCCGGTCACCACCCGGCGCAGATCGCGGATCGTGGCCCAGCGCGCGGCCAGCGCCTCGTCCCGCCAGGCGGCGGGGATATCGGGGAACAGCTGAAGGTGGACGCTGTCCGCCTCGTCCCCCGATGCGCCGGGGCGGTGCGACCAGGCTTCCTCTGCCGTGAAGCACAGCACCGGGGCCAGCCAGCGGGTCAGGCAGTCCAGCAGATCGCGCATCACGGTCCGGCAGGCGCGGCGGCGCATGGCATCGGGCCGGTCGCAATAGAGCGAATCCTTGCGGATATCGAAATAGAAGGCCGACAGATCGACGGCACAGAAATTGTGCAGGGCCGAATAGAGCCGATGGAAATCGTAATCGGCAATCGCCTGCCGGGCCAGGCCGTCCAGTTCGGTCAGCCGATGCAGCACCCAGCGCTCCAGTTCCGGCATGTCGGAGACCGGCACGCGCTCGCCCTCGTCCCAGCCTTTCAGCGCGCCCAGCAGATAGCGCAGCGTGTTGCGCAGGCGGCGATAATGATCGGCCTGATATTTCAGGATTTCCGGGCCAATGCGCAGATCTTCGGAATAGTCGGAGCTGACGACCCACAGGCGCAGGATATCGACGCCCATGTCATCCGCCACCTCTTGCGGGCTGACCACATTGCCCAGCGACTTGGACATCTTGCGGCCCTGTTCGTCCAGCACGAACCCGTGGGTCAGCACCGCCTCATAGGGCGCGCGGCCGCGGGTGCCGCAGGATTCCAGCAGCGAGGTGTGGAACCAGCCGCGATGCTGGTCTGAGCCTTCGAGATAGAGCGAGGCCGGCCAATGCAGATCGGGCCGCTGTTCCAGCACGAAAGCATGGGTGGAGCCGCTGTCGAACCAGACTTCGACCACATCCTTGATCTGTTCAAAATCCCCGGCGTTATAGCCATTGCCCAGGAACCGTTCCGGCGTGCTGGCGAACCAGGCATCGCCGCCTTCTTCCTCGAACGCCTTGGCGATGCGGGCATTGACCTCTGGGTCTTTCAGCGGTTCGCCCGTGCGCTTGTCGATGAACAGGGCAATCGGCACCCCCCAGGTCCGCTGGCGCGACACGCACCAGTCGGGCCGCTGTTCGATCATTGACCGGATGCGGTTTTCGCCCTGTTCCGGCACCCAGCGGGTATCGCTGATCGCCTGCAACGCCTTGGCGCGCAGGCCATCCCGCTCCATGGAAATGAACCATTGCGGCGTGTTGCGGAAGATCAGCGGGGCCTTGGACCGCCAGGAATGGGGATAGGAATGGACCAGCTTGCCGCGCGCCAGCAGCCGGCCGGCCGCCGCCAGGGCATCGGCAACCTCGCCATCGACCTTGAAGACATGACGGCCAGCGAACAGTGGCACATCGGGGTAATAGGTGCCGTCGCCCGCCACCGTGCGCGGCACCTCCAGACCGAATTTCAGGCCGACCCGCCAGTCATCCTCACCATGGCCGGGGGCCGTGTGGACCAGGCCAGTCCCGGCATCGTCGGTAACATGGTCGCCCGGCAGCAGCGGCACGTCGAACTCATAGCCATGACCGCGCAGGGGATGGGCGGCGATGCTACCTTCCAGCGCGGTGCCGGGCAGGGTTTCGACCACCCGGTGCCCGGTAATCGCCGCCTTGGCGCAGACATCGGCCAGCAGGGCCTGGGCGACCAGAATCTTTTCGCCGACCTGGGCCAGGCTGTCCTCGCCCACGGCTGTCACTTCGGCCAGCACATAGGTCAGCTCCGGGTTGAAGCAGACCGCGCGGTTGCCGGGGATGGTCCAGGGCGTGGTGGTCCAGATCACCACCGATGCCCCGGCCAACGACGGATGGCCAGTGGTGACGATGGGGAAGCGAACGAAGATCGTGGTCGAGGTCTTGTCGTGATATTCAACCTCGGCATCGGCCAGGGCGGTCTGTTCCACCACCGACCACAGAACCGGCCGCGCGCCCTGATACAGGCTGCCATTCATCAGGAACTTGGTCAGCTCGCGGAAGATCGTCGCTTCCGCCGCATAGGCCATGGTCTTGTACGGATTTTCCCAGTCGCCAACCACGCCCAGCCGCTTGAATTCGCTGCGCTGGACGGCGATCCACTTTTCGGCAAAGTCGCGGCATTGGCGGCGGAATTCGACAATATCGACTGAATTCTTGTCCTGGCCGCGGGCGCGATATTCTTCCTCAATCTTCCATTCGATCGGCAGGCCGTGGCAGTCCCAGCCCGGCACATAGGCGGCATCCTTGCCCAGCATCCGCTGGGCGCGGTTGATCACGTCCTTCAGGATCTTGTTCAGCGCGTGGCCGATATGCAAATGGCCGTTGGCATAGGGGGGGCCGTCATGCAGCACGAACTTCTCGCGCCCGGCCGCCTGTTTGCGCATCAGGTCATAGAGGCCGATCCGGTCCCACCGGGCCAGAATTTCCGGCTCCCGCGTCGGCAGGTTGCCGCGCATCGGAAACTCGGTTTCAGGCAGGAACACGGTGGATTTCAGGTCGCGGCTCATGACAGATCTCTGGCAAGTGGCGATGGGATCAAAAAGGTAGCGAACCTTTCCAGAAAGCCCGGATCAGGGCAAGCCCGGTCTATGGGATCGCAGAAGCGGATAGCAGCGCCCGTGCGGCGGCGGCATCGCGGGCGATTTGTGCGGTTAGCGCCTCCAGCCCGTCAAACTTCTGTTCCGGCCGCAGAAAGCCGACCAGATCGAAGCAGAGCCGCTGGCCATAAAGATCGCCCGCATAATCGAACAGGTGGATTTCCCACCGCTCCTCCCGCCCGGCCACAGTGGGGCGGGCGCCGAAATTGGCAACCCCGCCATACCGGGTGCCGTCTGCCAGTGTCGCCCACAGGGCATAGACCCCGGCCTTGGGCCGCAGGAACGGCCCAGCGGGGATATTGGCGGTGGGAAAGCCGAGCAGCCGGCCGCGCTTGTCGCCATGGGCAACCCGGCCTGAATAGCGCGGCGGGCGGCCAAGCAGCGCCGCTGCGCCGGTGACATCCCCGGTCTGCAGGCGATCGCGAATCAGGGTGGAGGAATAGGGCGCCCCGTCGGCCGACAGGCGCTGCGGTACGGCAGTCACGCCAAAGGCCCCCGTGCGGGCGCCGGTTTCGGCCAGCAGGGCGGCATTGCCCGATCGCTTGTGCCCGAAGCAGAAATCCGCACCGATGGCAATATGGCGCGCGCCCAGATCGCCGACCAGCACCCGGTCGATGAACTCCACCGGGCTGGAAGCGGCCAGGGCCGGGGTAAAGCGCAGAACCACCAGGGCATCGACGCCCAGGGTGGCAAGGGCGGCGGCCTTTTCGCGCAGCGGCGTCAGCCGGAACGGGGGATCGTTTGGGCGGAACACCTGGCGCGGGTGCTGCTCGAACGTCAGGGCCAGAACGGGTGCCCCGCCAAGGCGCTGCGCTGCCTCTGCCGCCGCGCCGATCACCGCCTGATGGCCCAGATGCACCCCGTCGAAATTGCCGATGGCAACCGCCCCGCCGCGCAGTTCGGCGGGCAATGCCAGTCCGGTACGGATACTGGTGCGGAAGATCCGGGCGGGGCGGAGATGGGGGGTTGCAGGGGTGACAGTCACGCGGGGTCGCCGATCAGGTCCATAAATGCAACAGGCCATACACTTGCGGGGGGTATAGGCTTGTGGAGGATAAGCTGATGTGCCTTGTAGCGAAATCCAGCAGGCTTTGCGACAGTTCAAAACAGGATCGCAGCGCCGGTTTCTGCCCGTAGTTGCATTCGTGCAAGTCGGGTGTGCGCTTCCGGGTAATTGCTTGCGCTGGACCTTCGGCGGAGTCGCAATATGCTGGCCCGTCTGTTAGAAAAGCGGCAAATATCGATCCCCCGTTTGGAGGTTTTGTGTGTTCGAACGCCTGAGCGTCATGATCGTCGAGGACAGCCCGTTCTTTCGCGGAATGCTGGCAGAGATCTTGCGCGCCTTGGGTGTTGGTCGGATCCACGCCTTTGAGGAAGGCGGCGAGGCGATTGAGCATCTGCGGCTGGTGAAAAAGAATCCCAACGCGCAGGCGTTGGGGGTGGATATCATCATCTCGGACTGGATCATGTCGCCGATCGACGGCGCAATGCTGCTGCGCTGGGTCCGCCAGCACGAGGAATCGCCCGACCGGTTCATCCCCTTCATCATGATCAGCGGGGCAGCGGACAGCGCCAAGGTGCATGCCGCCCGCGATCTCGGGGTGTCGGAATTTCTGGCCAAGCCGTTTTCGGTCAAGGCTGTGGCCGATCATCTGCTGTCGATCATCGATGCGCCGCGCCCGTTCATTTTCAGCAAGACCTATTTCGGGCCGGATCGCCGCCGGCAGCGCCGCCCCTGGAACGATGCGGAACGGCGGGTGGCGAAAGAGGGGGGGGATCTGGAGGTGGTCTATTCCGGCTCCCGACTCAAAAGCCTCAATCCGCGCGCCAAGGCGTTTCGCTTTGAACTGCCGAACCGGCTGCGCGAACGGATCGCCGGCATCGGCCGCACCGGCCCGCTGACCATCGATCCGGATCTGCTGCATGTCGCCGAACAGCAGCTGGACCGGATGGAGAATGACTATTCCGACTGGGTTCGCGGTTCGATCATCAAGCTGCGCGACAGCCTGAAGGAAGCCCAGCAGGACGATATCCGCAAGCGGGCGACCCATGTGCAGGCGATCAACCGGATCGCCCACGATCTGCGCGGCCAGGGATCAACCTTCGGTTATCCGCTGATCACGATTTTCGGCCGGTCCTTGTATGAATGTACGCTGGATATCGGCGATGTCAGCGACCAGCTGCTGGAATTCATCCGCACCCATGTGGATGGCATCCAGGCGGTGATCCGCGACAAGATCAAGGGTGATGGCGGCCCGCTGGGCAAGGATCTGGTCGCCAGCCTGGAACTGGCGCGCGAACGCCTGATGGTGGTGATTTAGGCCCGCGCCGCACTGGCCTGCGGTTTGCGGCCCCAGGACTGCCAGGCCCGTTCATGAAAAAAGAACACCACAGTATTGACCGCCGGCTCGATCAGCGCGACGCCGGTTGCGATCACTGCATCCCCGGTCAAGGCATAGGTTACGCCGAACCCAACCGCGAAATGCAGGGCGGCGAAGCTGGCGGTCTTGGTCAGGGTTCGGGCCATGGCAGCCTCCATAGATTAGAATAATTCCAATCTATCGTATTTGCGATTGGCTCGCAACGGCATTCAGCGCGTGGGGACCGTGCGCCCCGATGCTGCCGCCAGGGCCTCCATCACTGCGCCGGGGGTCAACAGTTCCGGCAGCAGAATGCCTTGCGGCGCCGCCGGGCCGTAAACGGCATTGAACGGAATGCCATAGCGCCCGTTGCGCTTCAGGAAATCGGCGATCTGGGGATCGGGGCGGGTCCAATCGGCCCGCATGGCAATGACGCCCGGCTGGGTTAGCGCGGTGGCAACCGGGTCGCGGTCCAGCACGGCCAGCTTGTTGGCCCGGCAGGTCACACACCAATCGGCGGTGATGTCCAGAAACACGATTTTGCCTTGGGCCACTGCCTCGGCCACTGCGGTTTCCTGCCAGACCTGCCAGCCGGAGGGCTGCGTCCGGTCCGCCGGTGCCGGTGGGGCCAGGACGGTCGCCAGCACAGTGCCAAGCCAGACGGCGGTGCCCAGCAGCAGCAGGGCAAGGCCACGCCGCAGCCACAGCATCCACCGGCCCGGCCGGGGCAGAAAGCGCAAGGTTGCGGGCATCAGGGCAATGGCCCAGTAGGGCAGCGCCATGCCAAGCGCCATCGCCAGGAAGATCGCCAGAATTTCGCCCGGCCCGCGCGACAGGGCGAAGCTCAACGCCGTGCCGACGAATGGGGCAGAGCAGGGGGTGGCCAACAGGGTGGCAAACGCCCCGGACAAGAACGAATCGCGGCGGCTGGGCGCGCCGCTCGGCACCGGTGCGGCGGCCTGTCCGGCCAGCGCGGCTGACCAGCGATAGGGCAGCATCACCTCGAACATCCCCAGAAGGTTAAGGGCGAAGCCGGCAGTGATGGCAATCATCAGGCCCAGAAACAGCGGTTGTTGGAACTGCATCCCCCAGCCGACCGCCACCCCGGCGCTGCGCAGGCCAATCGCGGCCGTGGCGAGAACCAGGAAACTGACCACGATCCCCGCCATGGTCAGCAGCAGCGACTGGCGGGCCGTTCTGCGATCCGCCCCGCCCAGCCGGGCCACCCCCAGCAGCTTCAGCGACAGAACCGGCAAGACGCAGGGCATCAGGTTCAGGATCACCCCGCCCAGGAAGGCGATGCCCAGAATCCCGGCCAGCGCGGCCAATCCGCTGCCGCCCTGCACGATCGGCAGGCTGCCGGCCGGCAGGGTCAGCTCCACTGCCCGGTTGGGATAGGGGAAGGGGGCGATCACGGTCACGGTCAGGGCCCCGGCGGCGATATCGCCCGCCGCCACACCGCGCAGGGGAATGCGATAGCGCCCGCCGCCCTCATGGACCGGCGGGCCGCCCATCAGCGCGGACGGCCCTTCGACCAGAATATCGCGTATCGCCTCTGCCGCGACTTCCGTCCCCGGCCTGCTTGTTCCCGGCCCACTAACCGTCAAATGCAGGGCGGCGCTGCCATCGGCGTCGGTGACAAGCTGGGGCGCGGTCACCCGCAGATCGCTGCGGTCGATCGGCACCGGCACGGTCTCGTTGGCTTCGGCCAGCAGCGCAGCCTCTGCCGTCGGCTGGGCTGGACCGGCGGGCAGATCCAGGGACAGGTCCGCGCTATAGGGCACGCAGATATCGGCGCAGGCGAGGTAATCGACCCGCGCTTTCACTGTCAGGGGCTGCCCCGGGCGGGCCAGCGTCGCCGTGACCGGCATCACCAGCCGGTTGGAATAGGCAAAGGTGGCAATGCCCAGCAGTTCCGTCCGCTCCGGGATCGGCCAGCTCAGGCGGGCTGCGGCAAGATTGGCCGATCCGTCCCAGGTAACCTCCGGCGGCAGGCCGGCCTCCCCCGGTGTGCGCCAATAGCCGTGCCAGCCGGGGGCAAAGCGGAATTCCAGCCCCAGGGATTGGGTGGCGCTATCGCCGACCGCATCGGTGGCGGCGATCAGGCGCACGGTCGCATGCTCGTCGCCCACCCACGGGCCCGCCGCAGCGTTGGCCGGGCTGGGGATCGCTCCCCCAAGGACAAGCGCCATAACCCCCGCCGCCAGCAGGCGGATGGGCAGGGCGGGACGGAACGGGCGGAGACAGGGCATTGACGCGATCACTGATAAATGTCTAAGGGTCTGCCGATAGTTCGTCTAATATAGTTTGAATGGTTACGGATGCGAGGACGGGGATGCCCCATCGCAGCAATGATCGCCCAGGCAGTGGCCCTTATCTGAACGGTCCCTATTTGAACGGGCAGTTTCTGGTCGCCATGCCGCAATTGCAGGGCAAGCCCTTTGCCCGCGCGGTGATTTACCTGTGCGTCCACAATGCCGAAGGGGCGATGGGGCTGATTGTCAATCAACCCCATGGTCAGATGACCTGTAGCGAGTTGTTCACCCAGCTGGGAATCGAGGCGATCGGCACCGGCGCCGACCCGCAGGATCTGGATCAACGGATCCTGAATGGCGGCCCGGTCGATAGCCGGCGGGGCTTTGTGCTGCATTCCACCGACCATCTGGAAGATGGCTCCATGATCGTTGACGACGATACGGCGGTCACCTCGACGGTCGATATTCTGGCGGCGATTGCCGCAGGTGAAGGACCGCGCCGCTATGTCATGGCGCTCGGCTATTCCGGCTGGGGTCCTGGGCAGTTGGAAAGCGAGCTGCAGGCCAATGCCTGGCTGTGCGTTCCGGCCGATGACGGCATCCTGTTCGACGCCGATCTGGATACCAAATGGCACCGGGCGATTGCCAAGCTGGGCATCGATATCAGCATGTTGTCGGGCCAGGCCGGGCACGCCTAGATGGTCAGGCCGGGGGGCGATGTCCGTCCCCCCACTCCTCCACTGTCAGGCCGAACAGCAGATGATCCTCCCAGACCCCGGCGATCTTGAGGTAGCGCTGCGCCAGCCCTTCCTGCCGGAAGCCGACCCGCCGCAGCAGCGCCTGGCTGGCCGCATTGCGCGGCAGGCAAGCTGCTTCGACCCGATGCAGGCCCAGATCGCCGAAGGCAAAACCGCATAGGGCGATCAGCGCTTCGGTCATATAGCCCTGACGGGCATGGGGCTGCCCGATCCAATAGCCGATGGTGCCCATCTGGGCGACGCCGCGCCGCACCTGGGTCAGCGAAATGCCGCCCAGCAGGCAGTCCGCACCATCGGCTGACAGGATGTGGAAGGCGAAGCCGCGCCCGTCGCGCCAATCCTCGGCAGCAAAGCGTAAACGGCGGGCATAGGCCGCGCGGGTCAGCGCATCGGGCGGCCAGGTTGGATCCCACGGCTCCAGAAAGCCGCGCGACTGGCCGCGCAGTTCGGCCCAAGCCTGATAATCGCCCCGGCGCGGCGGCCGCAGATAAACCCGGTCCGCCGTCAGGCGCAGCTTACGGGGCAGGGCCGGGGGGAAGATCAGCGCTGGGGCGAAGGGCGGCCACATCGGCCATTACGCGGCCAGGCGGCGCGACAGCACATCCATCGGGTCCGCTGCCCCGGCCGGCTGATCCGGCCCCAGCATCGCCACCGTGGGGGTGGTGCCCAGCAAGGTGGCGGCGGTTGCGCGGATATCCTCCAGCGTCACGGCCTCCAGCTTCGCCAGGGTTTCCTCCACCGGCACGACGCGGCCATGGACGAACAGCGATTGCGCCGCGCTTTCCGCCCGCGCTGCGGTGCTTTCGCGCGCCATCAGGGTGGTGGCGCGCAGTTGCGCCTTGGCCCGGCGCATTTCATCCTCGCTGACCGTATCGGGCAGCTTGCGCAGCTCGTCCGCCAGCACCGGCACCAGTTCGGCCATCTCCTCTTCCCCCGTTCCGGCATAGATGCCCAGCAGGCCGGTATCCCGGAAGCTGGAGGCAAAGCTGTAAACCGAATAGACCAGACCCCGCTTTTCGCGGATTTCCTGGAACAGACGCGACGACATGCCGCCGCCCAGGATGGTGGAATAGACCGACAGGGCGTAATAGGCCGGGTCCGCTGCCGCAACGCCGGGGAAGCCGACCACCAGATGCACCTGTTCCAGGTCCCGGCTTTCGCGGTACGCCCCGCCGGTATAGCGCGCTGGTTCCTGGGTGCCGACCGGTGCAGCGGGTTTTCCAGTGCCGGCGACTGCGCCGAACCGATCCCCCACCAGATCGACGAATTGCGTATGGTCCACCTTGCCCGCCGCCGCCGCCACCATGGATGGGGCGCGGTAATGCCGGGCCAGATAGCCGAACAGATCCTCGCGGCTGAGGCGCGAGACGATCTCCGCCGTGCCCAGCACCGGGCGGCCCAGCTGCTGGTCGGCAAAGGCGGTCGCCTGGAAATGATCGAAGATGATATCGTCCGGCGTATCGTTCGCCTGACCGATTTCCTGCAACACAACGGCCCGTTCCCGGCGCAACTCGTCCTCGTCGAACACCGAATTGGCCAGAATGTCGGAAATGATGTCGACCGCCAACGGCGTATCCTCGGCCAGGATCTTGGCGTAATAGGCCGTCTGCTCGCGCGAGGTATAGGCGTTCAGATGGCCGCCGACATCCTCGATCGCTTCGGCGATGTCGCGGGCGCTGCGGCGCGTGGTTCCCTTGAACGCCATATGCTCCAGCAAATGGGCGATTCCGTTGATTTCCGGCTGTTCGTCGCGGGTGCCCACCCCCACCCATGCGCCCAGGGAAACGGTTTCCACCTGGGGCATGCTGTCGGTGACAATGGTCAGGCCAGAGGGCAGACGGGTAACGGAAACGCTCATGCAAACCCCTTCAGGGACAGTGTTTCAGCAACAAAGCGGCGGATTGCGGCCGGATCATTCGGCAGCACGGTCATCCGTTCCTTGGCGGTGGCAAGGTGGGCCAGATGCGCCGGCAGCGGCGCTTCCCGGCCAATCGCCTTGGTGACCGCGCCGGCGAATTTGGCCGGGTGGGCGCAGGCCAGTGCCACCATCGGGTCACGCGGATTACCGCGCGAGCCCTGGTCCCGGAAGGCCTGCAACGCGCGGACGGCAATCGCGCTGTGCGGGTCCAGCACTTCCCCGGTCGCATCCAGCATGGCGCGGATGGTGGCCAGGGTTTCCGCATCATCGACCCGGACTGAGGAGAAGGTCTTGCGCGCGTCTGCCAAGGCGGCGTCGGACAGGGTCAGCGTGCCGGTGCGGCGGAAATCGGCCATTGCCTCGGCCACTGCGGCACCATTGCGGCCCAGCATATCGAAGATCAGCCGTTCCAGGTTGCTCGACACCTGAATATCCATGCTGGGCGACAGGCTGGGTTCGACGGCGCCGATGGTCATGGCCCCGGTCGAAAAGAAGCGGTGCAGGATATCGTTGCGGTTGGTGCCGATCACCAGCTGGTCGATCGGCAGGCCCATGCGGCGGGCACATTCGGCGGCAAAGACATTGCCGAAATTGCCGGTTGGCACGGCGAAATTCACCACCCGGTCGGGCGCGCCCAGATGCACGGCCGCCACCACGTAATAAACGATCTGTGCCGCCACCCGCGCCCAGTTGATCGAATTGGCCGCCGAAAGCTGGGCGGCATCGCGGAACGGCAGATCGGCGAACAGCGCCTTCACGATGTCCTGGCAATCGTCGAAGGTGCCTTCGACGGCAATGGCGTGGACATTGCGGGCATCGACCGTGGTCATCTGCCGGCGCTGGATGTCCGAGACCCGGCCATGGGGGAACAGGATGAACACATCCACCGCCTCCCGGTCGCGGCAGGCTTCGATCGCCGCCGATCCGGTATCGCCGGAGGTGGCGCCCAGGATCGTCACCCGCCGCCCGCGCTGGCCCAGCACATGGTCGAACAACTGCCCCAGCAATTGCAGGGCATAATCCTTGAAAGCGATGGTCGGGCCGTGGAACAGCTCCAGCAGCCAGTCATTCTGGCCAATCTGCTTCAGCGGCGTGATGGCCGGATGACGGAAGCCGCGATAGGCCCGGTCGATGATCGCTTCCAGGTCGGCATCGGCAATCGTGCCGCCGACAAAGGGTTTCAGCACCCGAAAGGCGATCTGCTGATAGGTCAGGCCGCGCAGCGACCGCCAGTCATCGGCGGAAAACCGGGGCCATTCCGCCGGGACATACAGGCCGCCATCGCGCGCCAGGCCGGTCAGCAGCAGGTCGTCGAAGGCAAGGTCGGGGGCACTGCCCCGTGTGCTGATGTAACGCACGGTATTGGTCTTTCCTAGCCGAGATAGCGGGATTCGAGATGGGCGCGGAAGGCGGCCACCCCAAGCGGCGCCCCGGTTGCGCGGGTCAGGATGTCATCCGTACTGGCCGAGGAGCCGAGGCCGTGGACATTCTGCCGCAACCAGCCGAGCAGCGGGGTGAAATCGCCCCGGGCCAGCGCCGCCGGAATACCCGGTTCGGCCTTGATCGCCGCGGCATAGAATTGCGCTGCCGCCATCGCCCCCAGCGTATAGGTCGGGAAATAGCCCCAGGCGCCGGACGGCCAGTGAATATCCTGCAGGCAACCCTCGCGGTCGGTGTCCGGCGCGCGGCCGATCAGGGACAGCATCCCGTCGCGCCAGGCACCCGGCAGATCGGCCAGGGCGAGATCCCCGGCGATCAAGGCCCGCTCCAGCCGATAGCGCAGCACGATATGGGCCGGATAGGTTACCTCATCCGCTTCAACCCGGATGAAGCTGCGCTCAACCTTATTCGCCAGCCGGGCCACATTTTCCGGTGCCCAGGCCGGCCCGCTGCCGCCAAAAACCTCCCGCGCCAGGGGGGTCAGGAAGCCCAGGAATTCCAGGCTGTGGCCCACCTGCTTTTCCATCAGCAGGGACTGACTTTCATGCAGGGTCATGCCGCGCGCCAGACCGACCGGCTGATAGCGCCAGGCGGCGGGTAGGTTCATTTCGTACAGGGCATGGCCGGTTTCATGGATCACGCCCATCAGGGCGGAGAAGAAATCATCCTCGGTATAGCGGGTGGTCAGGCGCACATCGCCCGGCGCGCCGCCGCAGAACGGATGGGCCGATACATCCAGCCGCCCTTGGGTGAAATCGAAGCCCATGGCGGCCATCACCTTGCGGCCCAGGGCTTCCTGCTTGTCCAGCGGGAAGCGGCCGTCGAACGGCAGGATCGGCTGCCCGGCCTGCTTTTCGATCACGGCGTCGATCAGGCCGGGCAGGAAGCCGCTCATTTCGTCGAACAGCGCATCGATCCGGGCGCTGCTGCCGCCCGGCTCATATAGGTCCAGCAGGGCGTCATAGGGGGTGCAGCCAAGACGGGCCGCCTTCGCCTGGGCCTGTTCGCGCACCAGGGTCAGCACTTGGTTGAGTTTTGGCAGCAGCCCTTTGAAATCGTCGTTGGCGCGCGCGCTGCGCCAGGCGACTTCGCATTCGGTCGCGGCAATCGACAGCGTCTCGACCAGATCGGCGGGCACGGCGGTGGCGTGGATATAATCGCGCTCAATCTCGTGCAGATTGGCCCGCTGCCAATGGTCCAGCGCGTTATCCTGCCGGGCGGCGGCGATCCAGTCGCCAACCCTGGGATCGACCAGCTTTTCGTGGATCGTCACCTCAAGCGCGGCCGATTGTTCGGCACGGGCGCCGGCGGCCCCTTCCGGCATCATGGCGGCCGCATCCCAGCCCAGGATCCCCGCGGCGGCGCGCAATTGCCCGATGCGGGAGAAATGGGTGGACAGCGAGGTGTAGGCAGAGGCGGCAGAAGCAGACATTCCGGCGATCCAATAGCGTAAAGGGCTTTGCGAACCCCAGTATCACGAATTTGGGGCTCACGAATTTGGTGCTCACGAACCTGGCGCGGATGGCGGTGGCGCCTTCAGGCGGCTGCGCACCAGCGCCCCCCACACCAGAATCAGAACCCCTGCCAACGAATACCAGGTCAGGGCGTATTGCAAGTGGTTGTTCGGCAGGTCTGCCGTCACCGGCTGACCGATCGGCAACCCGCCCGGATTGGGCGTTTCATCGGCCTGGAGATAGAGGGTCCCTGCACCGGGCCGCAGCACAACCGGCGAGGTTGCGGTCAGCACCGATTGCGGGTCGATCCGGAACCATTGCCAGTTCTTGGGGTCGTTTTCCGGCGTGAAGCTGTTGGGTGCGGGCGGGCGGCGCAGCAGGCCGCTGACCCGCACCTCGCCGCTGACCTGTCCTTCGGCACGGCTGGCCGGATCGCGCCGGGACAGCGGCACGAAACCGCGATTGACCAGAACGACATCGCCGGTCGTCAGTTGAAACGGCGTCAGCACGTGAACGCCGGTTTCATCGCTGCGCAGGGTGCGCCGGTTCTGGCTTTCCAGCAGCGCTTCGCCCTGATGCAGGAAGCGACCGGTTGCCTGTACCCGGCGCCCGTCCAGGTCGCGCCAATCGGTGGCGTCGGCCAGATCGACCGGCGGCAGGGCAAGGCCGGCCTGGCGTTCGGCAATCAAAGCCTCTTTCCATGCCAGCCGTTGAAGCTGCCAGGTGCCAAGGCCCAGAAGAAGCCCCAGCGCGGGCAGCATTGCCAAGGTCGGGCCCAGGGCCGCCCGCTTTAGGTTGATGGATTGTGTAGGGCTTTGGTTCGGGCGCTCGGTCATTGCGCGGTCCAGGATCGTGACTCGAAAAAGGGAACAGAGCCGTTTAGGTGTGGATGATCGGCCCAAATAGAAAGGGGGCGCATAGCGCCCCCTTTCCAGCAGTCCCCTCTATGCGGGGGATGCGCGGTTTACTGGCCAACCGGCGCAATGCCCGAGCCGCCCCACCAATAAACGCAGACGAACAGGAACAGCCACACCACGTCGACGAAGTGCCAGTACCAGGCCGCCGCTTCGAAGCCGATATGTTTTTCCGGGGTGAAATCGCCCTTGTGGGCGCGATACCAGCAGACGGCCAGGAAGATGGTACCGACGATCACGTGGAAGCCGTGGAACCCGGTCGCCATATAGAAGGTCGAGGAATAGATGCCGTCGGTGAAGCCGAAGGCGGCATGGCTGTATTCGTAAGCCTGCAGCAGGGTGAAGACGAAGCCCAGGCCGACAGTCAGCGCCAGACCCTGGGTCAGGCCCTTCCGGTCCCCAATCAGCAGCGAATGATGGGCCCAGGTCACCGTGGTGCCCGACAGCAGCAGGATCAGGGTGTTCAGCAACGGCAGATCGAACGGATCGAAGACGCTGACGCCCTTGGGCGGCCACACCCCGCCGGTCGCTTCGCGCGGGAACAGGGCCATATCGAAGAAGGCCCAGAAGAACGCGGCGAAGAACATGACTTCGGACGCGATGAAGAACACAACGCCATAGCGCAGGCCAATATCGACGATCCGGTTATGATACTTGCCGGAGCGGCTTTCGGCGATCACGTCCTTCCACCAGCCATACATGCAGCCCAGCACGGCCAGCAGGCCGACCAGCGCCGGCAGCCAGTTATGGGTCTTCATGCCGTAAACCCCGGTCACCGCCAGCAGGCCGGCCGCAAAGGCCGACAGCAGGGGCCACGGGCTGGGATCGACCAGATGATAGGGATGCTTTTGCGTGTGTTCGGCGTGATGTTCGACGGCCATGATCTTTATTCCTGCTACCTGAACGGTCTTATTGCCCCGGGCGGACTATAGCCGGGGTTTTGCGGATTGGGGAGGTGTCTTGTCGGCACCCGCCTGCGGCTGGATTGTCGTCGGATGTGCGCTGGCCAGCGTCTTGTCGCCCTGGTCCTTGGCCTTGAAGAAGGTATAGGACAGGGTGATGGTCCGCACCTCGCGCACATTGGCGTCTTTCAGGATTTCCGGATCGACATAGAAGGACACCGGCATTTCGATTTTCTCGCCCGGCGCCAGGGTCTGATTGTCGAAGCAGAAGCACTGCACCTTGCTGAAATAGGGCGAGGATTTCAGCGGCGTCACATTGAAGGTGGCGTGGCCGGTGGTCGGCACGCCAGCCTTGTTTTCCGCCGTGTAATAGATCAGCGCATTTTCGCCCACGCGCACTTTCACTTCCCGCTGGGCGGCCTTGAAGGCCCAGGGCAGATCCGGCGCGGTATTGGCGTCGAAGCGGACGGTGATGATCGGGGCATCGGCCGGGATGCTGTCATTGGCGATGTCCGACCGCACGGGCGTGCCGCCGAAGCCGGTGACGCGGCAAAACAGCTCGTACAGCGGGACCGAGGCATAGGCGAGGCAGATCATACCCGTGCCCAGCATCGCCAGAGACAGCATGGTCCGGCGGTTTTTGGCTTTCAAATCAGCAGGCTTGGCATCTTGCGTCATGATGCGGTCCCCCGGCTCATCTGCACGATGCTGATCGCGAAGAACAGCACCACCATCGCCAGCAAAACAAGGGCAAGCGCGATGTTCTTGCCGCGCTGGCGTTTGCGAAACTCACGGCCGCTGGTCATTGCAGTCATCCTTACGTCAACCGCCGCTTAGATGTGGACCGGCATCGGGCCCAGCAAGGCCCCGGCACGGTCCACCATCATCATTGCGAACAACAGGAACAGATAAAGGATCGAATAGCCGAACAGGTGCTTTGCTGCCCGGTGGTCGGTTGCGCTGCCATCTTCCCGCGCCACCCGGACGGCCAGCGCCAGGAAGGCCGCGCCCAAAACGACCGCCAGGCCAGCATAGGCGATGCCGACCGCGCCCAGGAAGGCCGGCGCCAGGGTCAGCGGCACCAGCACCAGGGAATAGAGCACGATCTGCTTCTTGGTTTCCGCCACCCCGGCGACCACCGGCAGCATTGGCACCCCGGCGCGGGCGTAATCGCCCGACCGGTACAGGGCCAGCGCCCAGAAATGCGGTGGGGTCCACAGGAAGATGATGGCGAACAGCACAATCGGCACCAGCGACAGATCGCCCGTCACCGCCGCCCAGCCGATCATCGGCGGGAAGGCCCCGGCAGCACCGCCGATCACGATATTCTGCGGCGTGCGGCGCTTCAGCCAAAAGGTGTAGATAAAGACATAGAACCCGATCGACAGGGCCAGGATCGCCGCGGCGGCCAGATTGACATTCAGCCCCATGACGATGACGGAGGCGAAGGCCAGCGTCACGCCGAAGCCCAGCGCATCGGACGGCCGCATCCGCCCGGCCGGGATCGGCCGGTCAACCGTCCGTTCCATCACCGCGTCGATGTCGCGGTCGTACCACATGTTGATCGCACCGCTGGCCCCGGCACCGATGGCGATGCACAGGATGGCGGTGAAGGCGATCACCGGATGGATCGCCCCTTCCAGCGCGCCGGGCGCCAGGATCATGCCGACCAGACCGGTGAACACCACCAGGAACATGACCCGCGGCTTCAGCAGCGCAATGTAATCGCGCAGCTCTGCCGGACGATCCGTCCCAATGGCATCTGTCTGGAGATGGGATCCACTCCCAACCGGGGCCCCAACCGAGGCCCCAACCGACACGTCGCTCACCGCTTCCCCCTTGCGATTCGGCCCTAAGAGAGTCAGCCCGGCCCAAGGGGACCGGGCTGACCAGATGGTTCTTGCCGCGTCCGGCCTTACTTCACCTTCGGCAATTCGTCGAAAGTGTGGAACGGCGGCGGCGACGACACGGTCCATTCGAGCGTGGTCGCCCCTTCGCCCCAGTAGTTCGCCTCGGCCTTGCGGCCCGCGATCATCGTGCGCAGCGCGATATAGACGAACAGCAGGGTCGACCCGAAGGCGATATAGGCACCATAGGATGAGACCATGTTCCAGCCGTGATAGGCGTCCGGATAGTCCGGAATACGGCGCGGCATGCCCTGCAGGCCCAGGAAGTGCATCGGGAAGAAGATCATGTTGACGCCGATGAAGGTCGTCCAGAAGTGGATCTTGCCCAGCAGTTCCGGATAGTTCCGGCCTGACATCTTGCCGATCCAGTAGTACCAGCCGGCGAAGATGGCGAACACGGCACCCAGCGACAGCACATAGTGGAAGTGCGCGATCACGTAATAGGTGTTGTGCAGGGCCGTATCGACCCCGGC
>CAYRWZ010000014.1:15624-41915 GCA_964428065.1 uncultured Comamonadaceae bacterium | reverse complement strand
GGCGCCGGCCGCGCCCGCCCCACCCTGTCCGGCAGCAAAGGCGGCATCCAGATCGGCGGCAATCCGGCTGGCGTTGGACACGATCACCCGCCCCGGCACGCCGCGCGCCGCCAGACGCGCCGACAGCGCCGCCGCCAGCGGCGCAACCGGGGTGCCGGTCAGGCTGCCGCTATCGGCGTTCAGGACAATCGTCACGGGCTGGACTGGGGACATCAGGGCAGTACACCGCGCAAGGCCAGTACGGGGGGGAACGATACAGTGTGCCCGGCTTCGGGGCATTTTTCGGGCAGGGATGAGGGATTCCCACCCCCGGTCCCCGGCGTCGGTTTCAGCCTAACCGCGTTTCAGCGCCGTTGCCTCAATTTCCACTTTCATGCGCGGGTCAACCAGTTCTGCCCGGACGCAGGTGGCCGCCGGGCGGACCTCGGCCAGGATTTCCCCGGCAACGGCACCGATTGCCTCCCAATCGCGCAGGTCCGGCACGTAATAGGTGACGCGGACCAGATCGGCCAGGCTGGCGCCGGCGTCGATCAGGGCCTTTTCAATGGTGGCAAAGGTATTGCGCGTTTGCTGGGCGGGATCGTCCGGCATGGTCATGGTGGCATAATCGAAGCCGGTGGTTCCGGCGACGAACACCCAATCCCCCTGCACCACAGCGCGGGAATAACCCCATTTGGCCTCATAAGGCGACCCGGACGAAATCAGACGACGCATACCATCCCTCCCTGGACAGGGGCACCAACCGGTGCCATCTGCCTTCCTATGGCACAGTTCAGCACGATTGGGGAGGCAGCGATGCACCGCCGCTCACACTCTACCCTCGGTCATATCGGCGGCCCGCTGCATCGGGTGGTCCTTTGCCTGCCGGTGCTGGTCATGCTTGCCGCAGCGGTTCCGGCATCGGCCCAGCAGCCGCCGATCCCGATCCCGCCGCCCGGCCAGCGGGAGAACGAGGATCTGCTGCGCAACCGCATCCAGAACAAGGAGTTCCAGCGCGAGCAGTTGCGCCCGGCCCCCGGCACGCCCCTTACCCCCGCGCCTTCGGTGCAGGAGCGGCAGAACCAGATCGACCGCGACCGCCTGGAGATGGACCGCCAGCGGCTGGAGGCAGAGCGGCAGCGTCAGCTGCTGATGCCGCCGCCATAGGATTACCGGCACCCGCTGCGCGCGGGATCAGGCGAACAGCGCCTTGTGCTGGTCGCGCAGGATGGTTTTCTGCACCTTGCCCATGGTGTTGCGCGGCAGATCGGGCACGAAGAACACCCGTTTCGGCTGCTTGAATTTCGCCAGGCGCGGCGCCAGGGCGGCGGTGATGTCATCCTCGGTCAGCGGGCTGTCGGCAGACTTGACCACCACGGCCACCACTGCCTCACCGAAATCGGGGTGCGGCACGCCGATCACGGCGCTTTCGATCACGCCGGGCAGACCGTCGATTTCGGTTTCCACTTCCTTGGGATAGACGTTGAACCCGCCGGAAATCACCAGATCCTTGCCGCGCCCGACAATATGCACATACCCGTCGCTGTCGATCCTGCCCAGATCGCCGGTGATGAAAAAGCCGTCGGCGCGGAATTCGGCGGCGGTTTTTTCCGGCATCCGCCAATAGCCCTTGAACACGTTGGGGCCTTTGACCTCGATCATGCCGATCTCGCCGGTCGGCAGGGGCGCGCCGGTTTCGGGGGCGACGACCCGCAGGCTGACCCCCGGCAACGGAAAGCCGACCGTCCCCGCCACCCGCCGCCCGTCATAGGGGTTGGAGGTGTTCATGTTGGTTTCGGTCATGCCATAGCGTTCCAGGATCGCATGGCCGGTGCGGGCCTGCCATTGGGCATGGGTTTCCGCCAGCAACGGTGCCGACCCGGAAATGAACAGGCGCATATGGGCCGTCGCCGCCCGCGTCAGCCCCGGATGCTGCAACAGGCGGGTATAGAAGGTGGGCACCCCCATCATGGTGGTGGCGCGCGGCAGCAGGGCCATCACTGCATCCGCATCGAATTTCGGCAGGAACAGCATGGTGCCGCCGACCAGCAGCATGATGTTGGTGCCGACGAACAGCCCATGGGTGTGATAGATCGGCAGCGCGTGCAGCAGCACATCGTCGCCGGTAAAACGCCAATAATCGACCAGAACCAGCGCGTTGGAGGCGAGGTTATCGTGGCTCAGCATCGCGCCCTTGGAGCGGCCCGTGGTGCCGGAGGTGTAAAGGATTGCCGCCAGATCGTCCCGCCCGCGCGGAATATCGGCAAACTCTGTCGGCCCTCCTGCCGCCCGGTCCAGAATGGTGCCATCGCCGGTAACGCCCAGGGTTTCCACCTGGGCAACGCCGGTCTTGCGCGCAACCGGCGTCAGATCGGCCAGCCGGTTGGGCGCGCAGACGAACACGCGCGGTTCCGCATCGCCCAGGAAGTATTCGACTTCCGCCGGCGTATAGGCGGTGTTGAGCGGCAGATAGATCGCCCCGGCGCGCACGCAGGCGAGATAGAGCAACACCGCCTCGGCGCTTTTTTCCACCTGAACCGCCACCCGGTCGCCCGGCTGCACCCCCAGCCCGACCAGCGCATGGGCCAGTTGCGCCGACCGCGCCAGCATATCGCCGAAGCTGAACCGGCGCCCATCCTGGGTTTCAATGAAGGTCTTGGCCGGATTGGCAATGCGGCTGCGGATCAGCGCAAACAGATAGTTGCTCATGGTTTCTGTGGTTTCCTCCCCCCGATTTTGGCCCGCAGGCTATCCCGGTTTTGCCCGCTTGGGAATCCCATGCGTCCATCCGGCACGGGTGTTCGTCACAGCGGGTGGTTTAGCGATCGATTGACCAACCCGCCGTTGCAGGGCCTAATAGCGGCATGAGTTTCAGACTTATCGCAGGTCGCATGGTGTGTCTCCTACCCAGGGAGGTCCGTGATGATGGTTGCGCGTCTGTTGGAACGTTTGGTTCAATCCGGTGATTTGACGCTGATCGACGCCCATGGCGGGCGGCATCGCTTCGGCGATGGCAGCGGCCCGCCGGTGACGATCCGGCTGCTCGATCCCGCCCTGCATCGCCGTCTGGTGCTGAAACCCCGCCTTGCGTTCGGAGAGGCGTATATGGACGGCTCTTTGAGGGTGGAGGAAGGCGATCTGCTGGATCTCCTCGGCATCCTGATGGCCAATGCCGACCGTCAGGGCGAGAGCGGCATTCTGCATCTCTATTCCCGGCTGGATGCCCTGTGGCGGCGGGTGCAACAGTTCAACCCGGCCGCCCGGTCGCGCCGCAATGTCGCCCATCATTACGACCTGTCGGGGGAGATGTACCGGCTGTTCCTGGATGCCGACCGGCAATATTCCTGCGCCTATTTCGCCGACGGCGTGGCCGATCTGGAGGCGGCGCAGCTGGCCAAGAAACGCCATATCGCGGCCAAGCTGTTGCTGCAACCGGGCCAGCGGGTGCTGGATATCGGCAGCGGCTGGGGCGGGCTGGCGCTCCATCTGGCGCAGAACCACGGGGTGGATGTCACCGGCCTGACCCTGTCGGTCGAACAGCAGAAGGTGGCGACCGAACGGGCCGCCGCCGCCGGGCTGGCGGGCCGGGTGCGGTTTCACCTGCAGGATTACCGGCAGGAAGCGGCGGCGAATCCCGGTGGGTATGACCGGATCGTTTCGGTCGGCATGTTCGAACATGTCGGTGTCGGCCATTACCGCAGTTTTTTCGAGACGGTGAACCGCTTGCTGACTGCCGATGGCGTGGCCCTGCTGCATTCGATCGGGCGGCGCGACGGCCCTGGCAACACCAACCCATGGCTGCGCAAATACATTTTTCCCGGCGGCTATTCCCCGGCTTTGTCCGAGGTTCTGCCCCAGATCGAAGCGCAGCGCCTGTGGGTGACGGATATCGAAATCCTGCGCCTGCACTACGCCGAAACCCTTCGCCACTGGCGGCAGCGCTTCAATCAGAACCGGGACAGGGTGCGCGCGCTCTATGATGAACGGTTCTGCCGCATGTGGGATTTCTATCTGGCCGGGTGCGAGGCCAGCTTCCGTGTGCAGGACATGATGGTGTTCCAGATTCAGATGGCCCGCCGGGTCGATGCGGTGCCGCTGACCCGGCAGTATCTGTATTCGCCGTCAGAAGCCGATGCGGCCGATGCCGGGCAGCTTGATCGCGGGGGAACGAAAATCCACGCCTAACACCGCGCCGAACAGGTTGATCTCCACCCCCTCGACCCAGCCGAGCGACAGCCCGGCAACCCCGCCCAGGCTGACCTGCACCCCGGTACCGGAGGGGGTGAGGCCGACCGGGCTGCCATCCAGCGGATAATCCTTGCCGATGGCGGTCGGCGGCAGGCTGGCGTCGATCTCCGGCACTTCCTTCAGGATCCAGGCGACGAAGCTGTTGGAATTGGGGCCGGGCCAGGCGCGGTATTCGCCCCAGTCGGCGAAGGGATAGCTGGCGACGGCGGCGCGGATCCGCGGGATCAGGGCGGCGGCGTCCGGCCCAGTCAGGCGGACAATCTCCTCTGGCGCGGCACCGAACCAGCGCCCATCGGGCGCATAGCCATTGGTGCGGATCGTCCCGCCGCCCCAGCCCACCTTGTCGAACCGGGTATAGGCATCGGCCCCCGCCTCCTTCACCACCACCCAGCTATGCACGGCGAACACCCCGCGCCAGCCGACCGTGCGGGCGGCCATGACCGAGATCAGCGCCTCCGGATGGTCCGCCGGGGCGGGCAGCAGCCCGGCGCTCGACCGGTCGGCGGTGGCCCAGCCGCGCCGATCCCCCTCCGATCCCAGCCAATAGGCCCCGGCGCGCAGGCCGATCGGCAGCAACACGCACAGGGTGAAAACGCCAAGGCCGATGACAAGGCCCCGGCGAACACCCCGGCGCAGGCGGGTCAAGACGGGGGAAAGCGGGGATGGACGGGTCATTATCGGGCCGGGATCAATCGAACAGAGGACGGGACAGGGGCAGATGACTTAAACACTAGGGCGGAAGGATGGCGCAGCAAAGCATAAGGGGCAGGATCGTCGATGGATTTGCGCTGGTTGCAGGATTTTCTGGCGGTGGCGGATACCGGCAATTTCACCAAGGCGGCGGAACAGCGCGGCTCCTCCCAGGCGGCGTTCAGCCGCCGCTTGCAGGCGCTGGAAGCCTGGATCGGCAAGCCGCTGATCGACCGCAGCTTCTATCCCACCCGCCTGACCGCAGAGGGGGAGGCATTCCGCGCCCATGCAGCCGAAATCGTCCGCGCCCTGGGCGATGCGCGGGCCGAGGTTTCCAGTGCCGATGCCGGTCCTGAGGCCAGTCCCGGTGCAGCGCGGGCCGATCATATCCGCATCGCCGTACCCTATGCGCTGGCGACCACCCGTCTACCGGTCTGGTGGGGCGACTGGACCCGCAGTCTGCGCCTGACCAGCAGCCTGATGCTGGGCAATATCCACGATATCGGCGCGGCGCTGGTGGCGGGCACGGTGGATCTGGCGATTACCTTCCATGCCGCGCAGGAGCCGATGTTTCTGGACATGGCCCGCTATGACCGGGTGCAGATCGAAACCGATTGTCTGCGCCCCTGGGCCGCGCGCAGTGCGGTCGAGGCTGGCCGGATCCGGTTTCCCGGCACGGCGCGGTCCCCGGTGCCGTTGCTGCGTTATACCCCCGGCATTTACTTCGCCCGGCTGGTCGATGCCATACTGGACGCCGCGCCCGCCCCGCTGGCCGCCACGCGGGTGATCGACAGCGACATGGCCGATGTGCTGCGGGAAATGGCCCTGGCAGGGCACGGCATCGCCTGGCTGCCGGATTCCAGCCTGACCGGGGAGACGCGCCGCCATCTGATCCCGGTTGCCGGTGCGGGGTGGACCATGGACCTGGGCATCCGCGCCTATTGCGACCGCAGCAATTCCAGCGTGGGTCTGCAACGCTTGTGGCAGGTGCTGAAGGCGGCGGCGGGCGAGGCGGAGGCACCCCCCGCCAGACGCCCGGCGATTCCCCGCAAAGCCAGGCAGAAATAGCTGACAGCGCCGCTGCTTCGGCCTAGCGTGGCGGGCTGAAAGATCGGTTGTGCAAGGCCGGATTGATATCGCGTGATGGGAGTAAGACGGGAATGACGCGGAGTGTGTTCGTCAATGGAGAGTTCGTTCCGTTTGCCGATGCCAAGGTGTCGGTCATGGACCGCGGGTTTCTGTTCGCCGATGGGATTTACGAGGTCAGTGCCGTCTTGCAGGGCCGCCTGATCGACAATGCCGCCCATCTGGCCCGGTTGGAACGATCCTTGGGCGAAATCGGCATCCGCAACCCCTATACCCCGGCGGAGTGGGAGCGCATCCAGACCGAGTTGATCGCGCGCAACGGGCTGACCGAAGGGGCCGTCTATTGGCAGGTGACGCGCGGCGTCGCCGAGCGCGATTTCGCCTATGCCGAGGATCTGACCCCCAGCGTGGTC
Source organism: uncultured Comamonadaceae bacterium (assembly GCA_964428065.1). GTDB lineage: Bacteria > Pseudomonadota > Alphaproteobacteria > Elsterales > Elsteraceae > CAYRWZ01. Next base: position 35,499 of record CAYRWZ010000014.1, on the reverse strand, counting down.
ATGTTCACCCAGGCGAAATCCCTGCTCGACAGCCCGCTCACCAGCCGGGGGGCAACGGTGATCACCGTGCCCGATCTGCGCTGGGCGCGGCGCGATATCAAATCCATCGCCCTGCTGCCCCAGGTGCTGGCCAAGCAGGCGGCCGCCCGCGCCGGGGCGACCGAGGCCTGGATGGTGGAGGATGGCGATCTGGTGACCGAAGGCGCATCCTCGACCGCATTCATCCTGACCCCGGACCGCCGCCTGATCACCCGCCCCTTCACCCGCAGCGTGTTGCCGGGGGTAACGCGCCAGGCGGTGGCGGCCTTGCTGGCGGAAGCCGATCTGGTGCTGGAGGAACGGGCCTTCACCGTCGCCGAAGCCAAGGCGGCGCAGGAAGCCTTCTATACCAGCGCATCCAGCTTCGTCGCCCCGGTGGTGGCGATCGACGGCCAGGCAGTGGGAACCGGGGCGGTGGGGAAAGGTAAGCCTGGGCCGGTCGCCCTGGCGCTGCGCCGCCTTTACATCGAGCGGGCCTTGGCCGGATAACACCTTAAACTTGACATCGTAAAGATTGGACCTTATCTGCCGACCCAGGCAACGCATACTGGAAAGGACAGATGGCCCATGGCATCGGCGCGCAAGGTTTTGATCATTGTCGGGCATCCCAAACCGGACAGTTTCTGCGCTGCCCTGGCGGCGGCCTATCGCGCCGGGGCAGAGGCGGCGGGCCACGAGTTGCGCCAGCTTGATCTGGCCGCGCTGCGCTTCGATCCGGTGCTGCATGACGGATATGACACGATCCAGCCGCTGGAGCCGGATTTGCAGGCCGCGCAGGACCATATCCGCTGGGCCGATCATCTGGTTTTCGTCTATCCGACCTGGTGGGGGTCGATCCCCGCCCTGCTGAAAGGGTTTTTCGACCGCGTCTTTCTGCCCGGCTTCGCGTTCAAATTTCGGTCCGATTCGGTCTGGTGGGACAAGCTGCTGACCGGTCGCACGGCGGACCTGCTGGTGACGATGGACACGCCGCCCTGGTATTTCCGTTGGGTCTATCGCGCCCCCGGCCATAATGAAATGAAGCGCACCATTCTGGGCTTTTGCGGCATCAAGACGCGCCGCATCCTATCCTTCGGCCCCATGCGCAGCGCCAGCCCCGCCCGCCGTACCGCCTGGCTGGCAGAGGCGCGACGGGCAGGCGGTAACGGGTAGGGGGCAACGGGCGGGGGTAACGGGCAGTGCTGCTTAATCTGCGTCGCTAATCGATCCATAGCATCGGCTGATGCCTGAGAGGGGCGCCCTACAAATCCAGTTCGATCGATCGGCCGCGTTGCGGTTTGCCGTTGCCCAGATCCTGCCGGATCTGGTCCGGCAGCTCCAACTTCCGCTTTGCGTCTGCCTCCGTCGATGTGGGTGCGGGTTGGGGGGACCAGGGCGAATCGGGGCGCGGGTGGCCGGAATCGTGGGGGCGGGGGGGGGGGGGCCGGGGGGGGGGGGGGGGGGGATAGCGTTCGCTTGGATGCGGGCGGCGGGCGCGGCGGCTGCCCCGGCTGGCGGTGTCCTCCTCCTCCTCCTCGTGGCCACTGTCGGGCACTGAGCCGGCATGGCCGCGATCCTCCTCCTCATACTCCTCATCATAGTCTTCGTCATAGTCTTCTTCGGCGTCGTAATCGGCCCCGTCCTCTGCCTCCTCGACCGTTGTGGGCAGGCTGTCCACCACCCGCCGTTTGCGCCTCGGCTGATGCAGGGGGGGCGATTCGATTTCCTCCAGCGACAGGCCCTGGACATGCACGTCGATGATTTGCAGGAACCGGCGCAGGAAGGTTGTCGGTTCGGTCACCACTGTCTTGCTGGTTGACAGGGTGATGCGGAAATGGGCGCCGTCGGCAAATTCCAGATACAGGATGTGGGAGCCGTTTTTCCATTCGCGGATGCCCAGCCCGGTCAAATCCGATAAGAGCTTGCTGCCGTAATGCCATTGGCCTTTGTAAAACAGCACCGCCACGCTGCGGGTGGTGACCATGATGGCGGCATCGCCATCCTTAATCGGGGTCGATTCGCGCAGCAAAAAATTCTGATGCGATAGAAGCGGCCGCTCCCCGACGATCAGGCCACTTTGCCGGAACATATCCACCACCGCCGCATCGATATCCTGATGCACCGCGCGGGCGATCGTTTGCCGCCGTAGATAGGTGACCCCCATAATCAAAAAGCCAAGAATTGGAAAAGTATAGGCCCAATGTATTGTGCCGGAGACAATGAAAAAGCTGGACACAAAGCAGCAATAGAACGTTAGCCACTGGACGATGCGGCGTTTCCCGCGATTAATCTGGCCGACTTTCCGATAATCCGGGAAAGATTGTCTGGGCCGATATATCTTGCCAACCGGGCGGTACATGCGGAACAGGTGCGGGCCGCCGATAATGGCCACCGGCCACAACAGCAATAACACCAGGGTTTCGACCGCGCCGAACCCGATGTAGGTGCCATCCAAACGCCCCTGGGTGGCATAGACCACATACAGGGACAGCAGAACCCAGCCCAGAATAACGAACACGCCATGGGCCTTGCCTGCCAGCCAACTGCCATCGGTGATGTTGATGGGGGCGATCAGCTTCAGTTGCCGATAGGGCAGAATCGGCCCCGCCAGCGCAGGATGCAGCAGAGGTTCCGGCTGCTCTGGCTTGGTCTCTTCTTCCTCCTCGTCGTCTGCACCCGGCGGTGCCTTTTTGATCCATGTATCGCTGCTGCTGGCCAATTGCCAAAGCTCGTCCCGGCGGCGCTGTTCTTCCTCCTCGCGCCGCATGTCCTGAAACGTTTTGCGCCCCTGATCCCAGCGCACCGGGCCGGAGGTTGGTTCCTCCTCGCGCTGGCCATAGTTGCTGCCCGTCGATCCCAGCGCGCTGCCAAGGCCGCTGCCCACCTGGGACCCGAGGGATGATCCGCTGTCGTAACTTGGCCTTGGTTCCGGCTCGGGTGCCGGTTCTGGCTCTGGGGCCGGTTGCGGCCCGATTTCTTCTGGCGGTGCGGGCGTGTCGTTGTTGGTGCTCATCATCAGATATCCAGAACCCGGCCTGCCGGGTCTTCCCCAGTGGTCGCTTTCGCGCCGTCGGCCAGCGATAGGGTGGGGGCGGATTTTCCGCCGTCAGCCGCCGCCCCGCCATCCCGCCCCCCGCCATCCCGGAGCGAGGCGCTGACCGCATTTTCCCGTGCCCAGGCGCGCAGGGCACTGATATCCGCGCTGCGCATCTTTGCCATCGGCACAATGCGCGACAGCGTGACCTCAAGATCGGTCATGGACAGATCGGCCGCCTTGTCCTCGCTGATGCGGCGGCGGAACGCCTCCAGCATGGCATCCTTGAACCAGGCTTCGATTTCCGCCCCGGACAGGCGGATGCCGTCGCCCAGATTGGCCTCCCCCGCAGCCTGGGCCAGGCGGGGGATGTCAAACTGCTCCGGGTTGCGACGCAGGGATTTGAGCTGGATCGAGATGATCGCCTCCCGCTCCACCGGGGAGGGCAGATCGACGAAGAAAATCTCGTCGAACCGGCCCTTGCGCAGCAATTCCGGCGGCAGGGAATTGATGTTGTTGGCGGTGGCGAAGACGAATACCGGCGACTTCTTTTCCTGCATCCAGGTCAGGAACGATCCGAACACCCGTTGCGAGGTGCCGGAATCGAGGCTAGCCCCTCCCACCCCGGCCAGGCCCTTTTCGATTTCATCGACCCACAGGATGGCGGGGGCCACCGCCTCTGCCGTGGCCAGGGCTTGACGCATATTGGCTTCGGACGAGCCGACAATGCCCTGGAACACCCGGCCCATATCCAGTTTCAGCAGCGGCATCCGCCAGGCGGCGGCCACGCATTTCGCCGTCAGGGATTTGCCGCAGCCGGGCACGCCGGTCAGCAGCACCCCCTTGGGCGGGGTGACGCCGAATTCCTTGGCCGGGCGGCTGAAGGCGATCGAGCGCAGCGTCAGCCAGCGTTTCAGGGTTTCCAGCCCGCCGACATTATCCAGGGAGAAGGAGGAGACATCGATGAATTCCAGAATGCCGCTTTTGCGGATGGTCTGCTGCTTTTCGTTCAGGAAGGTCGCCACATCGCCGGCATCGATCTTCAGATCCGATACCAGCGACTTGGACAGGCAATTATCGATTTCCGCCAGGGTCAGGCCCAACGCGGCCTCTACCAGCCGCTCCACCGTGCGCCCCTCCAGATCGAAGGTCAGCCGGGTATTGCCCTTGTGGCTTTCGGCAAAGGCCAGGATGGCGGCGCGCACCATGTCGCGGTCGGGCAGGGGGAAGTCCAGCAGGGTGATGTCCTTCTGGAGATCCATCGCGATCTCGCTGGAATGGGACAGCAGGATGCAGTTGGCGCGATAGCCCTGGCTTTTGATCCGGTTGGCGAAATCCTTCAGCCGCCGCCGGAAAATCGGGTTGCCCTCCGGACCGATATGCGGGCTGGGATCCAGGAATACGAAGACGGCCGGTTCGCGCTTGCGGGCAACGGCTTCGCAGGCATCGATGGCGCTGCGGATATCGCACATCTGTTCCGCCACATGGGTGTCGTTAATGGTCAGCCCGTGGGCGGCGCTCCACACATACATCCCGTGCTTCAGGTCGGCCAGAATCTTGGCAATCACCTCCAGCACCCGCGTTTCCTCGTGCGAGGCAATCTGGATCAAGGCATAGCGCGCGCGGATCAGGTCGCGCAGTTCGGTTTCAAAGCTCACGCTGCACCTTTCAGGTTGGGCAGGCCGGTTATCGTCAACCGGGAGGGGGACAGGATGGTTTCGACGGTCATGCTTGGCGTCATGTCGGCGGCGGTGATGCGGTCCGACAGCAGCGCCAGCGTCTTGCTGGCCAGCGGTGCGGCATCGGCGGCGCGGTATCGCCCCAGCAAAGCGGCATCGCACGCCGCCAGAACCGCGCTGCGCTGTGGATCGCGCCGGATCTCCCCCAGGGTGAAGCCGGTGAACAGCAGGATATCGAAGTGCGGCGACAGGGCCTGAAGGAAGCGCAGTACGCTGTCCGCCTGTTCCAGCGGTTCGCCCCCGGTCAGAGTCACCCCGCGCAGGGCGATTCCCTGATCGGGCAGGCGGTTGATGCGGGCGGCCAGATCGGCTGGGTTCATCAGCCCGCTGCCATCATTTTTGTGCGTGGTAGGATTGAAGCAGCCCCGGCAGCCCAGGCTGCACCCCTGCACCCACACCACGGCCCGCACCCCCGGCCCATTGACCGTGGAGCGCGCGGCGAACCGATGCACGGCCAGCAGCATTGGCTTACTGGCCCAGTTTCAGAACCTGGACCACCCGGTCGCGCACCACGGTGGAATATTCCGGCTTCCAGACGGTGGCGAGTTCGACCGTGGCAGCCGCCATCATCGCTTCCAGCCGTTCGGTCAAGTCGGTGCAGGATTGCCCTTCGACGCCGGACACTTCCTCCTCCACCAGCCCGTCGGGCGACAGGGTGACGCGGACCGACCGTTCCAGCGATGGCCCGAAGCGCAGCAGGATCGTATCCTCCGTCGCTTCGATCTGGGTGCCGACGCCGGACTTGCGCATGCTCTCCGCCAGGCTTTCCACCGATTTCAGGGCATAGCGGAAGCGGAATTCCTGCTCGAACTCCGCCATCTCCGCCTCGATCTCCTCGTTAATGGTGCCGGATTCCAGAATCATCTGATAAGCGCCATCCACCTGCACCATGAAGGCGTTGATGTGACCATCGGTCAGCACCAGGCTGCGTTCCTGGTGACCATGGGTTAGGCCGCCGCTCACATCGGCCAATTTGTGCAGATTGGTTCGGTAAAACAGCACCGCATCGGTCGATGTGGTCAGCCCCATATCCCGCGCCGTGTCGAAAATCATGGTTTCATTGCAATAGGCGAATGGGAAGGAGGTACAATGCGACATTGAGTGGGCCCGGAACTGAGTGCAGAACGCGACTTTCTGCCATCACAGTGCGGAAATTGAATCGTCAAAACAATAAATATTACCATTGTATTCAGAGGTCGGTTCGGGGCGCCGAAATTTAACTTATCAGGTATTTTCTAAGTCAAAACTCAACTGGGGCGATTGCTTTGGCTTGGGGGCGGCGCGGCGTCCGGTGGTGGCGCGCCCATTGGTGGGCTGCAGGCCGGATTTGCGGCTGCCATGGCGGGTTTGGATGGCATCGGCAGTTTCCGCGAATCCGGGGGCATGGCGGACGGCCCAGACCCGATCGCGGGCAAGGCGCGCGGCCGCCTCGTGATCGACAATCCGCTCCGGATAGGTCTGGCCCAGCCGGATGCCGTGGCGCGCCAATTCTGCCGCCGGGGCCTGCCAGGGCGCGTGTAGCAGGGGGGTGGGCAGATCAGCCAGTTCCGGCACCCAGCGGCGGATGAAGCGGCCATCGGGATCGTGATCCAGCCCCTGCTTGACCGGGTTATAGATGCGGATCGTGTTGATGCCGGTGGTGCCCGACTGCATCTGCATCTGGCACCAGTGGATGCCTGCCTCGTAATCGGTGAACAGGCGCGCCAGATGCGGCCCTGTGCGCCGCCAATCCAGCCACAGGTGATAGCTGGCAACGGCGCACAGCATCGCGCGCATACGGAAATTGATCCAGCCGGTAGCGATCAGGGACCGCATACAGGCATCGACGAAGGGCAGCCCGGTTTGCCCGGTTTCCCAGGCGGCAAGGCGGGCCGGATCATGCGCATCCTCCCGCAGCCCGTCATAGGCCGGATGGGCATTGCGCCGTTCCAGATCCGGTTCATCCTCCAGCTTCTGGATAAAGTGGCAATGCCAGTGCAGCCGGGACAAAAAGGCGGCCAGCGCGCGCCGCTGACCGGCGGGGACGGCCCCGGCTCCCTCTGCCGGATCGGCCTGCCGGGCGCGGGTGGCGTGCACAATTTCCCGCAGCGACAGGGTGCCCAGCGCCAGGGCGACCGACAGGCGCGAACAGCCGGTTTCCGCCGTCAGCGGGCTGGACAGGCGGCGATGATACTCCGCCCCGCGCCCGGACAGGAAACTGCCCAGATCGGCCAGCGCCTGCTGGCGGGTGCCAGTCTGCCACTGGTTCGACGCTGTCTCGGCGGCATCGGCCAGCCCCAGGTCGGCGGCGCTGGGGATCGGGCCGAGATCGATGTTTTTGCCGGCGAGTGCAAGGGAAAGCGGCGGTAGGACGGCGGGGGCGGGCAGGCGCGGCTGCGCCATTTCCCTTTCCCAGCGGCGTGCCCAGCCATCCCGGCTGGCGCGGGCGCGGAATTCAGCCCGGAACACGCCGAACTGGCGGAACTCCCGCCAGTCGATCCCCTCGGCCCGGCACCAGCGGCGCACTGCCCGGTCGCGGGCGAAGGTCCACAGCGTGCCGGTTTCTTCATGGCTGACCAGCCGAAATGGGCCGAACACCTGCCTGACCCGCGCCAGAATGGCAACCGCATCGCCGCATCGCACCACCAGTGGCTGGCCCAGCGCGGCCAGACCGGCACGCAGTTCTGCCAGCGCCTCTGCCGTAGCCTGCCATTGGCGCGCAGACCGGTCGGCCTGCTGCCACAGCTCCGCCTCGGCAATATAAAGCGGCAGGATCGGCCCGCCGCCCTGCCGGGCCTGCTCCACCGCCCAGGATAGCGGGGCATGATCGACACAGCGCAGATCGCGCTTGAACCAAACAACGGTCAGCATACGCCTGAGTTAGGGCGGCCACCGAGTTCGACCAGCGGCTCAGTGCAAGATCGGGGCGGGGCTATTCCCCCCCCCCCCAAGATCCATTCAGCAGTTATCAATCACCCGCCATCAGCCGCCGGGCAGCCTCGGCCAGAAAGCCCGACCGGGTGGTGCCCGCTGCGGCTGCGGCGGTGTCGATTTCCGCCAGCAGCACCTTGTCGACCGTGATGTTGACGCGCACCGCCGGGGCCTTGGGCGGCTTGGCGGTCACCAGTACCAGCAGCCGGGTTCCGGCATCGGCCGGGGATATTGCGCCCTGCAGATCAGCCAGCGGGCTGGGCGGCGGGGCAGCGACGCCATCCTCTGCCAGTCCGGCCAGATGCAGGGCCAGAACCTCCTCCGCCGCTGCCAGGGCGGTTTCGGCAGTCTCCCCGGCGGCCAGGGCGCCCGGCAGGTCCAGAAACTCGACCACCGCATCGCTATCGGCGGGGCAGTACAGCCAGGCAGGATATCGCATCGCTAATCCTCCTTCCCGGTCAGCAGGGCAGACTCCAGCCCGGCCTGGGTCAGCAGCCGCTGGGCCACAGCCTTGGGCACCTGCGCCTTGCCGCGCGACAGGGTCAGGCGCTGGGGGCGGGCGGGGTGGCGCAGTTGCAGCGCGGCGTCAGACCCGGCCACTTCCACCCAGCCCGCCGCCTCCAGCGTTTTGATCAGCTTTTTCAGCTTGGCCATTGCCGCTTTCCCCCGCTGCGATTTGACCGATAGGCCCGATCAATAGGCGATAAAGCGGCCGAAATAGCCCTGAATCTGCTTTTCCATCTCGGCATTCAGGTCCTTGGCCATTGCTTCGGTCATGCCGAACCACAGGCGTTCCCGGTCGGCGATCGAGGCATCTTCCCGGATGGTCTGGGCGCGTTCGATCCGCACCGACGCGCTGGCCTCGCGGAAGCCGCGATCGTTGCGGATTTCCAGCACCACATCCAGCACCGCATCGTAGCGCTGGGTCTGGTCGGTGGTGAAGGCACCGCGGATGCCTTGGGTCTTGGGCAGATCGACTTCGACCACGCTGGCGCGTTCGATCACCAGCCGGGCCGATCCGGTGCCGCCGGACGGCACGGCGCGCAGCCGGTCGCGGCCCCATTGTTCGGCCATGGCAGCCGGGGCGACCGGCATCGCATGTTCGACATTGGGCAGGCGGCCCGGTGCCTGATAGCGCTGTTCGATCTCAATCGCGCCAACATTCAGCCGGATCGGCTGAAACTGGGCGAAGGTGATTTGCGGAAACACCGGCTTTTCCGGCGCCGGCGCGGCGCAACCGCCAAGCCCGATGGCAAGGACGGCGGCAAGCACCAGAAAAGGACGCGATTTCAATGCAGAAGGCACCATGATGACAGTTCCTGAATCACGCAAAGACGATGATAGCGCAAACCCTACGCGGAGCTGGCCAAGGCCGCAATCTCCGCATCGTCGAACAGATAGCGGGTGCTGCAAAACTCGCAGGTGACTTCCACCTTGCCGTCCACTTTCAGATCGTCGAATTCGCCGACCGGGATGGTGCGCAGCACATTCGACACGCGCTCCCGGCTGCACCGGCAGCGGTCCATCAGCGGGCGTTGGGCGAACACGCGCACCTGTTCCTGGTGGAACAGGCGGAACAGAAGATTTTCCACCGGACGGTGGCTATCGGTCAGTTCGGCATCGCTGGCCGAGGCCATCAACAGAACCGGCCGCCGCCAGTTATCCTCGGCCTCGTCGGCGTCGCCGGTGCCGATATTGCTATTGGCGGCGGCGCCGGGCAGCCCCCCTTCATCCGGCACCTGCTGCACCATGATGCCGCCGGCGCGCCACTGCATCGGCCCCGACGCGCCCGCATCGGTCAGCACCGGACGGCAGGCGACTTTCAGGGCGGTTTTCAGCTGTTCCGACTGGGCGAAATAATGATGCAGGCAATCGGTCAGGGTGGCGCCGGTCAGCTCGACAATCCCCTGATAGCGGTCCATATCCTCGCCCTGGTCAACCGTGAAGGCGACATAGCCATTGCCCAGCAGGCGCGGCACCGGCGCTTCCATCGATCCGGCCGCGTGCAGCTGATCGCCATCGAGTTGGCCCGCCGCGAACTGATCCGCATCGAACTGGGCATAGGCGCGGATATCCCCGCCCGAGGTGACATCGGCGACCAGCATCCGCACCGGGCCGTCGCCCTTGGTTTGCAGCGTGAACACGCCGTCATATTTCAGCGATCCGGCCAGCAGCACCGCCAGCACGATGCTTTCCCCCAGCAGGCGGTTGACCGCAGGCGGGTATTGATGGCGGTCGAGAATGGCCGACAGGGCCGGGCCCAGGCGCACCGCCCGGCCCCGCACCCCGCAGGCTTCCAGATAGAATGGCTGCAACAGATCGTCGGCGATCAGGCCTTCAGACACCACGCGAGAATCCCTTTCTGGACATGGAGACGATTTTCAGCCTCGTCCCATACCACAGATTGGGGTCCGTCGATCACCTCTGTCGTGACTTCTTCGCCCCGATGGGCGGGCAGGCAGTGCAGGAACAGCGCATCGGGCCGCGCCTTGGCCATCAGCGCGCCATTGACCTGATAGGGACGCAGCAGATTATGCCGGTTGGCGGCGCTTTCGCTATCGCCCATCGACACCCAGGTATCGGTGGTGACGACATCGGCCCCGGCAACCGCCGCCGCCGGATCGTGCATCACCTCTACCCGCGCGCCGACCGATGCGGCCCAGGCCAGCAGTTCCCGCCGGGGCGACAGTTCCTCCGGGCAGGCGATACGCAGGGTGAAGCCGAATTGCCCGGCGGCGTGAATCCACGACGTGCAGACATTGTTGGCATCGCCGACCCAGGCGACGGTCTTGCCACCGATCGGGCCGCGATGGTCTTCCACCGTCATGATATCGGCCATGATCTGGCACGGGTGGCTCTGGTCGGTCAGGGCGTTGATCACCGGCACGGTAGCATGGGCGGCCAGATCGTGCAGTTTCGATTCCGGCCCGGTGCGGATCATGATGACATCGACAAAGCGCGACAGCACCTTGGCGGTATCGGCAACCGTTTCCCCCCGCTTGGTCTGCATTTCGTCGGCGCGCAAAACAACCGTGTTGCCGCCCAGTTGCTTCATGGCGACTTCAAAGCTGACCCGGGTGCGGGTGGACGCTTTTTCGAAAATCATCGCCAGGGTGCTGCCCGCCAGCATTGTTGCATCCTGGCGGTGACCCATCTGCGGGCCACCCTGTTGACGCGTACGCTTCATCGCGCGCGACCGGTCCAGGATCGCGCGCAGGTCGGCCGCGCCGACCCGATCCAGATCCAGGAAGTGGCGTGGGGCGGCGGATTTTTCCGTTGGGGTGGAGATGGCTGACATGGTCATGCCGCTGCCTCCTGACCCCAGGTCTTGGCGACGGTTTCCAGAATGGTCAATGCCTCGGTCACTTCGGCCGTGCCAATGGTCAGCGGCGGCAGGATGCGGATCACATTGTCGCCTGCCGCCACGGTCAGCAGACCGGCATCGCGCAGGCGCGTCTGGGCATCGCCGTTCGGCACCGCGCAGCGCAGCCCCAGCATCAGTCCGGCCCCGCGCACTTCGTCAAACACATGGGGATAGCGGGCGGTGATGGCCTTCAGCCCGGCGCTCAACTGGTCCGCCGTCAACAGCACCTGATCCAGAAAGCCCGGTTGTTCCATTACGTCCAGCACGGCATTGGCCGCCGCCATCGCCAGCGGGTTGCCGCCGAAGGTGGTGCCATGGCTGCCCGGTTTCATCGCCTTGGCCGCCGCTTCGGTCGCCAGGCACGCGCCGACGGGGAAGCCGCCGCCCAGGCCCTTGGCCAGCGCCATGATATCGGGCGCAACCCCGGTCCATTCATAGGCGAACATCTTGCCGGTCCGGCCAACGCCGCACTGCACCTCGTCGAACATCAGCAACAGGCCGAATTCATCGGCAATGGTGCGCAGTTCCTTGAGGTATTCGATGGTGGAGGCGCGAATCCCCCCTTCGCCCTGCACGGGTTCGATCAGAATCCCGCCGGTTTCCGGGGTGATCGCCGCGCGCAATTCGTTCAGATTGCCGAAGGCGACCTGGTCGAAACCTTCAACCTTGGGGCCGAAGCCCTTCAGGTATTTCTCCTGACCGCCCGCAGCGATGGTCGCCAGCGTCCGGCCGTGGAAGGCCCCGGCAACGGTAATGACGCGAAACTTTTCCGGATGGCCTGCTTCCGCATGGTACTTGCGGATCATCTTGACGCCGCATTCGATGGCTTCCGCGCCGGAATTGCAGAAAAAGGCAGTGTCGGCAAAGCTGGCTGCCACCAGCCGGTCGGCCAGCCGTTTCTGGTCGGGAATATCGTACAGGTTGGATAGGTGCCAGGGCTTGTCCAGCGCGGCCTTCATCACCGCCACCAGATGCGGATGGCCGTGGCCCAGCGCAGTGACGGCGATGCCCGATGCGAAATCGAGATAACGTCGGCCGTTCGTCGCATAGAGATACGCGCCTTCGCCCTTGTCGAAAGCAAGATCGATGCGATTGAAGACCGGCATCACGCTCGGGATCATCACTTGGCTCCTTCACCGCCGATAGGGGTGGGGGCGGCCCGATGCCGCCCGGTCCATTCAACCTATCGGAAAGGCCGGAGTATTGGCGTGGCAAACCCGCCGTGTCAACACGTTCCAGTATGCAATTCTGTCAACCGGCCATGAAACAGAATAAAATTCTGATATCCGGGATCAGCTTTTCAGCTTGTACCCGGTGGCCAGCATCCGCCAGGCCAGGGCGAACAGGGCAAGGTTGGTGCCCAGCAGCACCCAGAAGCCCAGCGCGACCGACCCATCGGCATGGTCGATGAAACCGTAACGGAACCCGTCGATCATATAGAAGAACGGGTTGAACAGCGCGACCTCGTGCCAGAAGCCGGGCAGGCGGGTGATGGTGTAAAAGGTGCCGGACAGGAACGCCGCCGGGGTGACGATGAAATTGGTGACGGCGGCGATATGGTCGAATTTTTCCGACCAGATGCCGCCAATCGTGCCCAGCAGCGCCAGCATGGTCGATGCCGCAACCCCGTGGAACAGGATCGACCCCCAATGCAGCGGCGTCAGATCGACGAACGGCGCCATCGACAGGCCGACCGCGATGCCCACCACCACGCCGCGCGTGGCGCCGGATGCCGTATAGGCCAATGCCAGTTCGAAGGCCGACAGGGGCGGCATCAGCGTATCGACGATATTGCCCTGCACCTTGGCGATGACGATAGAGGAGGAGGTGTTGGCAAAGGCATTCTGCGCCATTGCCATCATGATCAGGCCGGGGGCGAGGAACTGGGCATAGGGCACGCCATCGACGATTTCCGCCCCGCGCCCCAGGGCCAGGGTGAACACGGCCAGGAACAGCAGGGTCGTCACCACCGGCGCGGCGATGGTCTGGGTATAGACATTCAAAAACCGCCGCACTTCCTTTAGGTATAGGGTCCACAGGCCAACCCAGTTCATGCCCATGCGGGGCAGGGGAAACGGCTTGGCGGCAGGTGCCGGTTTCGGCGAAGATTCGGGTTGGGACACAGACATTGCCACTGATCCTGAAACACAAAAGGTTACAGACCATAGTCACCACCCCCGATCCGTGCAAGCCGCCATTCAGCGGGCGGGGCCTGTGAAAAGCGACGTCATGAAACCGGGCGCCAAGACAGTGATTGCAGCCAAACCGGCAACTGCGGCCCGGTTGGAACGGGTTGCCTTGCATTATCTGGAACGCTATGCCGCCAGCGAGGCGATGGTGCGCCAGGTGCTGCTGCGCCGGGTCGATCGCGCAGTGGCGGCGGGGCTGACCGAACCGGCGGCCGGGCAGGCGGCGGTGGCTGATGTGATCGGGAAGCTGCACCGGCTGGGCTATCTGGACGATGCGGCCTTTGCCCGGATGCGGGCGGGCAGCCTGTCCCGGCGCGGCAAATCCCCCCGCGCGGTGCGTGAAACCCTGCGCCAGAAAGGCATCGATCCCGACATGATCGAAGGCGCGCTTGACGATCTGGGGCAGGATATCGGGGGCGGCGAAGGCGATCTGGCCCTTGCCGCCGCTATTGCCCTGGCCCGCCGCCGCCGCCTTGGCCCGTATCGCACCCCGCGTGCCGAGGGGGCGAAGCAGGAAACGCCGGAGCAGCGGCGCAACCGCGATCTCGCCGCCCTGGCCCGGGCCGGGTTTTCCTTCGATATTGCCCGCCAGGTGATCGACAGCGACCGCGAGACGCTGGAACAGGCCGTCACACGGCTGTAACAGCCGCCTGCTATGCCACGTTTCGACAAAGATCGAAAGGTGGGGCGGTGGCGTATCAAACCGAAGCGGAGCAAACCGAGAGCGCCGGGGGTAGTGCCGACCAGCGGGTGATTGCCGCGCTGGCTGCGCTGGCCCAGCCCCATCGGCTGGCCATGATCCGCCTGCTGGTGCGCCAGCCCGCAGAGGGGATGCCTGCCGGGCTGCCCGCCGGGCTGCTGGCGGAACGGTTGGGTTTGGCGGCCAACACGGCCTCCTTCCATCTGGCGCAATTGCATCAGGCCGGATTGGTGCGCAGCACCCGCCAGGGTCGGCAGGTCGTGTACCGGGTGGAGCTTTCCGCCCTGGTCGGCCTTACGACCTATCTGCTGGAAGAATGTTGTGGCGGGGCGGGCTGCGCAGGTCTGCCTCCCATCATCCCGTGTCTTACGAACGAGGACCAGTAATGTCATCCCGCATGTTCAATGTTCTGTTTCTCTGCACTGCCAATTCCGCCCGCAGCGTTCTGGCCGAATCGCTGATGACCCATTGGGGCCAGCGCGGCCTGGGCAATGCCCGGTTCCGCGGCTTTTCTGCCGGGTCGTTTCCGCGCGGCGCGGTGCAGCCGCTGGCGCTGAAGCTGCTGGCAGAATTGGATCTGCCAACCGAAGGGTTGCGGTCGAAAAGCTGGGACGAGTTTGCCGCCCCCGGCGCGCCGGTGATGGATTTCGTCTTTACCGTCTGCGACAACGCGGCGGGCGAAGTGTGCCCGATCTGGCCGGGCAATCCGGTCACCGCCCATTGGGGTGTGCCCGACCCGGCGGCGGTTGGGGGGACCGAAGCTGTGCAGATGCAGGCCTATCGCGATGTGCTGGCGATGCTGGAGCGGCGGATCAAGGCGTTTGCCGCCTTGCCGGTCGCCTCGCTAGAGCCGCTGGCCCTGGCCGCGCGCACCCGCGCCATCGGCGAAGGTAAAGACCTGTGAGCAACCGAGTGCAGGCGCTGCCCCTGTTCCGGTTGGTGCTGGCCGAAGCGATCGGCACCGCCCTGTTACTGGCGGTGGTCGTCGGCTCCGGCATCATGGCGGAGCGGTTGTCCGGCGGGAACACCGCCCTGGCCCTGCTGGCGAATACCGGGGCGACTGTCTGCGGCCTCTATGTGCTGATCACGGCGCTGGGGCCGGTGTCGGGCGCGCAGTTCAACCCGGTGGTCACGCTGGCCCTGTGGGCCTTGGGCCGGATGCCGGGGCGGCAGGTTCCACCCTATCTATTGGCGCAGACAGTGGGGGCGGTGCTGGGCGTGTGGCTGGCCCATGGCATGTTCGATCTGCCGGTCTGGCAGTGGGGCGATACGGCCCGCACCGGCCCCGGCCAATGGCTCAGCGAAGCGGTGGCAACCGCCGGGCTGCTTGGGACCATCCTATGCGTGGGCCGGTATCATCCCAATCGGGTGGCGGGGGCAGTCGCCCTCTATATCGGGGCGGCCTATTGGTTCACGGCATCGACCAGCTTCGCCAATCCGGCGGTGACGCTGGCCCGGTCGCTGACCGACAGTTTCGCCGGGATCGCCCCGGCCGATGCCCCCGGCTTCATTCTGGCGCAACTGGCGGCGGCGGCTGCCGTGGTTCTTGCCGCCCGTGCCCTCGGTTCAGGCGATCAGCCAACGCACCAGGGCTGACGGGCATCGCCGCGATAGGGCCGGGCATGGCCTTCGGCAATCAGGCGCTGCGCCAGATCGGCCCCGTTGCTCAATTCCACCCGCGCCAGCACCCGGTTGCCGAACTTGTCGGCCTGTACCTGCTTCAGCAGAACCGGGGTGTCGCCGATGGTGGCGGCCAGATAATCGCGTGCCGCCCGGGCGCGGCGCTTTTCTTCCTCGCACTTGCCGCGCAATTCGGGCGTATCGACGCCGACAATGCGCACATTGGTTTCGACATCCTGATTAAGCCAGATGCGCGCCCGCACCTTCAGCGTATCGCCATCGACGACATCCAGCACCCGCGCCTGAATCGGCCCCGGCAGCGCCGCCTGCGATCCTTCCGACCAGGCCGCATCTGTGATGGTCAAGGACAGCGGAAGGATGGCCGCAACCGCCCCCAACCCAATCGCTTTCGCCAGCCGTTCCATGGCCTCCCCACATCGCCGGATACAATCGTCCGCACAACACGGCCTGATTATTATCGTAATCTAAACCTGAAGTTCAAGAACAAATGGAGAATACCATCGCGTGGGTGGAGTGGTCTCATGCTCGTCTGTCGCCATCGCTCTGTGCTAGGCTCGCAAAATGATTGAGATTTTCATTGATGCCGATGCCTGTCCGGTCAAGACCGAAACCTATCGGGTGGCGCAGCGTTATGGGTTGACCGTTTTTGTGGTCGCCAACAGCTTTATCCAGACGCCGATGGACCCACTGATTCAGCGGATTATTGTCGGTGATGGGTTTGACGCGGCGGATGATTGGATCGCGGACAAGGCGCACCCCATGGCCATCGTGATCACGTCGGACATTCCGCTGGCATCGCGCTGTCTTGCGGCAGGCGCGGCGGTGCTGGGGCCGACCGGCCGCGCCTTCACCGAAGCCTCTATCGGCATGGCGATGGCGACCCGTGCGCTGATGCAGGATTTGCGGGCGATGGGGGAAGCCAGCGGCGGCCCCAAGCCGATGGATCAGCGCGCCCGGTCTGATTTTTTGCAGGCGCTGGACCGTATCGTGGTCGGGCTGCGGCGCTCTACCCAGACCACCCTAAACCCGCTCTAGATCCCCCTCCGCCTGCTGGCGGTGGAAATCGGCGGCGAAGGCGTCCAGGCGGTCTTCCGCAATCGCCTGGCGCAGCCCGGCGGTCAGTTCCTGATAGTAATGGATATTGTGCCAGGTCAGCAGGATCGCGCCCAACATTTCCTCGGCCCGGAACAGGTGGTGCAGATAGGCGCGGGAATAGTGGCTGCAGGCCGGGCAGGTGCAATCTGGGTCCAGCGGGCGCGGATCGTCCTGATGGCGGGCGTTGCGGATATTGATCGTGCCGCGCCGGGTGAAGGCCTGCGCCGTGCGGCCCGACCGGGTGGGCAGTACGCAATCGAACATGTCGATCCCGCGCTGGACCGCGCCGACGATATCCGCTGGCTTGCCCACCCCCATCAGATAGCGCGGCTTATCGACCGGCAGATGGGGGGTGGTGAAGTCCAGCACGCGGAACATCTCCTCCTGCCCTTCGCCCACCGCCAGCCCGCCGACGGCATAGCCCTCGAAGCCGATATCGGTCAGCGCGCGGATCGATTCGGCGCGCAGATCGGGATAGACGCTGCCCTGGACGATGCCGAACTGGCCATAGCCGGGCCGGGCGACAAAGGCATCGCGCGACCGCACCGCCCAGCGCATCGACCGTTCCATCGACAGGCGCGCCTCCTCATGGGTGGCGGGATAGGGGGTGCATTCGTCGAACGCCATGGTGACGGTGGCATCCAGCAGGTGCTGAATTTCGGTTGACCGTTCCGGCGTCAGCAAATGGCGCGATCCGTCGAGGTGGGAGCGGAACTCCACCCCCGTCTCGCTCATCTTGCGTAAGGAGGACAGGGACATGACCTGATAGCCGCCGCTATCGGTTAGAATCGGCCCCGGCCAGTTCATGAAGCGGTGCAGCCCGCCCAGCCGTGCCACCCGTTCCGCCCCCGGCCGCAGCATCAGATGATAGGTGTTGCCCAGAATGATGCTGGCCCCGGTCGCCTTCACGCTTTCGGGCAACATGCCCTTCACGGTGCCAGCGGTGCCGACCGGCATGAACACCGGGGTTTCGATCACCCCATGCGCGGTGGTGATATGGCCGCGCCGCCCCCGGCCAGAAGTGGCGAGCAGTTCAAACCCCAGCGGCCCGGACGGGGGGGCGAAGGCGGCTTGCGGGTCGGTCATGCCGCACGTTCCAACAGGCAGGCATCGCCATAGGAAAAGAACCGATAGCGCCCGGCAATGGCATGGGCATAGGCGGCGCGCATCCGGTCCAGCCCGGAAAAGGCCGAAACCAGCATGAACAGCGTCGATTTCGGCAGGTGGAAATTGGTGAACAGCCGGTCCACCGCGCGGAAGCGATAGCCGGGGGTGATGAACAGGTTGGTCGCGTCGGAAAAGGGGTGCAGCGTGCCATCCTCTGCTGCCGCGCTTTCCAGCAGGCGCAGGCTGGTGGTGCCGACGGCGACCAGGCGCCCGCCCGCTGCCCGGTGCGCGTTGATGCGCTGGGCGGTATCGGGCGACAGCTCCCCCAGTTCCCAGTGCATCTTGTGGTCGGCGGTATCATCGGCCTTGACCGGCAGGAAGGTGCCAGCGCCGACATGCAGGGTGATCAGTTCCACCGTCGCGCCGGTGGCGCGAATCGCCTCCATCAGCCCCGGGGTGAAGTGCAGCCCGGCGGTCGGCGCGGCCACCGCGCCATCCTTGGCGGCGAAGATGGTCTGATAATCCTGCTTGTCGCGCGCGTCCTGGGCGCGGCGGATATAGGGCGGCAGGGGCATCTCGCCATGGGCCTCCAGCCGGGCCACCAGGGCCTCCCCCGCCAGCGGTGCGCCGTCCTCATCCTCGAAGGCCAGAATCACCTGGCCATCGTCTTCCTTGTCGGCCACACGGGCAGCAAACCCGGCAGAAAAGGTGATGCACTGCCCCGGCTTCAGCCGCTTGCCCGGCTTGGCGAAAGCGCGCCAGCGGTTCAGATCCATCCGCTGATGCAGCAGGATTTCAACCGCCACCGCATCGCGCATGCCATGCAGGCGGGCGGGAATGACGCGGGTATCGTTGAACACCAGCAGATCCTGCGGCCCCAGCAGTGCGGGCAGATCGCGGATATGCCGGTCCGCCAGATCCTGCCCGACATGCAGCAGCCGCGCAGCCTCCCGCGGTTCCATCGGCCGTTCGGCGATCAAATCCGGCGGCAGGTCAAAATCGAACAGATCAACGCGCATGATTGCACAGGATAGAAAAGGAGTTCGGGCCGCCGTCGCCTAAGCCGCTTTCGGCAGGGCGCGCCACAGGACGATGCGGAACGGCGCCAGCATCAGCAGGGCCATGCCCAGTTTGAAGACGAAATCGCCCATGGCGATGGTGACCCAGGGGAAATCCTCGCCCGCGAAGGCCAGGGTGAAGAACAGCGTGGTATCGACGGCGGAGGCGACCGACCCGGCCACCAGCGGCGCACGCCACCAGGAAAAGGCGCGCAGGCGGTTGAACACGGTGATGTCCAGCAGCTGCGCGACCAGGAACGCCGTGCCGGAGGCAACGGCAATCCGCCAGGTGATCAGGCCGAAGAGCGACAGAATCAGCGAAAAGGCAACCGCGGCGGCAAAGCCGGCATAGACCACACGGCGCGCTTTGGCCGGCCCATAGATGCGGTTGGTCAATTCCGTCACCAGGAAGCTGACCGGATAGGTGAAGGCCCCCAGGGTCAGGAATGCGGCTCCGAAGAAGGTCACGCTTTCGATCGGAAACTGCACCAGATAATTGGAGGCGACCACGATCACCAGCATGGCGATCATAGCAATGGCCATACCCAGGCGGGTATTGCCGTGATTTGCGCCCATACGCACCCCGTCGGTCCCGACCATAGGCCACCCCCAGGTTTCGATCTGACATGAAAACAGGCGCATCGGATATACCGATGCGCCTGCCTATGCAAGGTGATTCCAGTGCCGGCGGTTAGGCGGCCTTGGGGTCGTCCTTGGCTTCGTCCCGGCTGGTGCGGTACAGGGAGTACAAAACCCCCGCCGCCAGCATGCCCATGGTGATCGACAGCGAGATCAGCGGGTCCATCTTGCCCCAGATCTGGTTGATGAAGATCTTGGCGCCGATAAACACCAGCACGCCCGCCAGCGCATATTTCAGATACTTGAACCGGTGCACCATCGCCGCCAGGGCGAAGTAGAGGGCGCGCAGGCCAAGGATCGCAAAGATATTGCTGGTGTAGACGATGAAGGGATCGGTGGTGATGGCGAAGATCGCCGGCACGCTGTCGACCGCGAAGATCA
>CAYRWZ010000014.1:12022-15608 GCA_964428065.1 uncultured Comamonadaceae bacterium | reverse complement strand
GCAACAGCGCCAGCAGCAGCGGGGTGGCAAAGGTTTTCACCTTGCCATCCTTCGGGTCTTTATGGCGGATGACGAATTTTTGCCCGTGCAGTTCATCGGTCACCCGCATGTGCCGCTTCATGAACTTCAGCATCGGGTTCTGGCTGATATCCTTCTCCTCGTCATCGGTGAAGAACATCTTGATCCCGGTCAGCAGCAGGAAGGCGCCGAAGATATAGAGGATCCAGTCGAACCGTTCGACCAGCGCCGCGCCGACCCCGATCATGATCGCGCGCAGCACGATCACGCCCAGGATGCCCCAGAACAGCACCCGGTGCTGGTATTTGCGCGGGATGGCGAAATAGCCGAAAATCAGCGAGATAACGAACACGTTATCCAGCGACAGGCTCTTTTCGACGAAGAAGCCGGTATAATAGTTGATGCCCGCATCGCGGCCCATCTCCCACCACACCCAGGCACCGAACAAACAGGCGATCAGGATATACCCGGCCGACAGGCGCAGGCTTTCCCCGACTTCGATTTCCTTATCTTTCTTGTGCAGCACGCCCAGGTCGAACACCAGCAGCGTGATCACGATGGCCAGAAAGGCCAGCCACATCCAAACCGGCTTGCTCATCACCGGTTCGGCCAAAAACATCCAAAGTGCGTCCATAGGAACGGCCCCTTTTGGTGGTTGCGGTTGCGTCCATCAAAAAGCGGGGCCGACATCACAAGGGCACAGACAGATCATCGGAACAGCGATGCTGTCTGCATGGCGCACCTTGCCAGAGGGGCCCGGTCTCCCGCAGGGCTCGCAGATTGGGATCGCGCGCCGTGCCGTCAAGACGCGCTGCCTTATTTTTTTCACGATTCGTGGAACGCAGTGTTTCCCAAGCGATGCTCGCGCTTTCGGCGGTGGGGTGGAAGGATTGGGCCGTCAGTTTCATCCGGGGAACCGAGAGATGACCGCGCCGCGCCTGCCCAGCCTGTCCCTGTCCCACGGCTCTCCCATGACGGCGATTCAGGACAGTCCGGCCCGACGGTTCCTGGCCGGTCTGGCCGATCATCTGCCGCGCCCGGACGCCATCCTGATCGCCTCTGCCCATTGGGAGACGGCGGAACCGGCGGTTGCCAGCGCCGCCCGGCCGGAAACGGTCCATGATTTCTGGGGCTTTCCCGCGCCGCTCTACGATATCCGCTATCCTGCGCCGGGGGCACCCGCCCTGGCCGACCGGGTTGCGGCCCTGCTTGTATCTGCGGGGTTGGGGAGGGGCGATCTCCGCGATCCAAAACAGGGCCTCGATCACGGCGCGTGGGTGCCGCTGTCGCTGGCCTTTCCTGCCGCCGATATTCCGGTCGCCCAGATTTCGATCCAGCATCCCAAAGGCCCGCGCCACCATCTGGCGCTCGGGCAGGCGCTGGCCCCCTTGCGGGAGGAGGGGGTGCTGGTGATCGGCTCTGGCTCCCTCACTCATAATCTGCGGGCGTTTTTCGGCCAGCCGCTCGACAGCCCGGTCGAACCCTGGGTCAGCGCCTTTGCCGATTGGGTGGCAGACCGGCTGGCGGCGGGTGATCTGGCTGCGCTGCTGAACTATCGCGCGATGGCACCCCATGCCGTGCAGAACCACCCGCGCGACGAACATCTGCTGCCCCTGTTCGTGGCGCTTGGCTGCGGGAGTCATGCCGATTCCGATGCCGATTTCGGGGGCCTAACCATTACCGCCCGGCGCCTTCATGCCAGTTACGATCACGGTATTCTGGCGATGGATGCCTATCGCTTCGATTGACCGCACCTATCCCGCGCGGGCATCGGCCAGCGCCGCCTCTGCCCCCAGGATCAACAGCTTGCGCCCCGGCCCCCAGCGGTAATTGCCAATCACCCCGGTGTTGCGGATCACCCGGTGGCAGGGGATCAGCAGGCCGACCGGATTGGCCCCGACCGCAGTGCCGACCGCGCGGCTCGCCCCCGGATTGCCAACTGCTTGGGCGATCCGTTCATAGGTGGCCAGCCCGCCAAACGGGATGCGCAGCAAGGCCTCCCACACTTTCAACTGGAACGGCGTGCCCGCCAGCAGCAGCCGGATATCCGCCTGCACCCCCGGCCTTTGCCCGGACCAGGCGGCGAAAATCGCCTCCAGCATAGCGGCGATCGCGGCATCGTCGCGGGTGATCCGGGCGGCGGCGAAGGGGGCGGTCATTTCGGCCAGGCGCGCCTCTTCCTCCCCCGGTTCGATGAAGGCCAGGCCGCAGATCCCCGCGTCGGCCAGCAGCATCAGGGCGGTGCCGAACGGGGTCTCGCCAACGCCATAGCGCAGCGATAATCCCGCCCCGCGTGCCTTGTACTGGCCGGGGGTCATCGCCTCGACCGAGACGAACAGATCGTGCAGCCGCCCCGGCCCGGACAGGCCCGCTTCCAGTGCGGCGTCCAGCACGCTGGCCGATTGGTCCAGCGCCGCCTTGGCCCGCCCGACCGTGATGTATTGCAGGAACTTCTTGGGGCTGACGCCGACCAGCGCGGAAAAGACGCGCTGGCAGCGAAACACGCTCATGCCGGTGATGGCGGCCACATCCTCCAGGCTCGGCTGACTGTCGGTGTTTTCGGCCAGGAAGTGGATCGCGCGGGCAACGGCCTGATAATCGCGGGACATAGGCGCACCTCATCTGTAATTCCGGTCCAGACTGCGCCGGACCCGCGCACCGAACCACCCGGTTCTTGCCTAAACGCTCAAATACGGGGCCAGGGTCTTGCGTTCGGCTTCCAGCGCGGCCGACCCGCCCTGCCAGACGATCCGCCCCTTGGACAGGATCAGATGCCGGTCGGCCAGCGGCAACAGGGCCTGGATATGCTTGTCGATCACGATGATCGCCAGGCCCTGCCGTTTCAACGTGGCCAGGCAGGCCCAGATATCCTGCCGCACCAGCGGGGCCAGGCCTTCGGTCGCCTCGTCCAGAATCAGCAGGCGCGGATTGGTCATCAGCGCCCGCCCGATGGCAACCATCTGCTGTTCGCCGCCCGACAGCGCATTGCCCATATTGTCCAGCCGTTCGGCCAGCCGGGGAAACAGCGCCAGCACCCGGTCCAGCGTCCAGTCGGCCCCGTCGCCGCGCCCATTGTGCGCGGCGACCACCAGATTTTCCCGCACGGTCAGGTTGGGAAACACCTGCCGCCCCTCCGGCACCAGACCCAGGCCCGCCTGCGCCCGCTGATGGCTGGGCCAGGCCGTGATAGTCCTGCCGGCGAACCGGATGGTTCCGGCGCTTGCGGCAAGCTGGCCGGTCAGGGTGCGGACCAGCGTCGTCTTGCCCATGCCGTTGCGGCCCAGCAGGCTGACCACTTCCCCCCGTGCAACCGCAAGATCGATACCGAACAGGATTGCCGCAGCGCCATAGCCCGCCTGCAGCCCCGCAACCCCCAGCAATGGTTCCGATGGCGGCGCGGCTGCGGTCATGGCACATCCTCCTCGCCCAGATAGGCGGCGCGCACATCGGGATTGGCGCGGATTTCCACCGGGGTGCCGATGGCGATGATCCGGCCATTGACCAGCACACCGATCCGGTCGGCCAGGCTGAACACGGCGTCCATATCATGTTCCACCAGCAGCAGGCT
>CAYRWZ010000014.1:10122-12012 GCA_964428065.1 uncultured Comamonadaceae bacterium | reverse complement strand
CCCTTGAGCGACCGGATCAGCGACAGAATGGCCGCCGCTTCCTCCGGCCCGGTGCCGGCCAGCGGTTCGTCCAGCAGCAAAAGCCGGGGTGCGCCGGCCAGGGCCATTGCCAGTTCCAGCTGCCGTTTCTCCCCATGGGCCAGCAGGCGCACCGGCCGCATCGTGTCGGTCTCGCCAAGGCCGACCCGGCGCAGCAGGCCCTGCGCTGCGGCCAGCAGGCCGGCGTCCTGCACGGCCGGCGCCAGATGGCGCAGGGCGCCGCCGGCCCATCCAGCCTGATGGGACTGGACGGCAAGAACCGCATTTTCCAGCACGCTCAAATCATCGAACAGGCTGGCGATCTGGAAAGATCGTCCCAGACCGGCATGGGCGCGCCGATGGCCGGGCAGGCCGGTGATATCCTGCCAATCCAGCCGGATCGTGCCGGCGTCGGGGCGGATCTCTCCCTGCAGCTGGGCGATCAGGGTGGTTTTGCCGGCGCCGTTCGGGCCGATCAGGGCGAAGCATTCGCCGGGTTCCACCGTGAAGCTGACACCGTTGCTGGCGGCGATGCCGCCGAACCGCTTGCTCAGCGCCGTAACCTCCAGCCGGGCCGGCACCAGGGCGGCGGGATCGGATTTGGGGGTGGTGGCAGGGCCTGGGATTGGGGCCTGAGTCTGGGTCTGGGCCCGAGTCTGGGTCTGGGCCCGAGTCTGGGTCTGGGCCTGAGTCTGGGTCTGGGCCTGAGTCTGGGCCGGCTCGCCCGGCGGCAGCCAGCGGGTCAGGCCGTGCCACAATCCCCCACGCAGAACCAGGGCCAGCGCAATCAGAACCGGCCCCAGCACGATCTGCCAGTGGGTGGTCCACCCGGCCAGCACTTCCTCCAGCGTCAGCAGGGCGGCCGCACCCAGAATCGGCCCGGCCAGCGTGCCCATACCGCCCAGCACGACCATCACGATCAGTTCGCCGGACCGGGTCCAGTGCATATAGGCCGGGCTGCTATACTGGGTCAGGTTCGCCAGCAGCACCCCGGCCACCCCGGCCAGCATGCCCGACAGGATATAGGTGGCCAGGCGCACCGACAGCGGTGAGGTGCCCAGGGCGGCCAGCCGGCGTTCGTTCGCCTTGCCGCCGCGCAGCGCCAGCCCGAAGCGCATGCCGCGCAGTCGATGACAGATCCAGAAGCCGCCGGCCAGCGCCGTCAGCGCCAGATAGTACAGCATCGCCCCTTCGGCCCGCAGGACCGGATCGTTGCTGAATGTGCTGCGCATGGTCAGCGGCAGGCCATCGTCCCCGCCATAGGCTTTCAGGCTGACCGCCAGAAAATATAGCATCTGGGCGAAGGCCAGCGTGATCATGATGAAATAGACCCCGCCGGTGCGCAGGCTGATCGCCCCGGTGATCAGCGCGAACAGGGCCGAGGCGCCCAGCGCGACCAGCAGATGCAGCCAGAACGCGTGCACGCCGTGGTGGGTCAGGATTCCAACCGCATAGGCGCCGATGCCCAGGAAGGCGGCATGGCCGAAACTGACCATGCCGCCCAGCCCCAGGATGAGGTCCAGGCTGACCGCCGCCAGGGCGAAAATGGCGATCCGGGTGGCGAAGGTCAGATAGAAAGGCTGGCCCAGGGCGGCGGTCAGCCCAGGCAGGGCCAGCAGCAGCGCCGCAAGCGCCAGCAGGGCGATCGGCCGCCAGAATGAAGCAGAACGCGCCACCATCCCCCCTATCCCGTGCGGGCGGGGAACAGGCCGCGCGGACGCAGGGCCAGGATCGCCGCCATCATCAGATATATCGCCATGCTGGCAAGGGCCGGGCCGGCCGCGCTGGCCAGGTGCGACGGCAGCACCATGCGCAGCCCCATGGGAAGGAAACTGCGGCCCAGCGTATCCACCAGGCCAACCAGGATCGCCG
>CAYRWZ010000014.1:896-10108 GCA_964428065.1 uncultured Comamonadaceae bacterium | reverse complement strand
ACCAGCGCGCCCCGGATCGATCCGATGCCGCCGATGACGATGACCACGAAGGTCAGGATCAGGATCGGCTCGCCCATCCCCGGCTCGATCGACAGGATCGGCCCGGCCATCACCCCGGCCAGCCCGGCCAGCCCGGCACCCAGGGCGAAGACCAGCGTGAACAGCCGGCCGACATTCACCCCCAGCGCCGCCAGCATGGTCGGATTGCTGGCCCCGGCCCGGATGGTCATGCCCAGCCGGGTATGGGCGATGGTGATGTAAAGGCCCGCCGCAACCGTCAGCCCGACCGCCAGAATGGCCAACCGATAGGCGGGATAGGGCGTCTCCGGCAGGATCATCACCTGCCCGGACAGCCAGTCCGGCGGGCTGAGGAACAAGGCCGCCGGGCCGAAGATCAGGCGCATCGCCTCATTCAAGGTCAGGATCAGGCCGAAGGTGGCCAGCACCTGATCCAGATGATCGCGCCGGTACAGCCGATGCAGGGCGATCCGTTCGATCGCCGCGCCGATCACCATGCTGCCACCGACCGCCAGGGCCATGGCGGCCAGAAACGATCCGGTCCAGCCATAGCCGACTGCCGCCAGATACGCCCCGACCATGTAGAGCGATCCATGGGCAAGGTTCACAAGGTTCATGATGCCGAACACCAGGGTCAGCCCGGCGGCCATCAGAAACAGCATCACGCCCAGTTGCAGGCCGTTCAGGGCCTGCACGAACAGGAAATCCAGCGGCATGGTGGCGCGGCGGCTACCAGCTCATCGGGCAATCCTTGGCATAGGCATCGCCGTGGTTGGCGAAAACCTTGCCGCGATTGACCTGCACCAGGCGCCCCTTATCGTCCTTCACGGTTTCGTAGAGATAGAAATCCTGGATTGGATAGTGGTTCTTGTTCAGTGCCCAGGTGCCGCGCACGCTGTCGAACTTCGCGGCGCGCAGGGCATCGCGCACCGCATCCTTGTTGGCCATGCTGCCACCGGTGGCCTTCAGCGCCGCATCCATCCAGCGCGCCGCATCATAGCCCTGCGCGGAATAGGGCGAAGGCAGGCGCTTGAATTCGGCCTCATGCGCCGGCACGAACGCCTTGTTCGCCGCATTGTCCAGATCGGCGGTCCAGAAGCTGGTGCCGAAGGTGCCCAGCGCCGCATCGCCCTGACCTTCGATGGTCGATGCATCGATGGTGAAGGCCGAATAGAACGGGATGCTGCGGGTCAGCCCGGCCTGGGCATATTGCTTGACGAAATTCACCCCCATGCCGCCCGGATAGAAGCCATAGACCGCATCGGGCTTCAGCACCCGCAGCTGGGCCAGTTCGGCGGCATAGTCGGGCTGGTTGACGGTGGTGTAGAGTTCTTCCGCCACCTCGCCCTTGTAATAGCGTTTGACGCCGGTCAGGGCATCCTTGCCTGCCTGATAATTGGGGGCCATCAGCACGGCGCGCTTGATGCCCTTGTCCTGCAGATGCTTGCCCATGGCTTCGTGCATCTGGTCGTTCTGCCACGAGGCGGCAAAGAAGAACGGGCTGCACTGGGCCCCTGCCGTGGGCGACGGCCCGGCATTCAGGCTGATCAGGAAGGTTTTGCTGTCCACCACCGGCTTGTACATCGCCATCAGCACGTTGGAGAACACGACGCCGACCACAGCGTCCACCTTGTCCTTTTCGATCAGCTTCTGGGCCAGCTGCACACCGACATCGGGTTTCAGCTGATCGTCCTCCTTCAGCACCTCCACTTTGGCACCGCCGAGCGTGCCGCCCGACTGCTTCAGGCCCAGCATGAACCCGTCATAGATATCGCGCCCCAGCACCCCGCCGGGGCCGGAAAAGGTGGCAACGAAGCCGATCTTGATCGTCGGTTGCTGGGCCTCCGCCGGGCGCGCCAGGGGCAAGGCCAGACCGATCGCCGTCGTGGCCAGGGCCAGTTTCGCGAATGCCGTTGTGGTGCTGAAGCCTGCGCGTGCGTCGATCATTGCCTTGCCTCTCTCTCGTCTCTCCAGCGCTGCGTTCAGAACGCAGCCGGGCAGAAACCGTAGCGTCAGCCAGGGCTATCCGTCATCTGCAAAGTGGGTCAGATCATCAACTGCCCAACCATGACCAGCACGGCATTCCCGATCAGATCCACCCGGTCGCCGCGCAGCGCCACCTTCAAGTCCCCCTGGCGGCGGCTGACCTGCCGCGCGGCAAGGGTGCCCTTGCCCAGCCGGTCGGCCCAATAGGGGGTCAGGGTGCAGTGCAGCGATCCGGTCACCGGGTCCTCGTCGATCCCCTTGGCAGGCGCGAAAAAGCGGGAGACGAAATCGACATCGCCATCCGCGCCCGATCCGGGGGCCGTGACGCCGACGGCGAAATAGCCGGGAATCTGCGCCAGCTTGGCGAAATCCGGGGTCAGGGCCCGCACCGCCTCCGCACTATCGAAAACCGCGATCACGTCGCGGGCGGCGATCAGCGTGCTGGGGGCGGCGCCCAGCGCGTCGGTCAGCAATGTTGCAACCTCGGCCGGCCCATCGAACGGGCGCGGCGGACGCGCGGGGAAATCCAGGCGGAACCCGCCGTCATGGCGGGCGACAGTCAGCGGGCCAAACTTGCAGTGGAAGGTGACGGCCGACAGGTGCGGCTCCAGCAGGGTCAGCACCACGGCGCCGCTGGCCAGGGTGGCATGGCCGCACAGATCGACCTCCACCTCCGGCGTGAACCAGCGGATCGACCAGTTCCCCGGCTCTTTTCCCGCTTCTCTCCCCGATGCCTCCGGCACGATGAAGGCGGTTTCGGACAGGTTATTTTCCGCCGCAATCTGCCGCATCAGCGCCTCTGGCAGCGGCTCGGTCAAGGGGCAGACGGCGGCCGGATTGCCGGCGAAGGGCCGGTCGGTAAAGGCATCGACCTGATAGATCGGGATATGGCGTTTCGGCATGGTCGGGCTCGTTTGACTTTGGGGATCGGGCGATCAGCGGTCCAGCAGGCGGCGCAGATGCTGCTTCACGCCCGGCCATTCGCTGTCGAGGATGGAGAAATAGACGCTGTGCCGGCGGCGGCCGGTATCCATGATCATGTGATTGCGCAGCGTGCCCTCCTCCACCGCGCCGATTCCGGCCAGCGCGGCGCGCGACTGGGTGTTCTCGCTGTCGGTCTTGAATTCGACGCGGACGCAGTTCAGCGCCTCGAACGCATGGGTCAGCATCAACAGCTTGGCTTCGCGGTTGGCACCGGTGCGCTGATGGCTGCGCGCCAGGAAGGTCCAGCCGATTTCCAGCTTGCGGTGGGCGGGTTCGATTGCGCCGAAGCGGGTGGAGCCGATCACCGCCCCGGTCGCCGCATCCAGCGTGACGAAGGGCAGGGCGGTACCGCGCGCCCGGTCGGTGATTGCCCCGGCAACGAAGGCGCGCATGCCGTCCCGCCCGATCGGGCGGATGGCGAAGCCCTTGAACAGGTCCTCGTCCTGGGCGATGGCCGCAAGGGCATCCAGATGGGCGTCCTGCATGGGGACAAGCCGCACCCGTTGCCCGTGCAGCGTCACGGGCTGAAGCGGTGTTTTCATAACGTCCTCTTATCGTCTCAGGGGGCGGTGTCTTGGGGCGCGAAGGCGATGGTGACGCGCCGGTTTTGCTTGCCTTTGCTTTCGATCTTTTCCACCACCACCGGGCCGATCTCTCCCGTACGGGCCACGTGGGTGCCGCCGCAGGGCTGCAAATCCACCCCGTCGCCGATCTTCAGCAGCCGCACCCGGCCCAGACCCATGGGCGGCTTGACCGACATGGTGCGGACCAGATCGGGCCGGGCCATCATTTCCTCATCCGTGATCCAGGCGGTGCTGACCGGGTGATCCTCTGCAATCAGGGCATTGATGCGGGCTTCGATCGCATCCTTATCCAACGCGGCATCGCCGCTGTCGAAATCCAGCCGCCCCTTGCCGTCGCTCACCTGACCGCCGGTCACGCCGAACGGGACAGCGGCGCTCAGCAGATGCAGGCAGGTATGGATGCGCATATGGCGGTGGCGCCGGTCCCAATCGATTTCGGCCGTCACTGTATCGCCGGGGGCCAGCCCGTGATCGGGCGATTCGGCGATATGGCGGATTTCAGTCGGCCCAGCGCCCTTGCGGGTGTCCAGGATGCGCACTGTCTGCCCATCGGCCCGCAGCAGAACCCCGCTATCGCCCGGCTGTCCACCCCCGGTGGGATAGAACACGGTGCGGTCCAGAACGATCTGCGCGCCATCGACCGCAACCACCCTGGCCGTGCAGTGGCGCAGATAGGCATCGGATCGGAACAGATCTTCGGTCGCATGGGGGCGCGGGTCGGTCGTGGCGTCGCTGGACATCGGGGCAATCCGGTTGGTCAATCACGCCGGTCAGGATTGGGTATCGATACAATGGGGGTCAATCGCAAACATGATATGGAGACAATTTGCGATACCCGGCGGGCATTATTACCCATCTTGGCTGCCGCATGGCTGATTTGCGCAGAAATTGATAGTCGCGATGGCTGGTAGAATGGATACAATTAGGGTTATGACACACTGGACCCCCGATTTGTCCCAATTTCGCGGCCCCCGCTATCGCGCGATTGCCGATGCGCTGGCCCAGGATATCGAGGCCGGGCGCCTCCAGACCGGGTTTCGCCTGCCCACGCACCGCGATCTGGCCTGGACGCTGAAGGTGACGGTCGGCACGGTCAGCCGCGCCTATGCCGAGGCCCAGAAGCGCGGCCTGATCGGTGGGGAAGTGGGGCGCGGCACCTATGTCCGGGCGCGGGGCGATCAACCCCTGCCGGCAACCACCGATGGCGTGATCGACATGGCGATCAATGTGCCCGCCGCGGGGATCGAGGCCGGGCACCTGTCGCGCACCCTGGCCGAATTGTCGGCCAGCCCGCGCCTGCCGATGCTGTGCGGTTATCAGCCCCATATCGGCATGCCGGAACATCGGGCGGCCCTGGCCACCCTGCTGCGGGAGGTGCAGATCGATGCCCCGGCCGACCGGGTGATCGTCACCGCCGGGGCGCAGCATGCGCTGACCCTGGCCCTGTCGGCCGTGGCGGTGCCGGGCGATACGATCGCGTGCGAGAATTTGACCTTCGCCGGGCTGAAAATGGCGGCGCGCCTGCTGCACCTGCGGCTGCGGGGCATCCCGATGGATGCCGATGGCCCGATCCCCGAGGAGTTCGAGGCACTCTGCCGCGATGGCCAGATCAAGGCATTCTATGCCGTGCCGACCCTGCACAATCCAACCGGCGGCATCTGGCCGCTGGCCCGCCGGCAGGCGATTGTGGCGATTGCCCGCCGCCACGGCGTGACCATCATCGAAGACGATGTCTATGGCTTCATGGCGCCGGATGCCCCACCGCCCCTGGCGGCACTGGCGCCGGACCGTGTGTTCTATGTCACCAGTACGTCGAAATCCCTGGCGCCGTCCCTGCGGATCGGGGTTCTGGTGGCGCCGGGCGAGGCGGCGGCGCGGGTGATCGCCGGGCTGCGCACGACAATCTGGATGGCCCCGCCCCTGATGGCAGAAGTGGTGCGCCGCTGGGTCGAGGATGGCACCGCCCTGGAGATCATCGCGGAAAAGCGCAAGACCGGGGCCTATCGGCAGCAGGTGACGCGGGGGATTCTGGACGATGCCGGGGTCCAATACCGCGACACGCATCCCAACAGCTTCCATCTGTGGATTCCGCTGCCGGAGCCCTGGCGCGACGAAAGTTTTGCCAGCGAAGCGCGCCGTCAGGGGGTGGCGGTCAGCCCGGCGTGGAGCTTCACGGTCGGCCGGCGGGTGCCCGATGCCATCCGCCTGAGCCTGGGCACGCCGAAAACCATCGACGATCTGGACCGGGGCGTGCGGATTGTCACCCGCCTGCTGCGCGGCAATGCCGAGGTTCCGCTCTCTGACCTTTAGGGCCGATCTGTAGCGCCGTCCTCCCGACCGGGGGAGGCTTAGCCTTCCCCCTCAGTGCGATAGAAACTTTGCAGATCGCGCACTGTCACCGCGTGGTTGATCGGCCCGGCGCCGCCGCCCAAGCCCGGCGCCTGCAGGATTGCTTCCTGCAGATAGGCGCGTGCGCGGGTGACCGAATCGCGGATCGACAGGCCCTGGGCGATCCCCGTCGCCACCCCGGCGGACAGGGTGGAGCCGACCCCGCCCAGATGGCGGGTTTCGATCTTGTCGTACATGTACTGGTCGATGCCGTCCTCAGTCGCCAGCAGGTCGATGACAACCTTGTCCATGTCATAGCCGCCCTTCAGCAGGATCGCCTTGGCCCCCAGGGTCAGCAACATTTCCGCCGCGTGGCGGCGGGCCTCGAAATCCGGAATTTCCAGCCCGCCCAGCAGTTCCGCCTCGCGCAGGTTGGGTGTCAACACCGTGGCGCGCGGCAGCAGGCGGATTTTGAGGTGGCGCAGCCCGTTCTGGTCCAGCAGCGACCGCCCTGCCTTGGTAACGATCACCGGGTCCAGCACCAGCGGCACATCGGGCGCCATTTCCTCGATCACATCGGCGACGGCGTTCACCAGTTCTGCCGTGTGCAGCATGCCGATATGGATGACATCGACCCCGATATCGGCAATCGCCAGACGCATCTGCCGCTGCACGAAATCCGCCGGGACCGGATGGATATCCACCACGCCCAGCGTGTCGCGCGCGGTCAGCGTGGTCACGGCGGTCATGGCATAGGCGCCCAGCGCCGTCACCGTCTTGATATCGGCCTGGATACCGGTGCCGCCGCTGGAATCCGATCCGGCAACGATAAGAACGCGGCCTTTCATCTGCACCGATACCTCTCCTTCTGCCTTTATCCGGTCCTGTCGCCGCTTCTCTGGCCTGCGATCAGGCTACCTGTTGCACGGCGGCGGCCAGATCGTCGACCAGGCTGCTGACCATTCCGGCATCTTCGCCTTCGGCCATGATGCGAATCAAGGGTTCGGTCCCGGATTTGCGAATCAGCAGCCGTCCACTGCCGGCAAGCCGCCGTTCCGCCTGGTCGATCCGGTCCTGGATCGCCGGATTGGCCAGCGGGTCGGCCCCGGCGGAAAACCGCACATTCCGCAACACCTGCGGCAGGGGATCGAACACCCGGGCCACCGCGCTGGCGGGCCGCCCGTCTTCCACCATGCAGGCCAGGAATTGCAGGGCGGCCAGCAGCCCGTCGCCCGTGGTGGCATAGTCGGACAGGATCAGATGGCCCGATTGTTCGCCGCCGACATTGCAGCCGCTGGCGCGCATTTCTTCCAGCACATAGCGGTCGCCGACCTTGGTGCGGCGCAGGCCCAGCTTCTGCTTGGCCAGAAATCGCTCCAGCCCCATGTTGGACATGACAGTCGCCACCAGCGCCCCGCCGTTCAGTCGCCCCTCGCGGCCCCAGGCGCTGGCGATCAGGCCCATGATCTGGTCGCCATCGACCACCTGGCCCAGTTCGTCCACCACGATCAGCCGGTCGGCATCGCCATCCAGGGCAATCCCGACATGGGCGCCATGGGTGACCACCTGTTCGCGCAGCAGGGCTGGGGCGGTTGCGCCGCAGCCATCGTTGATGTTAGTGCCGTTGGGGGCTACGGCCACCGGGATCACCTCAGCCCCCAATTCGCGCAGCACGGTGGGCGCCACCTTGTAGCCGGCGCCGTTGGCGCAATCGACCACGATTTTCAGCCCATCGAGCTGCTGCCCGCGCGGGAAGGACGCCTTGACGAACTCGACATAGCGGCCGGGCGCATCTTCCAGCCGTTTGGCCCGCCCCAGCCGGGACGACGGGGCCAGCGCCGGGCCAGATGCGGCCAGAACCCGCGCTTCGATCTTCGCCTCTACCTCGTCCGACAGTTTGAAGCCATCGGGGCCGAACAGCTTGATCCCGTTATCCTCGAACGGGTTGTGGGAGGCGGAAATCATCATCCCCATATCCGCGCGCATGGCGCGGGTCAGCATGGCAATCGCCGGGGTGGGCAGGGGGCCGACCAGGATCACATCCATGCCCATGGAGATCAGGCCGGCGGTCAGGGCGGGCTCCAGCATATAGCCGGACAGGCGGGTATCCTTGCCGATGATCGCCACATGACGGCGCTTGTTGGGGGTGACGAAATGTTCGGCGGCGGCCATCGCCACCTTCAGCGCGGTGGCGGCGGTCATCGGCTCGTCATTGGCGCGGCCGCGGATCCCGTCGGTCCCGAAAAGCTGTCGGCTCATGTTTTGGTCCATTCTTGTCCGGCATCTCTGCCATTATTACGGGCTTGCGCGTGCGACGGGAACGAAAATTCGGCCCTTTTGAAAAGGTGTCAGTCCGAATCGGTCCCAGGTCGGTCGGCAGCTGCAATCGCCTGCCAGACCGCCAGCGCCTGAACCGTTTCCGCCACATCGTGGACGCGCAGGATCGCCGCTCCGCGCTGCACCCCCGCCAGGGCGGCGGCCAGCGATCCCGGCAGGCGCTGCTTCGGCGCCTCGTTCCGGCTTAGCGCGCCGATCATGCTTTTGCGCGAGACGCCCAGCAGCACCGGATAGCCCAGCGCGACCAACGCCTCCAGATGCCGGATCAGCGCCACGTTATGCGCAACGGTCTTGCCGAAGCCGATGCCGGGGTCGATCGCGATATCCCCGGCGGCCACCCCGGCGGCCCGGCAGGCGGCGCAGCGGTCGGCCAGCCAGTCACGCACGTCCCGCACCACATCGTCATAGTGCGGCGCTTGCTGCATGGTCTGCGGCGTGCCCTGAATATGCATCAGCACCACCGGCGCCTTGCGGGCCGCCACCAGCGGCAGCGCCGCCGGATCATGGGTCAGCGCCGTCACATCGTTGACGATCCGCGCCCCGGCATCCAGCGCGGCGGCCATGGTGGCCGCATTGCGGCTGTCGATGGAAATCACCGCCCCCTGTTTAGCCAGCGCCTTGATCACCGGAACCACCCGGCGGATTTCCTCGGCCACCGTCACCGGGGCGGCGCCGGGGCGGGTGGATTCGCCACCGATATCCAGAATATCCGCCCCGGCGGCCAGCATCTCCTGCCCGCGCCGGATGGCGTTGTCCGGGTCGAACAGATCGCCGCCGTCGGAAAAACTGTCGGGGGTGACGTTCACAATCCCCATCACCAGGGGGCGGGTCAGCGGCAGGCCGGCGAAACGGGCGGGGCGGGGGGCGATCATCGGGGCTTCAGCACAGGAGTCAGGGGAGATCAAGGTTGACGCCATACGCAAAACGCGGGGGACTGGCCCCCGCGTTCCGGTTTGGCGCTGGGCAGGGCGCGAT
>CAYRWZ010000014.1:0-880 GCA_964428065.1 uncultured Comamonadaceae bacterium | reverse complement strand
ACCCGGCTGCGGCTCCAGCCCGCCATCGCTGGTCGGGACGGAGGACCGGCGGCCCCCGCTGCTGCCCCCGCTGCTCCCCCCGCTGCTTACCGCCCCGCCGGCGGACGGGCCGGCGCTGGGGGTGGAGGGGGCGCTGTCATCGCCATTGCCACGCGCCAAGGCCTCGCCCCGGCACAGGGCGCGCACTTCGTCGGCCGACAGGGTTTCATATTCCAGCAGGCCCTTGGCGACAGCATGCAGCTTGTCCAGTCCGTCGGTCAGGATCTTGCGGGCGCGGTCCTCTGCCTCATCCACAATGCGGCGGATTTCCTCGTCGATGATGCGCGCCGTCGCGTCGGAAACGTTCTTGCGCTGCGTCACCGAATGGCCCAGGAACACTTCTTCCTGATTGTCCGAATAGCGCAGGCGGCCCAGCTTGTCGCTCATCCCCCATTCGGTGACCATGCGACGGGCGATGTCGGTGGCCCGGCGGATATCGTCCGACGCGCCAGTGGTGACGTTCTGCTTGCCGAAGATGATTTCTTCCGCGATCCGGCCGCCGAACAGGCTGGTCAGCATTGCTTCGATTTCCATCTGCGACTGGGAATATTTGTCGCGTTCGGGCAGGAACATGGTCACGCCCAGCGCGCGGCCGCGGGGGATGATCGTCACCTTGTGCAGCGGCTCATGCCCCGGCACTTCCAGCATGACCAGGGCATGGCCTGCCTCGTGATAGGCGGTCAGTTCCTTTTCCTTGTCGGTCATGACCATGGAACGGCGTTCCGTCCCCATCATGACCTTATCTTTCGCTTCCTCGAATTCCTTCATGGTGACGACGCGGCGGTTGCGCCGGGCCGCCATCAGCGCCGCTTCATTGACCAGATTGGCCAGATCGGCGCCG
>CAYRWZ010000013.1:0-42104 GCA_964428065.1 uncultured Comamonadaceae bacterium | reverse complement strand
GGCGGGGCATCGGGCAGGCGGGCCAGCACCAGATGGATGATATTGTCGGTGAAATCGTGATCGCCATAGGTGATATAGATTTTCTGCCCGGTGATCCGATAGCCGCCATCCCCGGCCGGGACTGCCTTGGTCCGCACGGCGGCCAGATCGCTGCCCGCCTGGGGTTCGGTCAGGTTCATGGTGCCGGTCCAGGATCCTTCGATCAGCTTGGGCAGATATTTCGCCTTCAGCGCGTCGGAACCGTGATTCTGCAAACATTCGATCGCGCCGACCGACAAAAGCGGACACAGGCCGAAGCTCATGTTCGCGGCGTTCCAGAATTCGCCCAGCACCGCCGCAACGGCAATCGGCAGGCCCTGGCCGCCGAAATCGGGATCGCCCGAAACGCTGTTCCACCCGGCTTCGTAAAAGGCGCGATAGGCATCCTTGAAGCCGGGGGCGGTGCGCACCACGCCGTTTTCCAGCACCGCACCGAAG
This sequence comes from uncultured Comamonadaceae bacterium, assembly GCA_964428065.1. Lineage (GTDB taxonomy): Bacteria > Pseudomonadota > Alphaproteobacteria > Elsterales > Elsteraceae > CAYRWZ01. The sequence continues at coordinate 41,627 of CAYRWZ010000013.1, read as the reverse complement.
CGGTCGCCATCCCAGTTGATCGGCGCCAGCACATTGGCGGCGAATTTGCCCGCTTCCTCCACAATCGCATCGATATCGTCGGGTTCAACCCCGTCGGGCAGGATATCGGCAATGCCGACCACCTGGGACAGGGTGAAACGGATGTCTTCGACCGGTGGAGTAAAAGCGCTCATTCGCGGAGGACCTTCCCTGGGTTCATGATAGTGCGCGGGTCTAAAGCCCGCTTGATCTGACGCATCGCGTCAAGTTCAGCCTTTGATTTATAGTGTTCCAATTCGTCGATTTTCAATGTGCCGACGCCATGTTCGGCAGAAAAACTGCCGCCCAGATCATGGACGATATCGTGCACGATCCGGTTGATCTCTCCCCACAGGGCAAGATAGGCGGCCCGGTCCATACCGTCCGGCTGGGTCAGGTTGTAATGGATATTGCCGTCGCCGATATGGCCGAAGGTGACCGGGCGGATGCCGGGCAGGCGCGCAGCGACCGCCGCATGGGCACGGGCGATGAAGCCCGGCACGGCGGCAATCGGCAGCGAGACATCGTGCTTGATGCTGCCGCCTTCATGCTTCTGGGCGTCGGAGATTTCCTCCCGCAGCCGCCAGAACGCCTGGCGCTGGGCCTCGTTCTGGGCGATGGCCGCATCCAGCGCCAACCCGGCCTCGAACGCCTCGCCCAGGCAGTCCTCCAGCGCTTCGGCCAGCCCGCCATTGGCACGGGCGGAGGATAGTTCGACCAGCACATACCAGTCCTGCGGGTCGGCCAGCGGGTCGCTGGTGCCGGGCACGTGGCGCCAGACCATTTCGACGCTGGTGCGGTTCATCAGCTCGAAAGTGGTGACGGTATCGCCGCTGCGTTCCCGCGCCAGCGACAAGAGGCTGACCGCCGCCTGCGGCCCATCGACCGCGACAAAGGCGGTGGCGATGTCGCGCGGGCGGGGATACAGCTTCAGCACGGCGGCGGTGATGATGCCCAGCGTGCCTTCCGCGCCGATGAACAGGTTTTTCAGATCATAGCCGGTATTGTCCTTGCGCAGGCCGCGCAGGCCGTTGATCACCTCGCCATTCGGCAGCACCACTTCCAGCCCCAGCACCAGATCGCGCGCATTGCCATAGCGCAGCACGGCGGTGCCGCCCGCGTTGGTCGAGAGATTGCCGCCGATCTGACAACTGCCCTCCGCCGCCAGCGACAGCGGGAACAGCCGGTCATGCTCGGCCGCGACCCGCTGGATATCGGCCAGGATGCACCCGGCCTCCACCGTCATGGTGTAGGCGGTGGGATCGACCGCGCGCACCCGGTTCATCCGCGCCAGCGACAGGATGATGCCCCGCGCCAGGCCGACGGCACCGCCGACCAGCCCGGTATTGCCGCCCTGGGGCACAATGGGAACCCCGGCCTCGGCACACAGGCGCACCACCTGGGCCACTTCGTCGGTCGTGGCGGGCTTGACCACCAGCGCGGTTTCCCCGCGATACAGGCCGCGCCATTCCACCAGATGCGGCTCCACCAGGGCGGGATCGTCGATCCAGCCCTTGGGGCCGACCACCGCCTTGATCCGCTCCAGCACCTGCGGGTCGGGTCCAGTACCGGAGGAGAGAGAGGAGGCAGCGCGGGCGGTGGTCATGGCAGAGGATCCTTTTGCAGCAGGCCGATGCTGACAGCGATGGGGCGAAAGCCTAGGCCCCCGGTTCGCGGGCGTCCAGACCCGGCCGTCCGCCGGTCGGCAATTCGCCAAAAGATAAGCGCCGTCCCCTTGCGAACCGCAGCAAGCGCCTCGATTCGCAAAATCCGCAGAATTTTATGCCGCAGATCGGTTGCGCGGCGGTGTCGTCGGGGCGGGGTGGCCCGCTGCGTCCGCCTTGAGCCAGTCGAGGAACAGGGCGGCAGCGCGGGAGACCGGGCGGTTTGCCGGTGTCGCAACCCAGTGGGCGGAGCGTGCGGGGACCGGGGGAACGGCCGGGAACAGCGACACCAGCTTGCCCGCCGCCAGCAGCGGGCCGACGATGGCAAGGCGCCCCATCGCGACGCCCTGACCCTCGATGGCGGCGGCCAGCACAAGATTATAGTCCGACAGGGAGAGGGATCGGACACCCGACAGGTCAATGCCCGCCGCCTGGGACCAATCCTCCCAATCGGTCCGCCTGCTGGACAGAAGGATGGTCTGCCCGGCCAGGCCATCGGCGGCGGCCCGCGCGGTAATGGCTGGGGAAGCCACGGTTAGGGAAGCCACGGGCATCAGGGCCTCCGGCAAAAGCCGCTCTGCATCGAAATCCTGCCAGCCGCCGGTGCCATAGCGGATATGGATATCCGCCCCGTCCTTGCCGCCGATCAGCCCGGTTCCCGGGTCGAGCAGCACTTCGATCTCCGGGTGGGCCGCCGCGAAGCCGGGCAGCCGGGGAATCAGCCAGCAGGAGGCAAAAGAGGGCAGCAGGGCAACCTTGACCCGCCCTGTCCACCGGTTCAGGAAGATGCTGTCCGTCCCCTCCATCAGCGTGGCGAATGCGCGCGCCACAACCATGTGATAGCGCCGCCCTTCCTCTGTCAGCGCGACCGTCCGCCCGTCCCGGTCGATCAGCCGGCAGCCGAGGAACGCCTCCAGTTCCTTGATGTGGTGGCTGACCGCGCTTTGTGTGATCGACAGATCCTCCCCCGCCAGACGGAAGGACAGGTGGCGCGCGACGGCGTCGAACACCCGCAGCTTCTCCAGCGGCGGCAGACTGGCGGCGCGTTTCATGGCAAATCCCCATTGCTGGCGGGCTGTCGTCCGGCACAGACGATTGCCAGAATAGATTAGTTTTTTCGATCGGTCGCCGTGAAACTTTGAATTGGAACCGGGCGCCCGGCACGGCCTATGCAAGACCATCGAACAGGATACCGAGCTGTTCCTGTCGGGCCAGATCTGCCTGGTCGATGGCATTGTGGAACGGAGGGAGGCCGCCGATGCCCGCGCTTGACGAGAAAGAGGTGGAGCAGCTGCGGTCCCTGACCCCGGGATGCCGGGACGGCAGGATCCATTTCAACCATGCCGGTGCCTCCCTGCCATCCGACCAGACGCTGGACACCATCATCGGCCATCTGCGCCGGGAAGCGGAGATGGGCCCGCACGAAGCGGCGCTGTCGGTGCAGGACCAGCGGGATCAGGCCCGCCGGGATGCGGCGGCGCTGCTCAACGCCCAGCCGGCGGATGTGGCGTTCACCAGCAGCGGTTCGGCCGGCTGGGGGCTGGCGTTTGCCGCCATGCCGCCCCTGCGTGCCGGCGACCGGGTTCTGGTGGGCCGGCACGAATGGGGCGGCAATCTGGCAACGCTGCATGCCGCTGCCGCACGGGCAGACGCCCGGATCGAGGTGGTGCCCTGTCAGCCGGACGGCGCCATCGATGTCGCCGCTCTGGCCGCCATGATCGATGACCGGGTCCGGCTGATCGCGCTGACCTGGCTGCCGGCCAATGGTGGGTTGATCAACGATGCCGCCGCTGTCGGCGCGGTCGCACGGGCCACCGGTATTCCCTATTTCATCGATGCGGGCCAGGCCCTGGGCCAGATCGAGGTCGATGTCCGCGCCCTTGGCTGCGATGTGCTGAAAGGGGCTGGGCGCAAGCATCTGCGTGGACCGCGCGGAACGGCCCTGCTGTATGTTGGCGAATCCTTCCGTGCGCGGCTGCGGCCGGCCTTTCTGGATGTCAACTCCGCGCCCTGGGGCGATGACGGCCCCCGGATACGGTCCGATGCGCGCATGTTCGAGACCAGCGAAGTCCCGGTGTCCTTGATCCTTGGCCTGGGGGCCGCCCTGTCGCAGACGCTGGAGATCGGCGTCGGCCGCATCCGCCAGCGCATTGATGGCCTGGCATCCAGACTGCGCCGGGATCTGGCGGCAAGTCCTGGGGTGACCGTCCATGACCTTGGCACGCAGCGGTCCGGCCTGGTGTCGTTCACGGTGGCCGGGCGGGATGCGACGGATGTCGGCAACCGCCTGGCGGCGCATGGTATCGCCGTCGGCGTCAACGGCCAGCCCTATACACCCCTGGATATGGCGGAACGGGGCCTTCAGCACATTGTCCGCGCCTCGGTCAGCTATCTCAACACAGAGGCCGAGATCGACCGTCTGACAGCGGAGGTGGCCGCACTCTCCCGCTAACCCTCAGCCCCGGGGGGCGGCGGCGCGGCGCAGGCGGTCGTTGATGGCAAGGCCCAGGCCGGATTCCGGGATCGGCATGACGGCGATCCCGCTATGCTCCGGCTGATCCAGCGCCCGCAGATAGGCGAACAGGTTGGCCGCCGCCTCGGTCAGATCGCCGCTCCGCGACAGGTTCATGACGGCGACAAAGCCGCCCGGCTCATGCGGTCCGAAGGCTAGCAGCGCCTCGCCGGGCCGGGGATCGTCGCAGCCAAGCCGGACCGGCAGGCGCGGGGCGTAATGGCTGGACAGCATGCCTGGACTCGCTAAGGGGACGCCTAAATTAGGGGCGCTGGCCAAAGGGACCCCGTGGGTGGCAACCGGGCCGATCGACGCTTCGATGATTTCGCGGGTGATGCCGCCGGGGCGCAGCAGTACCGGCTCCTCCCCCGACAGGTCCAGCACGGTCGATTCCACCCCGACCGGGCAGCGCCCGCCATCCAGAATCATCGCCAGCGAGCGGCCGAATTCATCCTCCACATGCTCTGCCGTGGTCGGGCTGACCCGGCCCGACCGGTTGGCGCTGGGCGCGGCCAACGGCCGGCCGACCGCGGCCAGCAGTTGCAGCGCCACGGGATGATCGGGCACGCGGATCGCCACACTGTCCAGCCCGGCAGTGACCAGATCGCTGATCCCGCCCTCTGCGCGGCGTTTCAGCACCAGGGTCAGGGGTGCGGGCCACAACCGGCTGGCCAGATAGCGCGCGCGCCGGTCGAACAGGGCATAGCGTTCCGCCGTCGCCAGATCGGCGACATGGACGATCAGCGGGTTGAAGCTGGGCCGGCCCTTGACCTCATAAAGATTGGCGACCGCGCGGCTGTTGGTGGCATCGGCGCCCAGGCCATAGACCGTTTCGGTCGGAAAGGCCACCAGCCCGCCGGCCAGCAGGTGGCGGGCGGCTTCGGCGATCACGGCGGGCGTTGGGGTCAAGATGGCCATGGCGCGCACGGTGCGCCAAAGCCTGCCGCCCGGTCAAGAGGCATGCCCCGATTGGGCGGCGGATTGGATAGAGGAATGGACAGTTCCCGGTTGCTGTGTAAGATGGCGCGCAGTTTTGTTCCCCTTGTTTGAAGTTGTCAGAATGCAGCGGACCCCGACAGCCAGCGCCACGATCGAATTTACCTGCCCGGTATGCGGTACCCATGCCGCCCATCCGGCCGGCAGTTTCCACCGCGAACTGGCGGCCTGCCCCAGCTGCGGGGCCAGCGCCCGCGTGCGCGGCATGATCCACGGGCTGACCCTGGCGCTGTATGGTCATTCCTATCGGCTGGATCAGGTGCCGCCGTCTTCGGCGCTCAAGGGGCTTGGCTTTTCCGATCCGCCGTCCCTGGCCCAGGCGCTGGCGGCCAAGTACAATTATGTCAGCACCCGCTATGACGGCCAGCCGCGCCTGGATCTGCTGTCGGAAGACTGGAAACAGTATACCGGCCAGGATTTCATCATCTGCGGCGATGTGATGGAACATCTGCCGCGCCCGCTAGAGCCCGCGTTCCACGCCCTGAAGGCGATGCTGAAGCCGGGCGGCGTTCTGGTTCTGACCGTGCCCTATGCGCGCATGGATAAGACCGTGGAACATTTCCCCCGCCTGCATCGCTTTACCATCACCGGCAGCGGCGCAAACCGCACGCTGATCAATACCCGCGATGATGGCGTGGTTGAAACCTTCGATTCCCTCGTGTTCCATGAAGGCGGCAATTCGTCCCTTGAAATGCGGGTGTTCGGCGAGGCCGATCTGATGGACCAGCTGGCGCGGGCCGGGTTTGCCGATGTCACGGTCCACGACCAGCCGGTGGACGAGATCGGCTATTACTGGCCGCCCCTGAACGAACGGCCGGAACTGGGCGTGCCGCTTCTGGGCTATGTCATCACTGCCCGCCGTCCATAACGCCCGCCGTCCATAACCCTTTTCGGCGAGACCCTGCCCATGCCGCCCCTGATCCTGACCATCGCACAGCAAAAGGGCGGCGCGGGCAAAACCACCCTGGCGATCCATCTGGCGGTGGCCTTTGCCCAGATGGGCAAATCGGTTGCGGCGGTCGATGTCGATCCGCAAGGCAGCCTGGCCGCCTGGGGCGATCTGCGCCGCAGCCGCGCCGGGGCGGCCAATCCGACCGTGCTGAAACTGTCCGGCTGGCGGCTGGCGGGGGAGGTGGAGCGGCTGGCCCGTCAGCATGATGTGATCGTGATCGACAGCCCGCCCCATGCCGAAACCGATGCCCGCGTCGCCATCCGCGCCGCATCGCTGGTGCTGGTGCCGATGCAGCCCTCGGTCCTGGACCTGTGGGCAACCCGGCCGACGCTGGATCTGGTGCAGGCGGAAAAGCGGCAGGCGCTGATCGTGTTCAACCGTCTGCCCAGCCGGTCCCGGGCGGCCGAGGATGTGGTGGCGACAGTACAGGAAACGGGGATTCCGGTCGCCCGGTCAGTCCTGGGTAATCGTGTCGCCTTGGCTGCGGCGCTGGCCATGGGTCAAGGAATCGGCGAATTTGATCGTTCTAGTGCGGCATTCCGGGAGATATCTCAACTGGCGGGCGAAATCCTGTCGTATTGACTGCTGCTTGTTTTTTGCAGATCACAGTGATGTTTCTGATCTGTATTAATCCTTTCTCAGCGGTGTCGGCTCTATTGTGACGTGCTGCTGCGGGCACGGATGTGTAGTTTATGTCATCACTTCGGGCCGCCTGACCGCCGGCTCACGCCTGCCTGATGGCGCTATCGGACTGTGAAAGGCCGATCGTGTGATGCTGTCGGCATAAGGCGGGTGGCATAAGGCGGGTGGCATAAGGCGGTTGGTCGGGGAAACATCAGCCGATACCGGCCCGAACAACGAATTGGGGAATGACCAGCGTGGCTGCCAAATCATCGGGATCAGGGGTTCAGCAGGAGAGGTCGCGGCGCAGCGCGAAGCGCCCTGCCGATCTGACAGCGATGATCACCCAAAGCCTGTGCGACGGGTACTGGATATTCCAGTCCGGCGCCGGCGAGATCGAGGTTTCCGAAAGCTGGGCGTCCCTGGTTGGCCTGCCGGGCGAAGGCGGGGTCTGGCGGCTGGACCGGATCGATCAGATGCTACATTCCGAAGACCGCGCCGCCTTCGACCGGCTGGTCAAGGAAGGGCGGGACCGCCGCAGCCATCGGACGGAACTGGTCTTTCGCTTTCATCAGCGTAACGGGCGGCTGAGCCAGTTGCTGGCGCGGACCTCCCGCCTGCCGGGCAATGGCGAGGGGGCGGAAGACGATCAGGCAGATCGTCTGCTGGTCAGTTTCGTTGACATAACCTCGCTCCGCCAGGCGGAGGACGGCTTGCGCCGGTTGACCGATGTGATCGGTTTCGCCGTGCTGGATGCCAATGACGGGATCTGGGACTGGGACATGCTGGGCGATACCTTGTTCATGTCCCCCCGTTTTCTTGCCATGCTTGGCTACAAGCCGAATGAAATACCGCACACCAAGGAACAGCTTTGGGCGCTGATGCACCCGGAGGATGTGGAAACTGGGCAGCGCTCCGTTGCCCCCGTGCTGGAAATCGGTGGTGCGGCCAGTTTCACCAATTATCCCCGGTTCATACACAAGGATGGCTCGATCCGGCATATGATCTGCCGCGGCAATGTCCTGCGCGATGCCGAGGGGCGACCGACCCGCCTGATCGGCTGGCACACGGATATTACCGACCGGGTGGTGATCGAATCCCAGTTGCGGGTTCTGGCCCGCGTGGCGGAGGAGGAGCGGGAGCGCGCCCAGGAGTCCAACCGCGCCAAAACCGCCTTCCTGGCCAATATGAGCCACGAATTGCGGACGCCGTTGAACGCCGTCATTGGTTTTGCCGAAGTGATTCACGGCAAGATGGATCCCGACCGTGTGGTCGAACATTCCGGCCTGATTGTCGAGGCCGGGCGCCATTTGCTGCAACTGATCGACGAGATCCTCGATTATTCCAAGATCGAGGGCGGCGCGCGCACACTCGATCTCCAGACCTTCGATCTGAGGGACGAGGTGCGCGAATGTTGCCGCATGCAATCGCTGACCGCCCGCCGGCACGGGGTTCGGCTGACCAGCAATTGCCCGGATGAATCGGTGTCGCTGGTGGCGGATCGGCGCGCGATCCGCCAAATTCTGCTGAACCTGTTGTCCAATTCAATGAAGTTTTCGCCGGCGGGATCGTCGATCGATATCACCGTGTCCGTAACCAATGGCTGGGTGGCGCTGATCGTTGCCGATCATGGCTGCGGGATTCCTGCGAAAGTCCTGCCCAAGCTCGGCCGGCCGTTTACCCAGGCCAGTGGCGATCTGTCGCGGCGATATGGCGGCGCGGGGCTGGGGCTTTCCATCGTGCGGGCCCTGGCCGAACTGCATGGCGGCAGCCTGACCATCGATAGTGTCGAAGGGCAGGGGACAACCGTGCGGATCGATGTTCCCCAGGCCGGGCCCCGGCCGCTGGGCAGCCTGTCGCAAGCCGAATTGCGCTGACAGCGTCGTGGCTGCCCTGCCGCCATCGGGGGCGGCGCCTAATGCGGCTTATGCCCCACAGGCAATGAACCCCGCGTTTAGGAAGCCCTGTTTGCCATAGCCAAGCGGATGCCCGTCCAGGTCGGTCACCCGGCCGCCCGCTGCCTCCAGCACTGCCTGCCCGGCGGCGGTATCCCATTCGCTGGTCGGGCCGAAGCGGGCATAGAGATCGGCGCGCCCTTCGGCAATCAGGCCGAACTTGATTGCGCTGCCCATGGGGCGGCGGGTATCGATGCCGCGTTCATCCAGAAACGCATCCAGCCGCGAGCCATCGCGGTGCGACCGGCTGACCAGCCCGACTCGCCCGGTTTCCGGCAGCACGCGGGCGTGGATCGGAACCGGCAGCTGCCCCTCGCGCACCCGCCAGGCCCCTTCGCCCACGCATCCGGCATAAGTCAGATCCAGCGCCGGTGCGTGCAGCACGCCGAACAGTGCGCGCCCGGCCACCACGCCGCCAATGCAGACGGTGAATTCGCCGCTGCGGTTGACGAATTCCTTGGTCCCGTCCAGCGGATCGACGCACCAGTAAGTGCCGCCCGTCAGATCGGGGATCCGTCCGGCCGCCGCCTCTTCTTCCGACAGGATCGGCAAATCCGGCGCAATCTTGGACAGGCCGGCCAGAATGATCGCCTCGGCCTCGTGGTCGGCGGCGGTCACGGGGGATCCGTCCGCCTTGGCCCTGGCCTCTGCCCCTTCGGCATAGTGGCGCAGAATGGCAATCCCGGCCGCGCGGGCAATGGCGATCACCGACAGAAGGTGCTGATGAAAGGGCGAACCGGTCATGAGTTGAACCGTTGGGGGCTGAACCATTTATTCGGCGGCCTGGGCGGTGCGGGCCGCGTGCAGCGCCTGCCAGATGCGATGGGGTGTGGCCGGCATGTCCAGATGGTCGATCCCGGCATCGGCCAGCGCATCCAGCACCGCGTTCATCACTGCCGGGGTGGCACCGATGGTGCCGGCTTCCCCGGCCCCCTTGATGCCCAGCGGGTTGGTGCGGCAGGGCACATTGCGCGTCTCGAACCGGATGTCCGGCAGCAGATCGGCGCGCGGCATGGCGTAATCCATGAAAGAGCCAGAGATCAGCTGCCCGGTTTCGGGGTCATAGCGGCACTCCTCCAGCAGCGCCTGGCCAACGCCCTGGGCGATCCCGCCATGAACCTGCCCGGCCAGCAGCAGCGGGTTGACCGTTGCGCCGAAATCATCGACCACCGTATAGCGGTCAATGCGGGTGGCGCCGGTATCGGGGTCGATCTCCACCTCCACCACATGGCAGCCATTGGGGAAGGTGGCAGCCGGCGGCTTATAGCGGCCATCGGCGGCAAGGCCAGGTGCTTCCCCCTCCGGCACGTCGCCGGCGGCAGCGCGGCGCGCCACCTCCTGAATAGTCAGGCTCAGATCGGTGCCGGCAACGCGATAGCGGCCCTCGGCAAATTCGATATCGCCGGCAGCGGCCTCCAGCTGGTGGGCGGCCAGTGCCTTGCCCTTTTCGATCAGCGCCAGCGATGCAACATCGACCGCCGCCCCGCCGGTCGGGACTGAGCGCGATCCGCCGGTGCCGCCGCCGGTGGCGATCTTGGCCGTATCGCCTTGCAGGGTGCGAATCGCGCTGACATCGATTCCCAGCCGGTCGGCCGCCAGCTGGGCATAGGCCGTGGCATGGCCCTGGCCGTTCGACTGGGTGCCGATGGCGATGGTCAGGGTGCCGTCGGCATCGAAGGACAGGGTGGCCGCTTCGGCCGATCCGCCGGCGCAGGCTTCGATATAGGTGGCAAAGCCGAAGCCGCGCAGCAGCCCGCGCCGGGCCGAGTCCTGCTTGCGCGTGGCAAAACCGTCGCGGTCGGCCACGGCCAACGCCCGGTCCATCAGCGCGGCGAATTCCCCGCTGTCATAGGGCATGCCAAAGGCGGTCTTGCCGGGCAGACGTTCTGGCGGGATAAAATTGCGGCGGCGTAGCTCTGCCCGGTCGATTCCGGTGGCGCGGGCGGCGGCATCGACCAGCCGTTCGATCACATAGGCCGCCTCGGGCCGCCCGGCGCCGCGATAGGCATCGACCGGCGCGGTATGGGTGAAAACGCCGTGCACTGTCACATGGGCGGCCGGGATATCGTAGAGGCCGGTCAGCATCCGCGTGCCCGCCAGCGTGGCGACGAACGGGCCATAGGGCGACAGATAGGCCCCCAGATTGGCCAGGGTTTCCACCCGCAGGGCCAGGAACTTGCCGTTCCGGTCCAGCGCCAGTTCGGCGGTGGTCAGGTTATCGCGGCCATGGGCATCGGCCTGGAAACTGTCGGACCGATCGCCGGTCCATTTGACCGGGCGGCCGATCCGTTGCGCCGCCAGCAGCACCAGCGCCTGTTCGGGATACAGGAAGATCTTGGTGCCGAACCCGCCGCCGACATCGGTGGTGACGACGCGGATGCGCGCGGGGTCAATCCGGAACACATCTTCGGCCAGCCCGTCGCGCAGATCATGCACCCCCTGGCTGGAGGTGTAGAGGGTATAGCTGCCCTCCTGATAGGCGCCGATGGCGTTGCGCGGCTCCAGCGCGTTGGACACCAGCCGCTGGTTGACCAGGGTCAACCGCACCACGCGGTCGGCGCGGGCAAAAGCGGCATCGGTGGCGGACTGGTCGCCATTCGCCCAGATGAAGCAGCGATTGTCCGGCGCTTCGGCATAGACAGTGGCGATATGGCCGGTGGCCGCAGTGCCGCCGACCGCCTGCGCCAGATCGACAATGGCTGGCTCATCGGCATAGTCGATTTCGACCAGTTCCGCCGCTTCCCGCGCAACTGCCAGGGAGTCTGCGACAATCATCGCCACCCCGTCGCCCACATGGCGCACCCGGTCGGTCGCCAGCAGCAGGCGTGGCGGCTGCACCATGGGTTTGCCGTTGGCGGTGCTGGGCAGGGCGATGGATTTGATTGGCCCCAGCCCGGCTTCCGCCACCTCGGCCGCGGTGATGATGTCCAGCACGCCGGGCAGGGCGCGCGCCGCCGCCGTATCGATGCTGCGGATGCGCGCATGGGCATGGGGCGACCGCAGCATCAGGGCATAGGCCATGCCCGGCAGCGCGATATCGTCGGTATATTGGCCGGTGCCGGTGATAAAGCGTTGATCTTCGACCCGCCGGACCGGCTGGCCCATGCCGAACTGACCCATGATGGCTCCCTTTGTAACACGCGCGCATACAATAGGGATTTACCCCCGCATCAGCAATTGCCAAGCGGGGGGCGCCTTGTGAGTCCTCGTTCCTTACGCCCGGATGCCGGCAACGAAGCTGTGAACTTCGGTCTCCAGCGTCTGCGCCTGTTCCTGCAACTGGGCCGCCCGGTCCAGCACAGCACCGGCGATGGTGCCCGACTGGGTGGAGGCCGTGTTGATCAGGCCGATCGTCTCGCTGACCTGGGCGGTGCCGGTGGCGGCCTCGGCAACATTGCGGGCAATCTCCCGCGTGGCGGCCTCCTGCTGCTCCACCGCTGCGGCGATGGAGCTGGAAATCGCGTTCACCTCCCGCACGGTTTCGGCGATCCCGGTGATGGCTGAAACTGCATCGCCGCTGACCCGCTGGATCGCCTGAACCTGGGCGGCGATTTCCTCGGTCGCACGGGCGGTCTGGGTTGCCAGCGATTTCACCTCGCTGGCGACGACGGCGAAGCCCTTGCCCGCGTCGCCCGCGCGTGCGGCTTCGATGGTGGCATTCAGGGCCAGCAGATTGGTCTGGTTGGCAATCTGGCTGATCAGGCTGACCACTTCGCCGATCTTGCGCGAGGCTTCGGACAGATGGCCGACGGTTTCCGACGTGGTATCGGCCCGCCGCGCCGCTTCGGCGGCAATCCCGGCAGAACTTTCGACCCGCCCGGCGATTTCGCGGATGGAGGAGGCAAGCTGTTCCGCCGCGCTGGCCACGGTCTGCACATTGGCCGATGCCTGTTCGGAGGTGCTGGACACCACCATCGCCTGCGCCGCCACATCCTGGGCCGTGCTGGACATGGATCGGGCCTGCCGGACCATTTCATCCGCCGCGCGGGCAACCGCGCCGATCACCCCGCCGACATGCCGTTCAAAGGTTTCCGCCAGATCGATTCTTTGCTTGTGCTGGGCCTGGCGGGCCTGGTCCTCGGCCTGCTGGCGCTCGGCGCGCATCCGCTCCACCTCCGACAGGGTGTCGCGGAACACCATCAGCGCCTGGGCCATGTCGCCGATTTCATCCGCCCGGCCGGTATCGGGGACCGGGGTGGCCAGATCGCCGCCCGACAGGCCCGCCATCGCCCGGCGCAGACGGCCCAGGGGCCGCACCGCCTGAAGCTGAATCGCCAGCCAGGACAGGCCCAGCGCCAGCAGGGTGCCGCCCAGGGCGATCAGCCCCAGGGTCGCCAGGCTGGCGTTGAAGCTGGCCCGCGCGGCGGCCATGTCGGCGGCCAGCGCGGCTTCCGCCCGGCGCAGGATATCGTCCACCGCCTCCTCAACCGCCCGCAACCGTTGCTCCCCTTCGGTGCGCGACAGGATTTCCGCCCGGCCATCGCCGTTTTCCAGCGCCAGCTCCCGCACCTTCTTGCTGATCCCGGTCCATTGGCTGAAGGCCAGATCGAAATCCATCATCACCGATTGCGCATCCATCCCGGCATTGGCGAAAATCTGCCGTTGTAGCGCCTTCAGGGTGTCGGCGGTGGCATCCATCTGCGGGCCAAGGGCGGCCAGCTTGGCATCGTCGATTTCCAGAATGAAATCCCGCTCCATCCGGCGCAGATCGTTGATCGCCGCCTGCATGCCGGTGGCGGCCGCCACCAGCCGCGCCCGCGCCGGCGGTGCATCGCCGTCCAGCGGGTTTTCGGCCACGATCCGGGCCAGCGGCGCCTGCAACTTGCCATAGGCTTCGGCGCCTTCACCCATCGACAGGGCGGCCGCCCGCGACTTGGAATTCATCTCCGCCAGCGCCACGATCCGGGCCGAGGTTTCGAAAAACGCCTCCAGCCGCTGGTCGAAATCGGCCAGGCGTTCCGGATCGACGAACCCGTCGATCTGTTCCAGTTCCCGCCGCAGGGGCAGCATTTGCGCGCGCACCTGGGCGATATCCTGTACGATCCGGCCCTTGCGGGTGCCATCCCGTTCGATGATCAGGTCTTTCAGGCTGCGCGACAGGCCGACCACCAGGGTTTTCTGCCGCTCTGCCAGCTGCATGCCGCGCGCGGCGGAGGCGACGACCTGATCCATACGGTCAACCATGGCGTCGAAACTGCGCCAGGTCAGCCCGCCCATAATCAGAATGGTGATGACGAAAATCGCCGATGGAAAATTCAGCTTGGCGGCCAGCGCCATGCGAAGGGTTGGAATGCGCATTCAGTCTCCCCCTGTTTCGGACCGAATTAGGCGTCTTGTCTGTTCTTGCGTGCCGTGCTGAAGCCGCTCCCCAGTTGCGGGGGCCATGATTCTTGGGGCCGGTGGGCCCATACCGCTGTAATCGCGATTTCTGTCGAATTTACCGAAAAGTGGCGTGTATGACACAGATCATGTAACGCCGTGGTAAAAAAGAAAGCAAATGCTGTTCACTTCGGTTTCCTGCCTATTTTATGCGGATTAAACCCCTGTGCTTGGAAATTATGAATTAAGATATATCACCGCGTGCATTTTCGCGGGCGCCGGCTTCGCGTCTGCCCGGACGGCATCCGGCTAGAAGTCCGCCAGCACACCTGGGCCAAAAGCTGGGCCAACCACCCTGGCCGCAGCAGTGTCTCCCTGACAATTCCGCAATTGTGCCCCTGCCCGTGGCTGCGTAAGGTTTGCCATCTTTTGCCCGCATCCGACTGAATGGGGAGAATCATGCCGTTCCTTGCCGACCGTCTGGACCGTATCAAGCCGTCGCCCACCATTGCCGTCACCGGCCTTGCCCGCCGCCTGAAGGCCGAAGGGCGCGATGTGATCTCGATGAGCGTGGGCGAGCCCGATTTCGATACGCCCGATCACGTCAAGCAGGCGGCCTATGACGCGATTGCCAAGGGCGACACCAAATACACCGATGTCGATGGCACGGTGGCCCTGAAAGACGCGATCATCGCCAAGTTCAAGCGTGAAAACGGCCTGACCTACAGCCGCGACCAGATCACGGTCGGCACCGGCGGCAAGCAGGTGCTGTACAACGCCCTGATGGCGACACTCAACCCGGGGGACGAGGTGATCGTGCCCGCACCCTATTGGGTCAGCTATCCCGATATGGTGCTGCTGGCCGAAGGCACCCCGGTCTTTGTCGAATGCGGCGAGAATTCCAGCTTCAAGCTGCGCCCCGAGGCGCTGGAAGCGGCGATCACGCCCAAGACCAAGTGGCTGATCCTCAATTCCCCCTCCAACCCGACCGGGGCGGGCTATACGGCGGACGAGCTGAAGGCGCTGGGAGAGGTGCTGAAGCGCCATCCCCATGTCTGGGTCATGACCGACGATATGTACGAACATCTCGGCTATGACGACTGGACGTTCAGCACCATCGCCCAGGTAACGCCGGAGCTGTACGAGCGGACGTTGACCTGCAACGGCGTGTCCAAGGCCTATTCGATGACCGGCTGGCGCATCGGCTATGCCGGCGGCCCGGCGCCGCTGATCAAGGCGATTGCCAAGCTGCAATCCCAGTCCACCTCCAACCCCAGCTCGATCAGCCAGGCGGCGGCGGTGGCGGCCCTGTCCGGCAGCCTGAATTTCATCACCGAACGGAACGAAGAATTCCGCAAGCGCCGGGATATCTGCGTCGATCTGCTGAACAAGGCGCCGGGCCTGTCCTGCGTCAAGCCGGAAGGCGCGTTCTATGTCTATCCGTCCTGCGCCGGGGTGATCGGCAAGAAAACCCCGGACGGCAAGGAAATCCGCACCGACAGCGATTTCGTGACCTTCCTGCTGGAAGCCGAAGGCGTGGCGGCGGTGCAGGGGGAGGCATTCGGCCTGTCGCCCTATTTCCGCCTGTCCTATGCCACCCGGACCGATCTGGTGGAAGAAGCCTGCCGCCGCATCATCCGCTTCTGCGAAAGCCTGAAGTAAGCGGCGTTCGACGATCCCCGGTGGGTCATCCCCGCCGGGGATTGTTGGAGGGGGTATTCGCAGCAGACTATCAGTACACCCGCCCGGTGACGTCATAGACGACCGACAGGGTGATCAGCAGATCGACATCCACCCCGTTGCGCGCCATCGGCAGGGTCAGGTTTTCCACCGAGCGCGTGTCATTGGCATAGACGAACCGGATCGCGCCGCGCCGCCAGGTCGGCTGGCGCGTGCGGATCGAACAGCTATAGCGGTCCCAGATCTCCGGGTGCGCGGCCAGCCGTTCGGCATGGGCTTCGTCCAGCCATTGGCCGGTGACTTCCCGGCCCAGGATTTCCACTTCCTTGGTGCCGACCAGGCGGTATTTCAGCCGATAGCCCTGCGGCCGCTCTGGCGCCGGCACCACATCCAGCATCCATATGCGCGTCATCAGGTCCGGCACATCCAGCGGATCGAAATGCTGCCGCCCCAGCAAGTGGCCGGGGGTGGGCGGGTGGATGGTCTGCCAGTAAGCGAACAGCGTGTGCAGCAGCGGGTGCCACTGGGACCGGGTTGCCGGCTCGTCGAACGGTCCGCTGACAAAGGGTTGGGCTTCTTCAGGATTGATGGTGTACAGGCCACTCATGCCTGGAGAGTATCGCGCCCTTGGTGATCATTTTCTTAATCAGGCGCGTTTCGATCTATTTTTTCTGCATTTGCGGCAGGGACAGGCCGAAATACAAACCGGCTGCGCGCAAGGCGAAGGCGCTGCCGATGCCCAGCACCAGCGCCGCATCGCCCCAGCCGAACCCGCGATCAGCCACCAGAAAGGCGGCCGCGCCCAGGGCGGCGGCGGTGGCATAGACTTCCTTGCGCAACAGCATCGGCACTTCCGCGCACAGTATATCGCGCAGCACCCCGCCGAACCCGGCGGTGATCACCCCCATCAGCACGGCGACAGGGGCGGGGGCGCCCAGGGCGGCGGCCTTGCTGCATCCAAGGCAGGCGAATGTGGCAAGGCCAACAGCATCGGCCCACAGCAGCCAGCGTTCGTCGCTGGCAATGCGCCGCCGCAGAATGACCGCCAGCGCCACCCCCAGCGCGGCCAGCGCCAGCGGGGCGGGGTCGGCAATCCAGGCGGCGGGCTGGCCCAGCAGCAGATCGCGCAGGGTGCCGCCGCCGATGGCGGTGACGGTGCCGATGGTCAGCACGCCGAACAGGTCCAGCCCGCGCCGGATTGCCTGCAACGCGCCGCTGACGGCGAAAACCACCAGCCCCAGGCTGTCCAGCAGGGCAATCAAGACCGGAACGCTCACCACGGTTCCCCCCATATCGGGCCGATCGATGCCCGCTCGGTTCTATTGCTGATTGGGCGGGCCATAGACCATCAGGTCATAGGGCGCGCTGGAGGCCCAGGGCAAGGGATCGAAGCGGGGGCGGATCTTGACCAGTTCAACCAGCGTCCCGGCCTCGAACGCCGCTTTCAGCGCCGGGGTCTGGTCGATCACCTTGCGGGCATTCTCGGTGCTGAGGATGGCATAGCGGAAGCGGCCGGCCTCTGCCGGGTCCTGCAACACCCGGCTTTCGAAAATACGCACCTGGGGCGCCGCCCAGTCGGGCATGGCGTGATGGATTTCGCGGGTAGGCTGGGTGCGCCGCACCGCCAGCCAGGCCCGCTGATCGATGGCAACCGCCCCCGGCTGGCGCAGCAGGCGGGCGATCTGCACATCCAGCACCAGCGCATTGCGCGCCCGGCCCTGAACCACCATGGTCATCGACAAGATGACGGCCATGGTCAGCGCGGCGACTGCGCCCAGCGACGGCACGGCCAGGCTCAAGGCACGGCCGGGCCGCCCCGCCACCCACAGGCCGGGAACGATCGCCAGCACCACCACCATCGACGGCCCCAGCAGCCGGGGATGAAACGGATAGACGAAAGCCGGCATCAGCAGCACCCAGCCGATCAGCACCAGCGCCTTCTGCCGGGGAAACAGGGTGCGCCACTGGCTGGTGGCAAAACCCAGCAGGCCGATAATGCCCAGCAATTCCGGCAAGGCGCGCAGATTGCCGCGCCAGAAGCCGGGGCTGAACAGCCCGCGCAGCAGGTCGAACCCGCCATAATTGGCCGCCCCGTTGCCCAGGATCTGCGCGGCGAACAGGTCAGGCGCGGCGGCCACATGCCAGGCGAAGGCCAGCGCCGGCGGGGTGAAGCCGGCGGCCAGGCCGGTCAGGCGGCGGACCAGATGGCGGTCGTGCCGCCATTCCGCCAGTTCGAACACCAGCGCGGCAAGGCCCAGGAACGGCGCCAGCGGGTAATAGGACAATCCCGCCAGGCACAGGCTGGCCCCGCGCACGACATTGACCCAGAACCCGGTCGGCCGCAGCGCCATGAACAGCAGAAAGAACAGGATGCTCAGCGCCTCGTACCGGATATAGAGGCCGGAGGCGAGATAGGTTTGCGCGCCAAGCACCGCCACCGCCGCCAGCGCCGCCCGGTTGGGCATCGCCCCCCGCATCCGCGCCAGCCGATAGACCAGCAGCACGGTCAGCAGCGGCACGACAGCGCTTTGCAGGCCGACGGCAAAGGGCGTCAGCCCGAACAGCAGGAACCCGACAGCCTGAATGGCGGTAATCACCGGCGGCAGATAATCGCGCGTGGCGCTGCCGACCGCGTCCTGATGGATCGACCGGGCCGGATGCCCTTGTTCAATCCACTGATAGGCCGATTCGGAAAACCAGATTTCGTCGCCGGTCATGGCGGCGGGAAAAAATCCGGCCCGCCAGAACAGAATCGCAGCGAATAGTGCGATGGCGAAATAAAACCAATAGGGGGCGATGTCTTTGATCTTCATGGCGGCACTTTATGCCGCCATTCGTTCCAACGCCATCCCGAAAGCGGGGTCAGCCGATGCAACGCCCCAGCCGGACCGCCGTCTGCCCCGGGCTGACCCGGTGGGACGGCATGACCAGGATGCAATCGGCATAAGGGGTGCGGACCGGCGCATCGCCATCCCAGGCGATGATCGTGTCGGCTTCGGCCACCCGTTCCATGCCCCGATAGGGGGCGGTGAAGCGGAACCGGTCGGTCGTGCAGGTGATCGCCGCCGTCACCTCCACCACCTGCTGCGCGGCTGGCGCGGGTGCGGGGATTGCCGCATCGCCGGGCCCCACCTGGCCGGTCAGGGCCAGGAAGCGCCAGGTCACATCCAGCGCCATTTGGCCGGTCGGCGCGGCCCAATGCTGGCCGCATTCCACCAGCAGGGCGGTGTGCGGCGCTTCTGGGTCGGCAAAGGGGCCGTAATCGCGCATCCGCCGCCCGGCGGCATGGCCCCGGTCCATCACCACCCAATCGGGCAGGCCAAGGGCGGTGGCCAGCGCGCGGCCTTTCTCGGTCATTCCGGCCAGGGTCAGGGCGGGGGAAGGGGTTTGCATCGAATGCAAATCCAGCATCAGATCGGCGCGATCAACCACCGAGCGCAGCGCGCGGGCGCGCCGCAACTCGCAACTGTCGCGCGGGCCGTCCAGGGTTTCCCGGTCCCACAGGCGGTTCAGGTCTTCGTCCACAGAGCGCGAGGCTTCGGGCTGGGCCGGATCGAACCGGCGATAGGCTTCGACATTGGCGAAGGCAAGGGTCAGGCTGCCGACGCGCGGGCGTACCCCCTGGCGCAGCAGCGCATCCAGCGCGATGGCGCCGGAAATCTCGTTCCCATGGGTCAGCGCGACAATCAGCGTCGCCGGGCCGGGCAGGCCGCTGTCGAACCGGTGGACATAGGGAATCCCGGTATTGCCCGCCGCATAGGGGGTGATGTCGGGCGGCACCAACTCCACCGGCGGGCGGTCATCCGGCCCGGCCATGATCGCGTTTAGCCCTGCAAATGGGCGATCAGCCGGTCGATCATCGCCTCGCATTTTTCGATCTGGTCGATGGCGATGAATTCGTCCGGCTTGTGCGCCTGCTCGATCGACCCCGGCCCGCACACCACGGTCGGGATGCCGGCGGCCTGGAACAACCCGGCCTCGGTGCCATAGGGGGCCCTGGCCGTACCATTGGCCAGCGCAATCTGTTTGGCCAGGGTCACCACATCCGCATCCTCCGGCGTATCCAGTTCGGGGAAGGCGGCGATTTCTTCGAACCGGATCTCGGCCCCCGGATGCACCGCCCGCATCTGCGGCAGCAGCGCGGCTTCGGCATGGGCGCGCACGGCATCCAGCAGCGCGTATTTATCCGTGCCCGGCAGGGTGCGGAATTCGAAATCGAAGCTGCAATCCAGCGGCACGATGTTCAGCGCGGTTCCGCCCGCAATCACCCCAGTATGGGTGGTGGTATAGGGCGGATCGAAGCGTGGATCGAACGGGCCGTGGGCCTGGGCCGCCGCCATCTGACGCCGCAGATGGACCACCAGTTCCGCCGCATATTCCACCGCATTGACCGCCAGATGCGGCAGGGAGGAATGCCCCTCCAGCCCGCGCACATGGCAGCGCATCGACAGCTTGCCCTTATGCCCGGTAACCACCTGCATCTCCGTCGGCTCGCCCACGATGCAGGCGGACGGGCGCAGGCCGCTGGCCAGCAGATCGGCAATCAGGCGCGGCACGCCCAGGCAGCCCACTTCCTCGTCATAGGACAGGGCCAGATGGATCGGCCGTTTCAGCCCGGCGGTCAGAAACTGCGGCACGCTGGCAAGCGCGATGGCGAGAAAACTCTTCATATCGCAGGTACCCCGGCCATACAGGCGCCCGTCGCGCCGGATCAGGCGGAACGGATCGCTGGTCCAGGGCTGACCATCGACCGGCACCACATCGGTATGGCCCGACAGCACGATGCCGCCATCGCCTGCCGGGCCGATGGTGGCGAACAGATTGGCCTTGCGCCCGCTTTCATCGAAGGTCAGCCGGCTGTCGATGCCGTGCCCGGTCAGATAATCCCGCACCCAGTGGATCAGGGCCAGGTTGCTGTCGCGGCTGGTGGTATCGAAGCCGATCAGGGTTTCGATCAGGGGCAGGCTGCGCATCATATTGTCGCCTCTATCGTGACATGGCCGGTTACGCTACACACTTCCCGCCGGCCCCGCCATAGGGCCCTAAAGCCGCAAGAAGATCGTGTTGGTCTTGTCTTCCCAGGCGGCGGTGTAGAACGGCTCCAGCAGCGCGCGCACGCGGTCGCAGTTGCGGCGGACACTGTCGATGTGACTGAGTGCGGGGTCGCGGTCAGCCAGTTCCAGAATGATCGCGGTCGGCTGCCAAACGGCCAGATCGATGCCCGACAGCACATCGGCTTCCGCCCCTTCGACATCGACGACCAGCAGGTCGAACACAGGCGGAACCCCCTGTTCGGTCAGAACGTCGGCCAGCACGCGCACCGGAACTTCGACACTGGGAACGGCCCCCAGCCCGGCGGCCCAGCTTTGCGCGCGATAGCCGTCCAGATGATCGCCATGGGCGGTGGTCAGCGGCCCGGCCACCTGAAGCGACAGGCGGCCCTCCGCCGACCCGATGGCGGTTTCCACGACGGAAACTGATGGGTTCCGGGCATGGCGTGCGCGGCAGATGGTGGCATAGTCCGGCACTGGCTCGATATAGACGCCGCGCCAGCCAAGATCGGCCAGAAAGCTGGTATTGCTATAGGTTTCGCCGTCATAGGCGCCGACTTCGACAAAGGTTCCGTCCGCCTTGGTGCCGAAGATCACTTCATAGATGGCGCCGATATCCGGGATCTGGCAGCTGACCGGCGGATGATAGAATTCGTGGCTGCGATCCAGTTTCGAGATCGGCCCCAGCGGGTCGAGGCCGCCGGCCTGGCGCAGCAGGCTGAGGAACTGGGGCGTCTGATTGCGGAACCCGGCAAGACTTCGCAGCGCGGCCTGTACCCCGTCGCCATCGCCTGCCTGCGCTGCCCGCAGCCCCGCGGCCAATTGAATTTCAGCGTGCATAGATCCGTATCACTGCTTTGACGGTTTTAAGCGATACCGCACCATAGTCCGGCAATGCTCTTGGGCTTTTTCCATTTTAGTTAAAATTGACTTGATTGCCCCAGTTTCCACGATCAATGTGGCTTAATAAAGCGATTTCAGATCATGTCCAGGGGAAACCGTGTCCGCATCGGTCCACACCAAAGTCTCCTTTCTAGGGCTGCCAGATGGGTCGTTGCAGGATTTTCTCCAAGCGGCGCGGCACCGGGATGTTAGGGCCGGTGATCGCCTGATCGAAACCGGGGTGATGGCGGAAGGGCTGTTCCTGATCCAGCGGGGATCGGTCGCCATCGTCCAAGGGGGGCATGTGCTGCGCCGCCTGGGACCGGGCGAATTTTTCGGCGAGGGCGCCTTGCTGCGGGGGGAGGCCCCGGCGGTTGATGTGGTGGCGGAGAGCGACGGCGCCGTGCTGCTGGTTCCCCGTGCCGAGGCGTTGGCGTTTCTGGACCGGTCGCCGGAATTTGCCGTTGCCTTCCTGCGCGGCCTGCTGGCAGAGGTGACCGGCCGGCTGGCGATGACCAACAGTCTGGCGACCGAAAACCGACGGCTGGTCGCGCAGCTGGAAACCGCCAATACCGAGCTGAAAGACGCCATCGCCGGACTGGCCGAGGCCCATGACCGGGTGGTGGCGGAGGCAGAGGAACGCGCGCGGGCAGAGCGGGAAGCCCGGCAACTGGCCCTGTTTGCCAGCGACAGCCCCAATCCGATGCTGCGCCTGTCGATCGACGGCACCATCCTTTATGCCAACCATGCGGCCGACCCGCTGCTGCGCGCGTGGAGAGCGAAGAAATCCATGCGCCTGCCCGAATCCGTGCGCGGGCTGGTGGCCGATGTCGCCATGGTGGGCGCCGCGCGCGATGTGGAATGGCCGCTGCGCGACCGCAGCTTCATGCTGACCCTGGTGCCCGGCACGGGGGAGGCGACCGTCAATCTCTACGGCTATGAGATTACGGCGCTGAAGGCCAGCGAGGCGCGGATCCTGCACCTGGCCCGCCACGATCCGCTGACCGGCCTGCCGAACCGCGCCCATTTCGCCGAAGTGCTGCGGCGGGTGGTCGATCATGCGGTGAAGGAAGGGCGCGACGGGGCCCTGATGTTCGTCGATCTGGATATGTTCAAGGAAGTCAACGACACCCTGGGCCATCATGTCGGCGATGCGCTGCTGGAGACGATTGCCCGGCGGCTGACCGGGGCGCTGGGCGCGCATGCTGGTCCCGACGGCAAGGTGGGAGAGGCCATGGTGGCCCGCCTGGGCGGCGACGAATTCGCCATTCTGCTGGATCGCAGCGGCGGCGACGATGCGCTGCGCGGTCTGGCCAGCCGCATCGTCGCGGCGGTGGGGGAGCCGGTGCATATCGACGGCCACCGGGTGCAGGTGGGGGCATCGATCGGCGTCACCCGGTTCCCGCGCGATCATGCCGATCCCGATATCCTGCTGCGCCAGGCCGACCTGGCCATGTACCGCGCCAAGGCGGCGGGGCGGAACACCTTCTGCTTCTTCGCCGACGAACAGGCGCTGCGCCATCGCTCCCAGGTGGAGGCGGCTCAGGCTCTCCGTCAGGCGCTGGAGCGGGACGAATTCTCGCTGCTCTATCAGCCCGCCCAATCGCTGACCACCGATCAGACCGTGTCGGTGGAGGCGCTGGTGCGCTGGAACAGCCCGCAGCACGGCTTGCTGAAAGCGGATGATCTGCTAGCGGTCGCCCAGCAGGCGGGCCTGCTGCTGGATATCGAACATTGGGTGATCGACCGCGCCTGCCACGACGCGCGCTCGTGGCTGGAACGGGGCATGCGGGTCCCGGTTGCCATCAACCTGACCCATGTCCAGGTGGCCGATTTCGATCTGGCCGACCGCATGGCCCGCCGGATCGACGCCGCCGGCCTGGACCGCGACATGATCGAGGTGGAGATTCCCGAGGCCGTGCTGTCGGCTGATTCGGGCCGCGCGCTGACCCTGGTGCAAAGTTTCCGCGCCGCCGGCCTGCGCGTCACCATTGATGATTTCGGCTCCTCTGCCTTTTCCCTGTCGGCGATCAGCCGTCTGCCGGTGTCGCGGCTGAAAATTGCCAGCAATCTGACCCGGCTGGTCGGCGTCGATGTCGATGCCGGAATGCAGATCCGGCTGGCCATCGCCCTTGGCCGCAGCCTGGGCATCAGCACCATTGCCAAAGGGGTGGAGAGCGAGGCCCAGCTGGAGTTCCTGAAACAGCAGCGCTGCGATGGGGTTCAGGGCTATCTGATCCGGCACCCGGTGCCCGGCCATCAGCTGCTGAAAACCCTGCCCGGTCCGGTGGCCGGCGGGCAGACCGCCAAGCCAATATCCGCCTGATCCGGCCAGTCAGCCGGGTTGACCCAGACGGCCCAGCGCCCGGACGGCCCGGCGACCGGACAGTGCGGCATGCATGAGTCAGGGCAGGAACTGTTCTTTCAGAATCCGCTCTTCCAGATTGTGTTCGGGGTCGAACAGCAGGGTCAGGGCGATGCTGCGATCCTCGACAATCTCCACCCGGCGGACATGGCGCACTTCGGTATAGTCGGCCACCGCGCTGACCGGGCGCTTTTCCGCTTCCAGAATTTCGATGCTCACCTGCGCGGTGTGGGGCAGCAGCGCACCGCGCCAGCGCCGGGGCCGGAAGGCGGAAATCGGCGTCAGGGCCAGAATGCCGGCGCCCAGCGGAATGATCGGGCCGTGGGCCGACAGGTTATAGGCCGTGCTGCCCGCCGGGGTGGACAGCAGGATGCCGTCGCAGATCAGCTCCTCCATCCGCTCCACCCCGTCGATGAACAGCTTGAGCTTGGCGGCCTGACGGGTTTGGCGCAGCAGCGAGACCTCGTTGATCGCCAGCGCCTCCTGCCGGCTGCCATCGGCGCGCATCGCCACCATGCGCAGGGGATGCAGTGTCACCCGCTGGGCCGCCGCCAGCCGCTCCGGCAGGCCGTCGATCCGGTATTCGTTCAGCAGAAAGCCAACGCTGCCCCGGTTCATGCCGAAGATCGGCACGCCGCGCATCATATAGGCGTGCAGGGTTTCCAGCATCAGCCCGTCGCCGCCCAGCGCGACGACGATTTCGGCATCCCACGGGTCTGCCTGGCCATAGCGCGCGGTCAGGCTGGCCAGCGCTTCCTGGGCCGGTTCGGCGTCCGATGCGACGAAGGCGATGCGTTTGCCGCTGCTTTTGCCGCCACTGTTGAGTCCAGCAGCCCGGAACGGGCTGTCCGCCGATACCGACATTCTGTTTTCTATCCCCCGGTCACGTTCATGTGACGGGCTACCGTACCACTCTGGTGGCGGCGGTCGATGACGAAATCATGGCCTTTGGGTTTGCGCAGGATGGCGGCGCGGATTGCTTCCTCCACCGCCGCATCGCCTTCGGAGGATCGCAACGGTGCGCGCAGATCGGCGGCATCGTCCTGGCCCAGGCACATATACAGCGTGCCGGTGCAGGTAACGCGCACGCGGTTGCAGCTTTCGCAGAAATTATGGGTCAGCGGCGTGATGAAGCCCAGGCGTTGGCCGGTTTCCTCCACCCGCACATAACGGGCCGGGCCGCCGGTGCGATAATCGGTTTCTGTCAGCGTCCAGCGCTGCGCCAGATCGGCCCGCACTTTGGACAGCGGCAGATACTGGTCCAGCCGCGCTTCCCCGCCGATATCGCCCATCGGCATGACTTCGATCAGCACCAGATCGAAGCCGTTTTCGCCGCACCAGGCGATCAGCCGGTCGAATTCGTGATCGTTGACGCCGCGCAGGGCAACAGCATTGATCTTGACCTTCAGCCCCGCCGCCTTGGCCGCCTCCAGCCCGTCCAGCACGGGGCCAAGCTTGCCCCAGCGGGTCAGCGCGGTGAAGGTGTCGGGGTTGAGCGTGTCGAGCGAGACGTTGATCCGCCGCACCCCGGCAGCGGCCAGCGCATCGGCATATTTGGCCAACTGGCTGCCATTGGTGGTCAGGGTCAGCTCCTCCAGCCCGCCCGGCTGGCCGATCCGCGCGCCCAGCGACTGGATCAGCGACAGGATGTTGCGGCGGACCAGCGGTTCCCCCCCGGTCAGGCGCAGCTTCTTCACCCCCAGGCGGATGAAGGCGCCGCACAGCCGGTCCAGTTCCTCCAGGGTCAGGATATCGGCCTTGGGCAGGAAGGTCATATCCTCTGCCATGCAATAGACGCAGCGGAAATCGCACCGGTCCGTCACCGACACGCGCAGATAGCTGATACCTCGCCCGAACGGATCGATCAGCGGAGTTGTCTGGGGCGCGCTCTGGAGAGGAGTGGATGTCTGGGTCATCATGTCTGGGTCCCGACTATTTCAGACAAATTTGGTCCTGTTTTGCCGCTGGCGCAAGTGGGGGTTTGGCAAAACCAGCACCCCAATCGCTCCTCATGCTGTGCCTTCGGGCTTGGCATCGCGCAGGGCGCGGTCCGCCAGATAATCGTCGGTGGTGCGGGTCGGCGGGCGCTCGGCGGCGGCATAGGGGTCGATCTTGTGGTCGAATTCCGCAATCACCCGGCAATCGGCGCACATGCGGATGCGGTCGGCGGCCACCGATTCGGCGAACATGGCATGTTTGCCTGCCAACTGGGCGTGAATCCGGTCGATGGTGGATTTGACGCCGAAGGCCGTGCCGCAGCGGATGCACAGGGCTGGCTCTTCCTCTTTCAGCACCCGCGGGGCCTTGGCGGCGTCGGTAAAGACGTAGCGCGGCTCCAGCGTGATCACCTTTTCCGGGCAGGTCGCCTTGCACAGCCCGCACTGGACGCACGCATCCTCGACAAAGGACAGGCGCGGGAAATCGGGATCGTCGCGCAGCGCGCCGGTCGGGCAGGCGGGCACGCAGGACAGGCATAGGGTACAGCCCGCCGCATCCACCTGCACCGCACCGAACGGCGCGCCGGGTGGCAGGGCCAGCGTGTCCCGCGGGGTGGGGGCGGCGGCGGCCAGGGCAGTCAGCGCCAGGCGGGTCACGCTGCGCTTGCCGCCCAGGGGCAGGAACCCGGCGGCTAGGCCAGTCGGCTCCAGGCTAATCGGCGCCAGGGTATTCCCCTGCATCAGCGCCTCTGCCAGCCGGTCAGGGTCATCCGCCTCCACCAGCGTCACCCGGCCCGATCCATAGCCAAGGCCGCTGGCCAGGGTTTCGGCCAGACCGATCTGCTGCGCCAGCGCCGACAATTCGCCGGCGTTGGCGCGGGTTGCCAGCAACACGATCGACGCCGCGCCATAGGCCAGCGCGCTGACCAGCAGTTCCACCCCGATCAGCGAAATCTCTGCCACCGACAGCGGCAGCACCCGCGCGGGCAGGCCATCGCCATAGCGGGCCAGCGCCTCGATCACCGGTAGGCCGTGGGCGCGGTCGTGCAGCAGCAGCACCGGGGCGGGGGTGGAACCGGGTTCACTCGCGGCCGCCTGGCGATAGGCGGTCAGCAGCGTGCGCAGACGGGCATAGTCGCTGGCGGCGGGCGGCGCGGTATAGGTCACGGCCTCCGTCGGGCAGACCGCCGCGCAGGACCCGCACCCCATGCAGATGGCCGGATCGACTGCAACCGCATCGCCCTTCGGCGTGATCGCGCCGGTCGGGCAGACCGACAGGCAGCGGGTGCAGCCGGTTTTCTGCGACCGCGCATGGGCGCAGCGCCCTTCATCCAGCGCGACATAGCGCGGCTTTTCGAAAATTCCGGTCAAGCCGGTCGCTTCCACCACCAGCCGGGCGACGGCGACCGGATCGCGCGGATCGGCGCGCAGATAGCCGTCGCGCTTGGCAAACAGCGCCGGGCCGCCCGACAGGTCCAGAATCGCGTCGCAGGTGGATTTCGCCCCGTTGCGCGGCGCGCCGAAGCCCAGGACCGAGCGGGAGGAGGGCAGGGGCTGCGCATAATCGTCCACCACCAGCTGAAATGCGCCGAAATGCCCAGTTGCCCGGCTGATGGTGCCGCGATAGACCGGCACATCGCCCGTGCGCGGTGGGGCAATCTCCCCCGGGCGGGTCAGCAATACGGTCACATCCAGCGTGCCCAGCAGACGCTGCGCCACCTCCAGCGCCACCTCGTCCCGGCCATAGACCAGCACGATGCCCTGGCTTTCCAGGGTTAGGGTCAGCGGTTCCGGTTGGTTGCGATGGGCGGTCATCGCGTCGTCCCGCGCCAGGGCGATCAGGGCGGCCTGCTTGGCGGTCGCCACCGCGCCCTCGCTGCTCCACCCCGCCAGTTCGCGAATGTTGAAACTGTGGATCGGGGTTTCCACCCCGGCATCGGCTCGAATTTCTTCGAACAGCAGGGTTTCCTGGGTGCAGCCGATCGCCAGCGGGCGGCCATCCGCCGCCCCGGCCAGCAGCGCCGCCTGCACCCGCCCTGCGTCGATCCGACACAGGGCATGGGCCGGCTTGCCGTCGAATCCGCCGGTGCTTTCGCCCAGTGCGGCGGTGCAGGCGCGGCGCAATCCGGCCTCGTCCACGGGCAGCGTGCCTTCGCAACGGCAGATCAGAATGCGCGGCCCGGCTTCGCTCATCTCGACATCCTTCCCTGGATTTATTCGTGGCAGGGCTGTTTTTGGAACCGGTACTTTGTTCAAAAAAGCCGGCTGTCCCCTGCTTTGTTTCACCTATTTGGCCAGAACGGCCGGTGAAAGCAAGGCCAGCGGCATTGCTTGCGGGGCGCGCGCTCTCACCCCATAGTTTCGCTATGGACCAGTTTCTTCTCAAACCCGATCCGTCCGATCCGCGCCTAACCCGTCGGGTCCAGGGAGTGGACCAGGACGGCCAGCCGATCGACACCGCCGTGCCGGTGGAACGGCCCCTGACCCTGTATCTGAACGGGCAGGAAATTGTCACCATGATGACGATCTGCGATTTTCCGGACTATCTGGCAGTCGGCTATCTGCTGAACCAGAACATGCTGACGGCTGAGGATGAGATCACCGGGATCGATTTCGATGCAGAGATCGAAACCGTGGTGGTGCGCACCCGCACGGCAACCAATTTCGAAACCAAGCTGCGCAAGAAAACCCTGACCTCCGGCTGTGCCCAGGGCACGGTGTTCGGCGATATGATGGAGCGGTTCGAGACCGTCCGGCTGGACCCGGAGGCGCGGCTCAAGACCTCGTGGCTTTACAGCCTGTCGCGTCAGATCAACCAGACTCCCAGCCTGTATCTGGAGGCCGGCGCGATCCACGGCTGCGTGCTGTGCGAACAGGATCGCCCGCTGGTCTATATGGAGGATGTCGGGCGGCACAATGCCATCGACAAAATCGCCGGATACATGCGCCTCAACGGCATCAGCCCGGCGGGCAAGCTGTTCTACACCACCGGGCGGCTGACCTCGGAAATGGTGATCAAGACCGTGCAGATGGGCCTGCCGATCCTGATTTCCCGGTCGGGCTTCACCGCCTGGGGGGTGGATCTGGCCCGGCAGGCGGGGCTGACGCTAATCGGCCGGGCCAAGGGCAGCCGGTTCATCGCCCTGTCGGGGGCAGAGCGGATCGTCTATGACGCCGATGCCCGGCAAGTGGCAGAGGAAGACAAGCGCCATCGGCGCAAGGGAACGTTTGAGGATGGATAAGCCGGGAATGGATAAGGTGGGGGAGGGCGTTTCGGGCCAGGTGCTGGCCGTGCTGCTGGCCGGGGGGCGGGCAGAGCGGATGGGCGGCGGCGACAAGGGCCTGAAATTGCTGGCCGGGCGGCCGATTCTGGACCATGTCTTGGATCGGCTGAAGGGCCAGACCGCCGGGGTAATCCTGAACGCCAATGGCGATCCGGCGCGCTTTGCCGCCTATGGTCTGCCGGTGGTGGCCGATGGCGTGAGCGAGGAAAACGATGGCAAGTCTGGTTCTGCGGCCGGGCCCTTATTGGGGCCATTGGCCGGGGTGCTGGCCGGGCTGGAATGGGCGGCGGCCAACCGGCCAGAGATTACCGATATCGTCACCGTGCCGACCGACGGGCCGTTTGTGCCACGCGATCTGGTGCAATGGCTGTGGACCGGGCGGCGGGTGATCGGCGGCGATCTGGCGGTGGCCGCATCGGGCGGGCGGCCCAATCCGGTGATCGGCCTGTGGCCGGTGCGGCTGGCCGGCGACCTGCGCCGCGCGCTGGGGGAGGAAGGCATCCGCAAGGTCGATGTCTGGACCGCGCGCTATACGCTGGCGACCGTGCATTTCAACGACGATCCGGTGGACCCGTTTTTCAACGCCAACCGGCCGGACGATCTGGTTGAGGCTGAACGGCTCTACGGCTTGCTGAAGGATTGAGGGGCATGACGATACGGGTCTGCATTGCCGGGGCGACCGGCTGGGTCGGGCGGGATTTGGTGGCGGCGGTGCTGGCCGCGCCCGATCTGCATCTGGCGGGGGCCGTGGCGCGCGGTGCGGCAGGACAGGATATCGGCACCGTCCTGGGGCGCGATCCGGCCGGCGTGGTGGTGGCCGACAGCGTGGCCGCCGTCCTGTCTGCCAAGTCCGGCCCGGTTCCCGATGTCCTGATCGACTATACCAAGCCCGCCAGCGTGAAGCAGAACGTGCTGACCGCGATTGCCCACGGCGTCAATGTGGTGATCGGCACCTCTGGCCTGACGGCGGACGATTACCGGGAGATCGATGAGGCCGCGCGCGGCATGAGCGTCGGCGTGGTGGCAGCGGGCAATTTCTCCCTCACCGCCACCCTGATGCGCCGCTTCGCCCTGATGGCCGCGCGCTATATCGGCGATATCGAGGTGATCGACTATGCCGGGCCGCAGAAACCTGATGTGCCCAGCGGCACCGGCCGCGAACTGGCCGAGGCGCTGGCCGAACTGCGCGAACCGCCGCCGACCGCCCGCCCGCGCGACCAGTTGCACGGCCCGGTGGAGGCGCGCGGGGCGGATATTGGCGGTATCCCGGTCCATTCGGTGCGGATGCCCGGCTTCGTCCTCAGTTGCGAGGCCCATTTCGGCCTGCCTGGCGAACGGCTGACCATCCGGCACGATGCTGGCAGCTCCGCCCAGCCCTATGTCGATGGCACGTTGCTGGCGGCGCGGCGCGTCAAAGGGTTGATCGGCCTGCGCCGGGGGTTGGACAGCGTGATGCGGGATTAGGCCCGCGCGGGCGAAGGGGGCGATACCATGACCGTGGTTGAAACCGCACGGATCGGGGTTCTGGTGGAACGGCGGCACGTCGGTCTGCCCTGGGCGGATTATTCCTGGCGGCCCGTCGCCGCCGTCGCCAATCCGCCCGATCTGCCCGACTGGACGCTGCTACGCCAGGACAGCGATGCCGAAGGCCGCGCCGTATCCGTCTATCACGCCGGTGTGGCGGAGCTGACGCTCTATTCCGGCGAAACCGAAACCTATATCTTTAATCTTAACACCGACCGCCCGGCGATCTATGTGCTGATGCGCCGTCTGCCCGGGGCGGAGCCGCCGCTGGCCCTGTACGGCGCCACGGTCGATGCCGGGGAAGCGCAGGCGCACCACGAATCCGGCGACGATCTGATCGAACCGGTGCCGATCCCGCAGGATATCATGGCCTGGGTGCTGGACTTCTGCGCCCGGCATCCGGCCAAGACGCAGGACCGCTGGAAACGCCAGCGCGATAAGGTTGACCCCGAACGGCTGGCCCGGCGCAGCCGGATCGACCGGCCAGCCGGACCCCGCACGGAGGAGCCGTAACCATGGCCCGATCCGACCAGTCTGGAAAAAGTGCAGGCGGGTTTCTGGACCGCTGGGCGCGGCGCAAGGCCGAAGCGCAGCGGCCACCTTCCGCCACCGCCGCATCTGCAACGATTCCGGCCGAACCGGCCCCCGAACTGCTTCCCGAACCGCCGCCAGCGCTGACGGAGGCGGAGATTGCCGCCCTGCCGCCGATCGACAGCCTGGGGCCGGATAGCGACTACGCCCCGTTTCTGCGTCCCGGCGTGCCACTGGCCCTGCGGCGGCAGGCGCTGGCGCGGGCCTGGCGCACCGATCCGGTGATTTCCACCTTCCGGGGCCTGAACGATTATGACGAGGATTTCAACGCCCCCCATTTCACCCAGAACCTGCTGAAAACCGTCTGGGAATTCGGCAAGGGGATGCCCGATCCCCAGCCCGTGAAGCCGCCGCCGCTGCAAGAGGATGTTCAGGGGACGGAAGCGGCTGAGGCCCAGGGTGAGGCCCAGGGTGAGACACCGGCCCCATCTGCGCCTGCTGCACCAAATCCGCCTGAAAATCCCCCCGTCTATTTGGCCGCCGATCCGCTGCCGGTTGCCGCCGATCCCCCCGCCCAAGACCAAGTGTCACAGCCTGTACCAATCCAAAAAATCCGGCGGGGCGGCGCTGCGCCTCAATAACGTATCGGTTATGGTGCGGTGCGTCATGAAAATGCTGCAAGAAACCGCACAATTCTGCGGGTTTGCACCTGTTCGACAGTTGACTTTCGACCGGCGCGGATCAAAACTCATGCGTTAGAAACATTCCAGAAATCCGGCCTATCTTGGACGGATCGGACGGGTGAACCGGTTCGAAATTTCGGGTGGTGATGTGGGTTTCACAGACGCTGCCTGGGGGTTCCGAACCGCAATCGCCTGCCGGTGGGAAGGGGGAGCAAGCGCGTGACCATGCCCTTGGGGGACAGTCGTGCCGTAATGGACAGCGAGGAAAGCCTGCGCGCCAACTGGTATGCGCTGCTTGGCTCCCTGCTGGCGCGCGAACCCTCGGCGGCGGCGCTGGCCGATCTGGCGGGCTTCACCGCCGATGACAGTCCGCTTGGCATCGCCATCGGCGATATGGCCCGGCTGGCGCGGGAAACCCCGGCCGAAGCGGTGCGGGACGAATATTTCCAGCTGTTCATCGGCGTTTCGGGCGGGGATCTCAACCCCTATGCGTCCTATTATCTGACCGGGTTCCTGTACGAGCGGCCCTTGGCCAAACTGCGCGGCGACATGCAGCGGCTGGGCATCGAACGCGCACCCGACGTGGCGGAACCGGAAGACCATATCGCCAGCCTGTGCGAAATGATGGCCGGGCTGATCCTGGGCCAGTTCAGCCCGCCGGGCGATGTGGGCAGCCCGCAGGCGCTGGCCGAACAGAAGCGGTTTTTCACCGCCCATCTGGCCCCGTGGGCCGAACGGTTTTTCGACGATCTGGAACGGGCGCCCAATGCCCGGTTCTACCGGCCGGTGGGCACCATCGGCCGGCTGTTTTTCGAGATTGAGGCGGAAGCCTTCAGCCTGCTGCCAGACCCGGTTGCGGGTTAGGCGGCGGCAAACGCGACTGTATCAGGGGGGGAGAGGCCATGAGCGCACGGATCACATCACAGACGGACGGGCAGGGGGCTGGGGCACAGGGCGGCGAATCCAGGGACGCTGGGCTGGATCGGCGCGGGTTCCTGAAGGGCGCAGCCCTGGGGGCCGGGGCCGCAGCGGCAGTTGCGGTCGGGGCGACGCCGGATACGGCAGCGGCCAGCGAATCGGCATCGGACCGCACCAAGGCCCGCTATCAGGAAACCGATCACGTCAAAACCTACTACCGGACCAACCGGCTGTAAGGCGAGAGGGAGGGAGAGAACGCCATGTTGACCCGTAAATCCGCTTCGCCATCCACGCAATCCCGCCGCAATCCCGGACAGGGTATTGGCGGACAGGGCACTGGCGGGCAGGCCGCCGCCGTGCTGGCCCAGGCCGCCGCGGCCACCCTGGATCGCCGCAGCTTCCTGAAACGGTCGGGCCTTGCCGCCGGGGGCATCGCCGCCGCGTCCAGCCTGACCATCGGCACCGTCCGCCGGGCCGAAGCCGGACCGCCGCCATCGGCCGGGGCCGAGGTCAAGCGGGTGAAGAATATCTGCACCCATTGCTCGGTCGGCTGCACGGTGATAGGCGAGGTGTCCAACGGCGTCTGGATCGGGCAGGAACCCGGCTGGGACAGCCCGATCAACCTGGGCACCCACTGCGCCAAGGGCGCATCGGTGCGTGAATTGACCCATGGCGACCGCCGTCTGCGCGCGCCGATGAAGCTGGTGGGCGGCAAGTGGCAGCGCATCAGCTGGGATCAGGCGATCGAGGAAGTGGGCAACAAGCTGCTGGAAATCCGCGAGAAATCCGGCCCGGACAGCGCCTACTGGCTGGGATCGGCCAAATTCTCCAACGAAGGCGCCTATCTGTTCCGCAAGTTCGCTGCCTTCTGGGGCACCAACAATATCGACCATCAGGCGCGGATCTGCCATTCGACCACGGTTGCCGGTGTGGCCAATGTCTGGGGCTACGGCGCCATGACCAACAGCTACAACGATATCCATTTCTCCAAGGCGATCATGATCATCGGCGGCAACCCGGCCGAGGCGCATCCGGTGTCGTTGCAGCATGTGCTGCGCGGCAAGGAAGCGGGCGCAAAGATGATCGTGTGCGATCCGCGCTTCACCCGCACCGCCGCCCACGCCCATGAATATGTCCGCCTGCGGCCCGGCACCGATATCCCGCTGGTCTGGGGCATCCTGTGGCACATTTTCGAAAATGGCTGGGAGGACAAGGAGTATATCCGCCGCCGCGTCTATGGCATGGACGAGGTGCGCAAGGAAGTCGCCAAATGGACGCCCGATGAAGTGGAGCGCGTGACCGGCGTTCCGGGCGAACAGGTCAAGCGCGTGGCCGAAACCCTGGCGAAGAACAAGCCCGGCACCCTGATCTGGTGCATGGGTGGCACCCAGCATACGGTCGGCACCGCCAATGTCCGCGCCTATTGCAACCTGCAACTGGCGCTGGGCAATGTCGGCGTGATGGGCGGCGGCACCAACATCTTCCGCGGCCATTGCAACGTGCAGGGCGCAACCGATTTGGGCCTGGATGTCACCACCCTGCCGGCCTATTACGGCCTGGCCAAGGGCGCGTGGGACCATTGGTGCCGCGTCTGGGGCGTGTCCTATGACTATATGAAGGGCCGCTTCAAGGACGTGAAGATGATGGAAGCCAAGGGCATTCCATCGACCCGCTGGTTCGACGGCGTGCTGGAGCCGAAGGAAAATCTGGATCAGCCGGATCAGGTCAAGGCCATGATCTTCTGGGGCCATGGCGGCAACACCGTGGTCCGCATGCCCGACATGAAGAAGGGCATGGAAAAGCTGGAGCTGCTGGTGGTGGTCGATCCGCATCCGACCACGGCCGCCGTGGTCAGCGACCGCACCGACGGCGTCTATCTGCTGCCCGCTTGCACCCAGTTCGAAACCCGCGGGTCGCGCACGGCGTCCAACCGGTCGATCCAGTGGGGCGAGCAGTTCGTCAAGCCGGTCTTCGAAGCGAAGAACGATCACGAAATCCTGTATCGCTTCGCCAAGAAGCTCGGCTTTGCCGACGAGATGTTCAAGAACATCAAGGTCGAAGGCAATGAGCCGGTGGTCGAGGATATCCTGCGCGAAATCAACCGTGGCACCTGGTCGATCGGCTATACCGGCCAGTCGCCGGAACGGCTGAAGCTGCATATGCAGCATCAGGGCGATTTCGACTACAAGACCCTGCAGGCCGCCTCCGGTCCGCTGAAGGGCGAATATTACGGCCTGCCCTGGCCCTGCTGGGGCACGCCGGAGATCAAGCATCCCGGCTCCCCCAACCTTTACGATTATTCGCGCCATGTGAAGGAAGGCGGCGGGGCGTTCCGCGCGCGCTTCGGCGTGGAATACAAGGGCGAAAGCATCCTGGCCGACGGCGTTTATCCGGTCGGCTCGGAAATTCAGGACGGCTATCCGGAATTCACCTTCGCCCTGCTGAAAAAGATGGGCTGGGACAAGGATCTGACCCCGGTGGAGCTGGAGACGATCCAGCGGGTCGGCGGCGCCAACCCCGACGCGGTGAGCTGGCAGACCGACCTGTCCGGCGGCATCATCCGGGTGGCGCTGGAGCATGGCTGCGCGCCCGGCGGCAACGCCAAGGCCCGTGCGCTGGTCTGGAACCTGCCCGACCCGGTGCCGGTCCACCGCGAGCCGATCTACAGCCCGCGCCCGGATCTGGTCGCCAAGTACCCGACCATGGACGACCGCAAGGATTTCCGCATGACCATGCTGTACAAGACCGTGCAGCAAAAGGCCGTGCAGTCGGAGATCGCCAAGAAATTCCCGATCATCCTCACGTCCGGCCGTCTGGTCGAATATGAAGGCGGCGGGGAAGAAACCCGGTCCAACAAATGGCTGGCCGAGTTGCAGCAGGACATGTTTGTCGAGGTCAATACCCAGGACGCAGCCGCCCTGGGCATCCGCGACGGGCAGATGGTCTGGGTCTATGGCGCGGAAAACGACGCTAAGGTGCGGGTCAAGGCGCTGGTGACCGACCGGGTGGGCAAGGGGGTGGCGTTCATGCCATTCCACTTTGCCGGCCATTGGATGGGCAAGGATCAGCGGTCCAAATACCCGACCGGAACCGACCCGGTGGTGCTGGGCGAATCGGTCAATACCGTGACGACATATGGCTATGACCCGGTAACGGCGATGCAGGAGACCAAGGTCACCCTGTGCCGTATCGAGCTTGCGTGATAGGGGAGGAACGCACCCATGGCCCGGATGAAATTCCTGTGCGATTCGGACCGTTGCATCGAATGCAACGCCTGCGTCACCGCCTGCAAAAACGAACATGAGGTTCCCTGGGGGATCAACCGGCGGCGCGTCGTCACCATCAATGACGGCAAGCCGGGGGAAAAATCGATCTCCATGGCCTGCATGCACTGCACCGATGCGCCTTGCATGGCGGTCTGCCCGGTGGATTGCTTCTACAAGACCGCCGATGGCGTGGTCCTGCATTCCAAGGATCTGTGCATCGGCTGCGGCTATTGCTTCTATGCCTGCCCGTTCGGCGCGCCGCAATATCCGAAGGTCGGCAATTTCGGCAGCCGCGGCAAGATGGACAAGTGCACCTTCTGCGCTGGTGGCCCGGAAGCCGACGGCACCCCGGCGGAGTTCGAGAAGTATGGCGGCAACCGCCTGGCCGAAGGCAAGCTGCCGCTGTGCGCCGAAATGTGCTCCACCAAGGCCCTGCTGGCGGGGGATGGCGAGGTGATCGCCGATATCTACCGCGAACGGGTGGTGCGGCGCGGCTATGGCTCCGGTGCCTGGGGTTGGGCCACGGCCTATAAGGAAACCATCGGCGCCTGAGGCGCGGCAGGGGGAGGGGACAATCATGACGCTGTTCAAAAAGGCAGCCGGACTGCTCACCGTCGCGCTGATGGCCGTGATAATGGCCGCAAGCGTGCCGATGGATGCGGGGGCCCAGGGATCGGGGGGGCAGGGATCGGGGGGCACCGGTTCAGCACCCGCAGCCGCCAACGACAAGGTGCTGCTGGAAGCGCTGCAGGGCCGTATCGATGGCCGGATCACCATTCCCGACGCCAAGGCGGCGGTGCTGATCCAGCCGGAAGGCCGGGCGTGGCGGGAAGTGCGTGAAGGGCCGGTCAAATCGGTTGGCTCGTGGATCATCGTCGGCATGGTCGCCCTGCTGGTCGGCTTCTATGCCGTGCGCGGCAAGGTGCGGATCGATGCCGGGCCGTCCAACCGGACCATCGAACGGTTTTCCGCCTTCGAGCGCTGGGTGCATTGGCTGACGGCGGTCAGCTTCATCATCCTGGCGCTGACCGGGCTGAACCTGATCTACGGCCGTCATCTGCTGATCCCAATCCTGGGGCCGGAGGCGTTCACCGCCCTGTCCGAAGCGGGCAAGGTGGCGCACAATTTCCTCGGCTTCTCTTTCGCCCTGGGTGTGGTGCTGATGTTCGTCCTGTGGGTTGCGCACAATATTCCGAACGGACGCGATCTGGAGTGGCTGAAGCAAGGCGGCGGGCTGTTCAAGAAGGGCGTGCACCCGGCGGCGGGCAAATTTAATGCCGGGCAGAAGCTGATCTTCTGGGCGGTGGTCGCCGGCGGCGTGGCGCTGTTCTGGACCGGGCTGCTGCTGCTCTATCCCTTCACCTTCACCGATATCGCCGGGATGCAGCAGGCCCAGGTGATCCACAGCGTGGTGTCGATCCTGCTGACCGCCGTGATCCTGGCCCATATCTATATCGGCTCGGTCGGGATGGAAGGCGCGTTCGATGCCATGGGCTCCGGCCAGGTCGATCTGAACTGGGCCAAGGAACATCACAGCCTGTGGGTGGCCGAAGTGACCGGCCAGAGTGCCGGCGGCGTCAAGGGCGGTCGCCCGGCAGCCGGACATGGCGACTGACCGGCCTGTTGCGAGCGTTTGGCGGGGACGATCGCCACGGCCCGTGGCGGTCGTCCTGTTTTTATCGGCACTGATCGGCCTTCTGGGCCCGGTTGGCGGCATGCGGGCGGCGCGGGCGGAACTGGCCGGGCACGGCGCCATGGTCAATGCTGTTGCGGTGTCGCCCGATGGCACGGCGCTGCTGTCGGGCAGTTGGGATTACACGGTCCGTCTGTGGGATCTGCGCCGCCGGGCGGAATTGCGGGTGTTTGACGGCCATGTGGCGGCCGTCAATGCGGTGGCCTTTCTGAAGGATGGGCGGCGCATCCTGTCAGCCGGCTGGGATCAGGTGGTGATTGAATGGGACCGCACCACCGGGGCCGAACTACGGCGCTTTGCCGGGCATCAGAACAATATCGCCGGGATTGCCCTGTCGCCCGATGAAACCCGGCTGGCGACCGCCAGCTGGGATCGCACCATCCGCCTGTGGGACATGGCGAGCGGCCAAACCCTGCGGGTGCTGGAGGGGCATGAGGCCAATGTCATGGCCGTCGCCTTCACCGCCGATGGGCAAAGGCTGATATCCGCCGGGTACGACCAGACGCTGCGCCTGTGGGATGTGGCAAGCGGGGCGGAGCGCGCGGTGCTGCGCGGCCATACGGCCAGCGTCAATGCAGTGGCGATCACGCCCGATGGCCGCTTCGCCCTGTCCGGCGCCACCGATGGTGAAGTGCGGCTATGGGATTTGGCGACGGTACAGCCGGTTGCCGCCTGGCGCGCCCACAGCGCCTTCATCACCTCGATCGCCGTTTCGGCCGATGGATCGTCGGTTCTGACCGGCGGCGGCGATGCGGTGGCACGGTTATGGCGGCTGAATGAACTTCGCCAGCAGGCTGCGGGCCAAGCTGGTGGAACCCTGCGCCCGGTGGTGGAGTTGCGCGGCCACAGCAAGCCGGTCTGGTCTGTCGCGTTCGGGCCGGACGGCCTGTTGGTGACCGGCGGCTACGATCAGGTGATCAAGCTGTGGCGGGCAGAGGATGGCGCGGAACTGCCATAGCCCGCGCCACGATGGTAAGGGGCTTATGAAACGAGGCGGGGTTACGAGACTCTGACGCTTTGCGTGGCAAAAGCGTGCTGCACATCCGTATTGCCCCGGCTGATGACGATGCCCGCTGCCGTGGCGATGATGATGGCGCTGAGTGCGGCAATCAGAATGACCTTCATGGTGTGATCCCTTCCCCCCAGAAATGGCCCTATAGACGGCCTTGACGTTAATAAACTATAGGGTGCGGCAGGCGGGCTGCAAAGGGGCTATTGCCGTTTCATCCAGGCGATCAGGTTCGCCCGATCTTCGGCATTGGTCAGGCCGCCATACATTTTGGTGCCGGGCACCGTGCCGGTGCTGTCGGCGATGAATTTGTCCAGCATCTCCTCTGTCCACACGATGCCGGAATTGGCCAGGGCCGGGGAATAGCGATAGCCGGGCACGCTGCCCGCCGCGCGGCCCACCACCCCGTGCAGGTTGGGGCCAACGGTGTTGCGCCCGCCCGGCGTGATCGTGTGGCAGGCCTGGCACTTGGCCCAGACTTTCTGCCCGGCTTCGATGGCGGTGTTCGCACCGGCATCCTGCGCTGCGGCCGGGCGCGCCATCGGGGCGGACAACAGAACCATGCCGGCGGTGAGGGCGGTCAGGACGCGGGGGAAAGGGGGGTGGCGCATGATGCCTCGCTCAAGCCTCGTCAGGGTCCACGGTTTCCAGCGGCACGATGCCGATATCGATCAACAGTTTGCCGCGTTCGGTGAAATTGACCGTCACGCGCGTGCCAACCACCGACTGCACCTGGCCCAACCCCCAATCCGGCTGCGATGGATGACGGACATAGGCTCCGGGCGTCAAGACCGGGCCGGCCGCACCCGTGTGGGTAAGGTTTGCAAAGGGGGAATGGGTTCGGTCGTGCATTCTGGATAAGTAATCCTTAAACCTTTGTTCAGGGGTCGGGCCGTTTAATCGCCTCGATTAACGATCCATCATTGTCACAAACACGAGCGAGTCCAATGCCGAAAGATCCGGCGCTGCAGGCAACCCAATTGCTGATCAGCCATCTGTGCCATGAAATGGTCAGCCCCATCGGTGCAATCAATAACGGCGTGGAACTGATCGAAGAACTGGGCGCGTCCGATTTCGACGGCGATGCCATGGCCTTGATCGCGCAAAGTGGCAAGAACGCGGCCGCCAAGCTGCGCTTTTTCCGTCTGGCCTATGGCTCTGCCGGCGCCAGTGCCGATTTGAAACCGGCCGATGCCCGCTCTGCCCTGGTCGATCTGCTGGCCAGCGAAGGGCGGGTGGATCTCGCCTGGCCCGATGTGGAACCGCGCCCCTATGCCGCTGGCGCGATCCAGATGCTGATGAACCTGGTGGTGCTGATGGCCGGCGCCCTGCCGCGCGGCGGCCTGCTGGGGGTAACGCTCAGCGCCGTCGCCTCTGGCTGCCAGGCCAGCATCCGCGCGTCCGGCACGCTGGTACGCCTGCAGGAACCGATCCGCAGCCTGATCCAGGGGCAGACGGTGGCCGCCGACCATCGCACCATTCATGCCGAATATTGCCAGCGTCTGGCCGGGGCCTTGAACACGCCGCTGCGCCTGGAAGATCAGGGCGAGGATCTGGTGCTGCATGTCATGCTGCGCCTGGATGCCGACGATCGCCTGATCGGGTGACAGCCCCTCTCGGCCAAAAACGCTTCAGGGGAAAATTCGTTTCGGGGGAAAAATTCGTTTCGGGGGAAAAATTCGTTCCGCTGCCGGATCGATCATGGTGCGGGCCGCGCCCATGGTGTAGAAGGAAAGGGCCGGGGGGTATGCACCCGGCCCGAAAGGCAGTGAGGGAGCCGAGGCGATGGATGACCTGTTGAGTGAATTCCTGACCGAAACCGCAGAAAGCCTGAGCGTCCTGGACGTGGAGCTGGTGCGGCTGGAGCAGAACCCCAACAATCCCGAACTGTTGAGCAACATCTTCCGCCTGGTGCACACCATCAAGGGCACCTGCGGCTTCCTGGGCCTGCCCCGGCTGGAAGCGGTGGCCCATGCGGCGGAAAACGTGCTGGGCCGCATCCGTGACGGCGAATTGGCGGTCAGCCCCGGCATCGTCTCGATCATTCTGGAATCGCTGGACGCGATCAAAACCATTCTGGCCGTGCTGGAAGCGACGGAGGCAGAGCCGCCGGGCGACGATGCCGCGCTGATCGAACGGCTGAACGCGGTGGCCGAAGGCCGGGCGGTCGAGGCTGCACCTGCTGCGGCACCCGCAGCACCGCCGGTTGCGGCACCCGCCCCGACACCTGCCCCGGCGCCAGAGGTTGTTGCAGCCCCTGTTCCCGCAGCGCCTGCCCCGGCGGCCGAACCCTCCACCGCCGTGGTGCGCAGCGAGGCGCCCAAGACCGAAGTGGCGCGGGCCGAACCCGAGGCGGAGGACGCGGAAATCATCCGCAGCACCGTCAATGCCGGCGGGGTCGATGCCATGCGCGAAAGCGCGGTTGCGGCGCAGACCATCCGCGTCAGCGTTGATCTCTTGGAAAACCTGATGACCATGGTGTCGGAGCTGGTGCTGACCCGCAACCAGTTGCTCCAGATCGTCCGGCGGCACAAGGACAGCGAATTTTCCGTTCCCCTGCAGCGTTTGAGCCATGTGACATCGGAACTGCAGGAAGGCGTCATGAAGACGCGCATGCAGCCGATCGGCAATGCCTGGGCCAAGCTGCCGCGCATGGTGCGCGATCTGTCGCTGGAACTGTCGAAGAAGATCGAACTGCAGATGCTGGGGGCCGAAACCGAACTCGACCGCCAGGTGCTGGAGCTGATCAAGGATCCGCTCACCCACA
>CAYRWZ010000012.1:18370-43276 GCA_964428065.1 uncultured Comamonadaceae bacterium | reverse complement strand
TCGCCGCCGTCGCGGTGGCCGGGAGGCTGGCGAGGGGATGGGCGCCGAGGCGATCCAGGCCGAAGGCGGTCAAGCCTTTGGTGAGGACGATGCTGACCTGGATGAGGACGGTGCCGAGGATCAGGGTGCTGAGGGCCAGGGCACCGAAGGCCGGGGCACCGAAGGCCGGGGCATAGAGGGTGGGGGCGAAGAACCGGAATTCGACGAGAATGGCCAGCCCCGCAAGCGCCGTCGCCGTGGCAAGCGCGGCGGCCGCCGCCGCAATCGCCGGGAAGACGGTATGCGCGAGGATGGCATGATGGCCGAAGCCGGCGCTGCCGGGGACGCTGCCCCGGCGGTGACGCAGGCC
The DNA here is from genome assembly GCA_964428065.1 of uncultured Comamonadaceae bacterium. GTDB lineage: Bacteria > Pseudomonadota > Alphaproteobacteria > Elsterales > Elsteraceae > CAYRWZ01. Next base: position 42,927 of record CAYRWZ010000012.1, on the reverse strand, counting down.
GTTGCCGTCGAAACCGGCACTGAACTTGCCCCGGAGGCGGATGTGCCAGAAGCGGCTGAACCGGAAACGGCTGAACCGGACGCGAGCAAGCCCCGCGGGCGCAACCGTCGCCGCCGGGCTGAGCCGACGGAGGCAGAAACAGGTGTCGCCGATGCGGCCGCGCCCGAAGCACCAGCAGAAGCCGAGGCGCCGAAGCCGCGCAAGCGCACTGGCCGTGCGGCCAGTGCCGCTGAGGATGTGGCCGAACCCCCTGCCGCCAAGGGGCGGGGTCGCCGCAAGGCCGCCCCTGAATCGGAACCGGCAGAGGCACCAGCAGAGGCACCGGCAGCGGCACCCGTGGCCGAGCCGGCCATCACTCCGGCGATGGTCGAGGCTGCCCCCGCTGCGGAACCGGTTGCCGAGCCGAATCCGGCCATCACGGTGGTTTCGGTCGATGCCCTGCCGAAACAGGAACGCAAGGGCTGGTGGCGCCGAGGGTAATTGCCGGGGCTAATCGCCCCTCCAGCGCTCAGTAAAACGAAAACCCCCTTCCGCCGCTGCGGAAGGGGGTTTTTGCTGTGCGAGGCGGGTTGTTTAGAAACTAAAGCGCCTTCGCTGCGGCCAGCACCTCGGCGGCGTGGCCGTCGACCTTCACCTTGTTCCACACCTTGGCGATCTTGCCGCTGGCGTCGATCAGGAAGGTGGCGCGTTCGATGCCCATGTACTTCTTGCCGTACATGCTTTTTTCCACCCACACGCCATAGGCTTCGCACACGCCGCTGGTGTCGGAGGCGAGGGGGAAGGTCAGCTCGTATTTCTTCTTGAACTTGTCATGGCTGGCGGCGCTGTCTTTCGACACGCCGATCACCACCGCGTCGATCCCGGTGAAATCGGGCAGGGCATCGCGGAAGGCGCAGGCTTCCTTGGTGCAGCCCGATGTATCGTCCTTCGGATAGAAATACAGCACCACCTTCTTGCCCTTCAGGGCCGCCAGCGAAATCTCGCCGCCGGAATCGGTGGGCATGGTGAAGGCGGGGGCGGCGGTGCCGACGGCAGGGGTGGTCATGATCCGGTATCCTCCGGGTTGGGGGGCGAATGACGGGCGGCGGGGGTGTCGATCAGGTCGGTATAGATCGCCTGCACCGCCGCCGCTGTTGCGCTGATATTTTCCCGTAGCTGGGCAAAGTCAACCGCGCCGATCACCGGCTGGGCCGCGCGCACCAGCGCCCGGGTCATGCCGTCGGGCGCATGGTCGGGCTGGAACTTGCCCGCCGACAGCAGGCGCAGCATCCCCTGCACGGCCAGCCACAGCCGCGCCGCGCGTGCCAGGGTGGCCCCGGTTTCCGGGTCCAGCAGGCGGGTCGCCACCAGTTGCTCGAACGCTTCCGGCGTATGGCCGGTCAGGATCTGCGGGTGGGTCGCGGCGTGGCGCAGCACCAGATATTGCGCCAGAAATTCGCAATCCAGCAGGCCGCCGCGCCGGTCCTTCAGGTCGAACTCGTCATGTCCGGGGCGTTCCTTGGCAACCCGGCGGCGCATATCGGCGATATCGGCCAGCAGCTTTTCGGCATCGCGCGGGCGGCACAGAATATCCCGGCGCACCGCTTCCACCGCCGCCATCAGGCCCGGATCGCCCGCCACGGCACGGGCGCGGGTCAGGGCCATATGTTCCCAGGTCCAGGCTTCGTCGCGCTGATAGGCGGCGAAACTGTCCAGCGTGCAGGCCACCGGCCCCTTGTTGCCGGTTGGCCGCAGGCGCATGTCAACCTGGTACAATTCCCCTTCGGCGGTCAGCGCGGTGAGCGCGGAAATCAGCCGCTGGCCCAGCCGCTGATAATAAAGCGACGGCGGCAACGGCTTGGCCCCGTCCGACTGGTCGATCTCCGGCGGGAAGTCATAGACGAAAATCAGATCCAGATCGGAGGTCGGCGACAGTTCCCGCGCGCCCAGCTTACCGGCGCCGATGACAGCGAAGCGCCCGCCCGGCACCTGGCCGTGAACGGCGGCGAAGGCGCTCGACACGGGCTGCAGCAGGCCGCCGATCACCGTATCCGCGATATCGGACAGATGCCGGGTCGCCTGTTCCATCGTCACCTTGCCGCGCAGCATGGTGAGCCCGGCCTGGAAACGCCGATCCCCGGCCCAGCGGCGCACGGCATCCAGCACTTCCTCCACCCCGCTGGTCTGGGCCAGCTCCTCCCGCAGATCGGCGTCCAGATCGCTGGGGCCGGGCAGGGCCAGGATTTCCGGGTCGGACAGCACGCCGTCCAGCAACCGGGGGTGGCGGCTCAGATAATCGGCCAGCGCGGGGGCGGCGCCCATCACCTCTGCCACCTGATCGACCAGATGGGGGTTCTGATACAGCAGCGAGAAAATCTGCACCCCGGCGGGCAGCGCCTGCAAAAACCGGTCGAACCGGGCGAAGGCGCCGTCCGGGTCGCTGGTGCGGGCCAGCGCGGTCAGCAGGGTGGGCATCAGCTCGGTCAGCAATTCGCGCGCGCGGGCGCTGCGGGTGGCGCGCATCCGCCCGTGGTGCCAGCCGCGCACGGCGGCAGAAACCATCGCCCCATCGCGGAAACCCAGCGATTCCAATGTGGCTACGGTTTCGGGGTCATCCTCCGTCCCGGTGAAGACCAGATTGCCCGGCCCGGACAGCGACGGCGCTTCCTCGAACAGCCCGGCATTATGGTCCCGCACGGTGGCCAGGGTGGCGACCAGCGCGGCCTCGAATCCGGCAGCATTGCCGAACCCGGCAAAGCGGGCGATGCGTTCCAGCCCCTCTTGATCCGGCGGCAGTTTGTGGGTCTGCTGATCCTCCACCATCTGGATGCGGTGTTCCACCTGGCGCAGGAAGCGATAGGCGCGCTTCAGATCCGCTGCCACCTGCGGCTTGACGCGCCCGGCGCGCACCAGCGCATCCAGCGCCTCGCAAGTGCCGGACACGCGCAGGCCCGGATCGCGGCCGCCCCAGATCAGTTGCTGGGTCTGGGCGAAAAATTCGATCTCGCGGATGCCGCCGCGGCCGATCTTGATGTTATGGTCCAGCACGGCGATCCTGCCGCCGCCCTTGAAGGCGTGGATCTGCCGCTTGATCGAATGGATATCGTTGATGGCGGCGAAATCCAGATGCTTGCGCCACACGAAAGGCCGCAGATAGCGCAGGAAGGCATTGCCGGCATCGATATCCCCCGCCACCGGCCGCGCCTTGATCATGGCCGCGCGTTCCCAGTTCTGGCCGACGGTTTCGTAATAGGTTTCCGCCGCCAGCACCGACATGGCGGGCGGGGTGGATGCCGGATCGGGCCGCAGCCGCAGATCGGTGCGGAAGACATAGCCGTCGCCCGTCCGTTCTTGCAACATCCGCACCAGTTCCTTCGCCAGACGGATATAGGTTTCCAGCACGGTATCGCGCAGCCCGGCAATGCGTGGATCGACCCGGTCGGGATCGAACAGCACGATCAGGTCGATATCGCTGGAATAGTTCAATTCCCGCGCGCCCAGCTTGCCCATGCCCAGAATCACCAGCCCGCGCCGCACATCCGGGCCGGACAGTTCATCCACCGGCAGGCCGCGCATCTGCAATTGCTGGCCCAGATAATGGGTGGCGGCCAAGTCGATGGCGTGCCCGGCCAGAATGCTCAAGGCTTCCGTCACCCGTTCCAGCGACCAGTGGCCGGTGATATCGGCCACGGCGACAATCAGCGCCGCTTGCCGTTTCGCCCGGCGCAAAATCGTCATAACCTCAGCCGTTGGGCAAGTCAGGGCGGTTATGTCGTTGATCGGGCGCAGCGCTTGCGCCAATGTCGCGTCCGGTCCCTCGGCCAACAGGACGGGGATCATGGCAGCTTCGGCGATCCAGGATTCGGCCAGATAGGGGCTGTTGCCAAAAATCGCCGTGATCAGGGCCGATCCTGGGTCGCTGGCCGCAAGGGCGGCGCTGGTCTCTCCCAATGCCGGGTCGAGCAGCGCGGCGCGTTCCAGCCAGCGTTCGGTCAGGGCGGCAACCCGGTCGGCGCGCCCCGGCAGCGGCAGCGCGGCGCCGGACAGGCTGCTAAGAAACGGGAACGAGGACGGAAGCGGATTGGCGATCATGTCGGGCCAGGCAGTATTATGAGGGCAGTGTAATGGGTGTCGGCGGTAAGCCGGACAAGGCGGCAAGCGGGGGGGCGCCGAAGGGCGCGCGCGCGTTTGACCTTGCCCGCCGCCCGAAGCGGGGTCAAGCGCCGCCGCCCCGGCGCCGCTTTGTCTTGCCGTCGCTGACCCATCTGCTGGGCCGCCTGCTGCTGATTTTCGCCTTTCTGCTGCTGGTCGGCGGTGGGGCGATTGCCTGGCGTCTGTCCCAGGCCCCCTTGCCGTTGACCCATATTGTCCCGTCGATCGAATCGATGCTGTCCGATCCGGCGCGGCAGGTGGCGGTGCGGGTGGCGGCGGCGGAACTGATCTGGGATGCCGATGACCGGTCGATCGCCCTGGGGGTCGATACGGTCACGGTGGAACAGGCCGGGCGGCGGCTGGCGGTGCTGCCGCGCGCGCTGCTGCATTTCGATCTGGGCGCGCTGCTGGCCGGGCGCTGGCTGCTGAAGGATGCGGAAATCGAAGGGCTGGCCCTGCGCCTGCGCCGCGATGCCGAAGGCTCGGTCCGCCTGCTGTCGGCAGAGTTCGACGCGGCGGACGATGGCTCCGTTGCGGCGGGGGCCACCCCACCAGACTCGTCTGCGGCTCCCGACAGCGCGTCCGATGCGTCCAGCCTGCTGGGCGCGCTGTTCTATGACGATGCCCGCGAAGGGTTCGGCGGGCGGGTGGCGGCAATCCGTATGCGCCGCGCCCGGTTGGTGGTGGAAGATGCCGCCTGGGGCCAAATCTGGCGGCTGCCGCTGGTCGATTTCGAGTTGCGCGAGACAGAGGGCGGGCTGGCCATCGATTCGCGCGCCGATCTGCAACTGGACGATGCGCCGGTATCGGTCTTGCTCAGCGGCACGCTGCATGAGGATAAAGACCGGTTTGTCGGCGCGCTGGTGCTGGGGCGCGTTTCCCCCGCCGCGCTGGCCGAACGGATCCCCCCGCTCGCCCCGTTGCAGGGGGTGGAGGTGCCGGTGCGCGTGCAGGCGCGCTTCGATCTGTCGCTGTCGCGCGGCCTTGCCTCGGCCGAGATTGCATTGCAGGGCGAATCCGGGCGGGTGGCGGATCGCCGCTTGCGCGATGGCATGGTGGCCGTGCAGGGCCTGTCGGCAGTGGCGAATTTGGGTCAGGATGGGGAAAGCCTTGGCCTGTCGCGCGCGGAATTGCGGCTGGCCAATGGTGCGGTGCTGACTGCCAGCGGTTCGGTCGGTGCAATCGGCACTGCCCCCGCCGGGCGCATTCAGGCGGCGATCACGGGCCTGCCGGTCGATGATCTGGCCGCGCTCTGGCCCCATGGGGTTGGGACCAATCCCCGGCGCTGGATCACAACCAACCTGTCGCGCGGCACCATCAGCCGGGCCAGTGCCGATTTCGCCTTCGGGCCGATCACCGTCAACGGCCGCCCGGTGACCGACATTCTGGACGGGCGGGCCGATCTGGCGGTCGATGGGTTGCGGGTTGCCTATTTCGGCCGTCTGCCGCCGGTGGAGAATGTCAGCGGAACCGCCGTCTATACCCATGCGACTGGCACCTTCGACGTGGCGGTCGGCAGCGGGCAGGTGAAGGGCCTGACCATTTCCTCCGGCACGATCGGGATCAGCGGGCTGACCGGGGAAGATCACCGCATCGCCATCGACATGGCGATTGCCGGGCCGGTGGCCGATGCCATGGCAGTGCTGGATGCGCAGCCGCTGGGCTATATGAAGCGGTTCGATCTTGATCCGGCCAAGGCCAGCGGGCAGGCATCGGTCGATCTGCGGTTCGAGTTTCCGCTGATCGATGCGCTGCTGATCGACCAGGTGGCGATTGCCGCCAAGGCGCGGCTGGACCGGGTGGCGATGCCCAATGTGCTGCGCGGCGCCGCCCTGACTGAGGCGACCGGCACCCTGTCGCTCGACGCCAAGGCGATGACCGTGACCGGCCAGGGGCGGCTGGGTGGCGCGCCGACCCGCTTTCAGTGGGAAGAAGTGTTCGCCCCCCGCCCCAATGCCCAGCGCCGCAAGATCGGGTTTGAATCGACTGTCGATGACGCGGCGCTGAAGGCGCTGCGCTTCGATTTCTCCCCCTATATCGGCGGCAGTGCCGCCGTGACCGGCACCTATACCGAACAGGCCGATGGCCGCGCCCAGCTGGATGCCGGGGCCGATCTGGCGCAGGCGGTGGTCAGCCTGGCCGATCTGAACTGGAGCAAGCCGCGCGGCAGCGCCGGGCAGGGGCGGATCGGCCTGACGCTGGACCGGCAGAAGACCCCGCAGACCCTGTCGCTGGACCTGACCGGCCCCAGCGGCAGCGGCAGCGGCACCATCGGGTTTGCCGAGGATGGCTCGGTCCGCACTATTGCCGCCCGCGCGCTGGCGCTGGGGGAAAACCGGCTGGACAGTGTGACGGTCGACCGCCTGCCCCGGGGCGGCTGGTCGATCCGGGCGCAGGGTGCCGCCCTGGACGCTCAGACCCTGGTGGCCGAGGCGAAAAAGCCGGAGCCTGAGGATGGCAGCAGCACGCCGCCCTATCCGCTGGCGCTGGATCTGGATCTGGCGAAAGTGATCGTGCGGCCCGATGCTGCGGTTTCGGCCGTCATTGCCAAGGCGGATTATGACGGCAAATTCTGGCGGCAGGTGGATGCCAAGGCGGCGCTGGCCGGGGGCAGCATCGCCAGTTTCCAGATTCAACCGCTGACCGCAGGGCGGCGCAGCCTGGCGATCCGTGCGCCCGATGGCGGGGCGTTCCTGAAGGTCGCCGATGTAACGCCCGGCGTGGTGGGTGGCGATCTGCGCATCGACGGGCAGTTCGACCCGGCCGGGAACCTGAAAGGCCGCCTAAGCATGGGCAGCTTCCGCGTGGTCGATGCGCCGATTCTGGCCCAGCTGCTGGCGGTCGCCTCGATCACCGGGATTGCCGAAGCGATGACCGGCACCGGCCTTGCCTTCAATTCCGCCGTGGCGGAGTTCCAGCGCGGCAAGGATTATCTGGAGATTATCGAGGCGCGGGCGGCGGGCCTATCCCTTGGCCTGTCGGTCAAGGGATCGATCCACCGGCGCACCGACCAGCTGGATCTGGCCGGGACCGTCGTACCGCTCAATTCGATCAATCAGGTGATCGGCGCGATTCCGATCATCGGCGATATTCTGACCGGCGGTCCGGGCGGCGGCGTTTTCGCCTGGACCTTCCGCATCAAGGGGCCGCTGGATGCGCCGGATGTCTCGGTCAACCCGTTGAGCGCCCTGGCCCCCGGTTTCCTGCGCGGCTTCTTCGAACTGGCCGACCCGCCGAAGCAGGTGCCGGCCCCAGCTGACCAGGGAAAACCAGCCGACCAGGGGAAGCCGCCCCCCCAACCCGAAACCGGGAACTGACAGGGGCGGCGGCCCAGGGATATAACGGCGGGATCTTGCCGCCGGAATCTTGTCGGTGTGACCTTACCGGCCGGCAGCCTTGACCGGGGCTTCGGCGATTTTGATCGGCGGCACATTCGCCGCCAGATAGCCATCGACCGCGCCGACCATCTGGTCCATATGGTCAACATAGAAGTGATTGGCGCCCTGGATCAGGCGATAGTCGATCTTGATGTCGCGCTGGTTGGACAGCTTGGACACCAGCTTCGCCACCGCCGTCTCCGGCACGATTTCATCGGCGCTGCCCTGGATCACCTGGCCCGAAACCGGGCAAGGGGCCAGGAAGCTGAAATCGTACATGTTGGCCGGCGGGGAGACCGAGACGAAACTGACGATCTCGGGCCGCCGCATCAGCAGCTGCATGCCGATCCACGCGCCGAAGGAAAACCCGGCCACCCAGGTGGCGCTGGCATTGGGATTGACGTTCTGCAGCCAGTCCAGCGCCGAGGCGGCATCGGCCAATTCGCCCTCGCCCCGGTCATAGGTGCCCTGGCTGCGGCCGACGCCCCGGAAATTGAAGCGAAGTACCGAAAAGCCACGCTGGGAAAACGCATGGAACAGGTTATACGACACCTTGTTATTCATGGTGCCGCCCCCGCGCGGATCGGGGTGCAGAATCAAGGCGATGGGAGCATTGGTCCCCTTGGAATGGGAATAACGCCCTTCCAGCCGGCCTTCGGGGCCGTTGATAATGACTTCAGGCATGGACCTTGGACGACCCTTTCGCGTCTTATGCGGATACCCTGTGTCGCTTCTGACAGGCCGGACTGTACCTGGCCCGCGTTGGCGATTCATACAGATGTTCGCGCCGGGATGCCAGAGGGGAGCGCATACCCGCTAAAACTTGACCGCCACAGTCGGGCGTTCTATATGCTAACAGCGTTCACCCGGCCGCCTGCCGGGGACAGACGACAGGATAGACCCATGCTGTTCCGCCAGCTTCGCGAGGATATCGACAATATCCTGGCCCGCGATCCCGCCGCCCGTTCGCGCATCGAAGTGGTGCTGGCCTATCCCGGCTTTCACGCCCTGCTGTTCCATCGGCTGGCCAATCCCCTGTGGCGGCGCGGCTTCACCACCCTGGCGCGGGTGATATCCCACATTGCGCGCATGGTGACCGGGATCGAAATCCACCCCGGCGCCACCATTGGCCGGCGGGTGTTCATCGATCATGGCATGGGCGTGGTGATTGGCGAGACGGCGGAGCTCGGCGATGGGGTGACGCTGTATCAGGGGGTCACGCTGGGCGGCACCTCGTTGGATGGCGGCAAGCGCCACCCGACCCTGAAGCCTGGCGTGATCGTCGGTGCCGGGGCGCAGGTGCTGGGGCCGATCGAGGTTGGCGAAGGCGCGCGCGTCGGCGCCAATGCGGTGGTGGTGCGCCCGGTTGCGCCCGGCCAGACCGTGGTGGGGATTCCCGCCCGCCCGGCCGGGGAAGCGCAAGGCGAGAAAGCGCGCCCCGAACCCGATGCCTTTTGCGCCTATGGCTTGTCGGGTGCCGATCTGCCCGATCCGGTCGCCCGCGCCATCGGGGCCTTGCTGGATGAAGTGACCCAGTTGCAGCAGCGTGTCGCCCAGCTTGAGGCGGGCCACGCTAGCGAACCGGACCGGCATTCGGCGCAAGGAGGGACGCAAGCCGGATCGCAGAACGAATCATCGCCAGCGTCCCGCGCGGCGCTGGTCTAACCGAAAAAGGGGCGGGGGACATGCGGCTCAGTACCAAGGGGCGCTATGCGGTGATGGCGATGGTCGATCTTGCCCATCATTCGGGCGGGCGGCCGGTTTCGCTGGCCGATATTGCCGAACGGCAGGAAATCTCGCTGTCCTACCTGGAACAGCTGTTTGCGAAGCTGCGCCGCCATGCACTGGTGCGCAGCGTGCGCGGGCCGGGCGGCGGCTATCTTCTGGCCCGCACCCCGCTGGATACCTTCATCTCCGATATCATTCTGGCGGTGGATGAGCCGATCCGCGCCACCCGCTGCGCGCCCGGATCGCGCCATGGCTGCACCACGCGGAAAACCCGCTGCCTGACCCACGATCTGTGGGAGGCGCTGGGCAACGAAATCCATCGCTATCTGCAATCGGTCACGCTGGACGATGTGATCAGCCAGCGGGTGCTGGCGTCTGATTCCCGGCCTGCCTCCCACGCGGCGGAATAGGGGGGACGGTATGGCCGACCGCATCTACCTCGATTGCAATGCCACCCAGCCGTGCCTGCCGGACGCTGCCGCCCTGCTGGCGGAGGTGCTGGCCGAAGGGGGCAACCCGTCCTCCGTCCATGCCGAAGGGCGGCGGGCGCGCCAGCGGATCGAAACCGCGCGCGGGCAGATTGCCGCGCTGGTCGGGCTGGAGGCGCGGGTGGGCGATGCCGCGCAGATCGTCTTCACCTCTGGCGCAACGGAAGCCAACGCCCTGATCTTGAAGGGTTTTCCCGGTCGTCCGCTGCTGGTTTCGGCGATTGAACACCCGGCGGTGCTGGACAATGCCGGGCCGCAGGCGGTGCGGATTCCGGTGACCGCCGACGGTATCGTCGATTTGGCTGCCCTGGACCGCCTGCTGGCAGACGCGGCGGAGCCGCCGCTGGTGGCCGTCATGCTGGCCAATAACGAAACCGGGGTTCTGCAACCGATCCGCGCGATTGCCGACCGGGTTCATGCCCGGGGCGGCTGGCTGCATTGCGATGCCGTTCAGGCGCCGGGCCGGATGCCGATCGCCATCGACGTGCTGGGCGCCGACAGCCTGGCCCTGTCGGCCCACAAGCTGGCCGGGCCGCAGGGGGTGGGGGCGCTGGTGTTGCGGCAGACGGGCGCTGGCAACCTGCCCCGGCCTCTGCCTCAGCCCCTTCTGCGCGGCGGCGGGCAGGAACGGGGCTTGCGCGCCGGAACAGAGAATGTTGCCGGGATCGCCGCCTTCGGTCTGGCGGCAGAGCGGGCGCTGCACGATCTTGCCTATGTCGTTCATCAGGAAACCCTGCGCGATGCGCTGGCGGACCGTTTGGCCGCTGCGGGCGGCGTTGTGATCGCGGCGGCGGCTGAGCGGCTGCCCAACACCCTGTCGATCGCCATGCCGGGCGTTCCGGCGGCTTTGCAGGTGATGAGTTTCGATCTGGAAGGGTTTGCGGTCAGCGCCGGGGCGGCCTGTTCGTCCGGCAAGGTGAAGCAAAGCCATGTGCTGGCGGCCATGGGCATTGCGCCCGATCTGGCGGAAGCCACGATCCGCGTCAGCTTTGGCCCGCGCACGCCGCCCGACGCGCTGGACCGCTTTGCCGAGACATGGGAGCTGCTGTTCGCGCGTAAATCGCGGGCGGCTTAGGCTGCGGCACCCTTGGCAAAGCCGACGCGGCATCCCATAATCAGGACTAATTTGGTCAGGTATCAGACGTTGGATGGAGGGTGCGTATCATGGCCCAGCAGGCCCTGCAGATTACCGAAGCGGCGGCCAATCGAATCCGCCACCTGCTGGCGCAGCGGGAGGCGCCGGCGGTCGGCATTCGGGTTGGCGTGAAAAGCAAGGGGTGTTCCGGCCTGTCCTATTCGGTCGATTATGCCGACCAGAAACTCGCCTTCGACGAGGTGGTGGAGGATAAGGGCGTGACCGTGATGATCGATCCGGCGGCGATCATGTTCATCATCGGATCGGAAATGGATTATGTGGAAGACAAGCTGCAATCCGGCTTCGTGTTCCGCAATCCGAACGAAAAGGGGCGCTGCGGCTGCGGCGAATCCTTCCACGTTTGACAGCCGGAATGGCCGGGGCGCGTCGCCTTCGCCTGCGCTGTTTTCCCGCTGGCAAAGCGGCGGTGGGTTCGGGTAAAGATGGGCGGTTTTCCGCCGGGGATTTGGCGGGTGCTGAATATCCCGATTGGCGTATGGGCGCAATCCAACGCCTGCGCAGACAAAGTGAGTGTGAAGGAGCGGCTATGCCGAAAATGACGTTTATCGACCGGGACGGCACCCGGCATGTGGTTGACGCCCCGGTTGGTCTGTCGGTGCTGGAAATCGCGCATAAGAACAATATCGACCTGGAAGGCGCGTGCGAAGGCTCGCTCGCCTGCTCCACCTGCCATGTGGTTGTTCTGGGCGATGATTTCGAACGTCTGGCAGAGCCGACCGACGACGAGGAAGATATGCTCGACCTCGCGTTTGGCCTGACGCCGACCTCGCGCCTTGGCTGCCAGATCATCATGACGGAAGAACTGGACGGGCTGACCGTGTCGCTGCCCGCCGGGACCCGCAACATGATGGCGGCGGGCTGATCGCCCCATCCTCTGTGCCGCCGATCGCGCCCATGAACACCCTCGGCATCGATAAGCCGCCCCACGCAACCCGCGTGGTGGTGGCCATGTCCGGCGGGGTCGACAGCTCTGTCGCTGCCGCCCTGCTGGCCGAGGAAGGCTATGACGTGGTCGGCGTCACCCTGCAACTGTACGATCACGGGCTGGCCCTACAGAAGAAAGGGGCCTGCTGCGCCGGGCAGGATATCTATGACGCGCGCATGGTGGCGGAACGCATCGGCATTCCCCACTATGTGCTGGATTACGAAAGCCGCTTTCGCCAGGACGTGATCGACCAGTTTGCCGACAGTTATGTTCAGGGGCAAACGCCGATCCCCTGCATTCTGTGCAACCAGACGGTGAAATTCCGCGATCTGCTGGCGGTGGCGAAAGACCTGGGCGCCGATGCGCTGGCGACCGGCCATTACATTCAGCGCCGCATGGGGTCGCAGGGGCCGGAACTGCATCGCGGGGCCGACCCGGCGCGCGATCAATCCTATCTCCTGTTCGCCACCACGCGCGATCAACTGGATTTCCTGCGCTTCCCGCTCGGCCATATGCCGAAAAGCGAAACGCGCGACCATGCCCGCCGCTTCGGGCTGGAGGTGCAGGATAAGCCCGATAGCCAGGATATCTGTTTCGTTCCCGATGGCGATTATGCCGGGCTGGTGGCCAAGCTGCGCCCCGGCGCGATCGAACCGGGGGAGATCCGCCATCTGGACGGCCGGGTGCTGGGCCAGCATGACGGCATCATCCATTACACCATCGGCCAGCGGCGCGGCCTGGGCGTGGCAGAAGGGGAACCGCTCTACGTTATCCGGCTGGACCCAGCGCGCCGTCAGGTGATTGTCGGCCCGCGCGCCGCCCTGGGGCGCGATCTGGTAACGCTCCGCACGGTCAACTGGCTGGGCGATGCGGTGGGGGCAGACGGGCTGCGCTGCCATGTCCGCCTGCGCTCCGCCCAGGCGCCGATGCCGGCCACCATCATATTGACCGCAGATGGCGGCGCGCTGCTGCGGCTGGATACCCCCGCCCAGGGCGTCGCCCCGGGCCAGGCCGGGGTGATCTATGACGGCAGCCGGGTGCTGGGCGGCGGCTGGATCGCCAGCGCCAGCCTGTCCACCGGCCCGGATCAGACCGCCGATACCGCTGCGGCGTAGGGGTTGGGATAGCGCCAATTTTGCTAGCGTACCCCTGCTTCCGATGATAAAAAATCATAAGCCCGACGGACGCATATTTGGATATTCGCGCGATCGGTTTACTGGCAGCGAAGTATCGATCCAGACCTAGGCGGCAATTGCAAAGCAATGTTTTGTGAATAGCCGCTGGGCATAGTGAGGGACCTGAAATGGCCGCAGATTTTAAGAGAGCAGAGCAAGCCGCTCTGCAAATCCTTGAAGAGTATCGAATAAGTGCACCTCCCATCGATCCTGAAGAAATTGCAGAGAAGATGGGCGTCAATGTAACTTACGCAAAATTTGGCGAGCCGTATAGGAATGAGGTTTCCGGTTTTATATCTTTTTCTGATAACGGCAGCGCTGAAATTGTAATTAATTCCGATATTTCGGTGAACCGTAAGATTTTTACAATTGCACATGAGTTGGGGCATTATGTTTTACATAGGGAATGGGCCAAGAGTGATAACTATGTGCTCCCGCGCGTGAATGACTACAATGAGGGTAAGCCAGACGAGGAGCGTGAGGCTGACGCCTTCGCTGCAAACTTATTGGTTCCAGAAGGTTTGCTGCGAAAATATGCTGATATATCCACTGCCGATGATTTATCGGAAATTTTTCTTGTTTCTAATCAGGTTATTGAGAATAGGCTAAATCGTATTAAGAAGCATTGGTGGCGATATGGCCGTTGATAAAGCCGATAATAAGCCTGTTAGCCCAAGTTTAGTTAAAGGCGGTTTTGAAAAAAATTCATCCACTGACCCAACCCGTGAAGATATTAAGGCCTCAACCCACACAGGAAGGGAGAGTGTAGATAAGCAAAAAAAAGAGGCTATTGATAAAGCCAATCTTACTCGTTCGCAAGTGGAGGCGAATGGGCGTTCTGACTTCTTCAAATTGAGAAGCCAATGGTCAAGCTGGATCATTGCATGGATTTCTATTTTATTGTCTTTTAATGTTTTTCTTACGATTTCTATCGGCCTTAATTGGTTAAGTTTTCAAGATTATCATTGGTTTATAATTTCGGTCGTTGTGCAGAATTTTTTGCAGATCGTTGGCCTGGGCTACGTTGCTGTAAAATTCTTATTCAGTCATCAGTCAGCTTCAAGCGATAGGGGAAAGCGCCCTTCGGAATGATATCCCTCTAACACGCTTGACAAGGTAGGGCCGGGCTTCGTATACGCTTGGCCCCGACGGCGGGGTAGCTCAGTTGGTCAGAGCAGGGGACTCATAAGCCCAAGGTCGGCGGTTCAAATCCGCCCCCCGCCACCACTTTCCCAAAAAGCGATGCTGTCCGGCTCCATACAACGCAAAAAGCGAGGGGTGGAACAGACCGACTCTATAGGGGCCTGAATTGCCCCGTTGACCCCCGATCCGAACGCCGCTGGCCCCGCCTGCGGCGTTTTTCTTTTGATGCCGCCGGAAAGGACAGCCTGCATGCAACGCATCCGCCCCCACATATCGAAATCCCTTGATTTCGGCCCGGTCGAACGCCGCCTGAAGGGCGACACGCGGCTGTACCGCGAGCCGGATCCGCACTGCGAGGGCGATACAGTCGTCCATACCCGCACCCTGCCTTGCGCGATTGACCGCTATGCCGCGCGGGGAGAGATTTCCCCCCGCATGGCCGAAGCCGCCCGCCGGTTCGAGGCCCAGTGGCGCAACGCCCAGCAGGTGCCCGCCCGGCTGACTGCGCAATATCGGGAGAAAATCGGCGATGGCGGGGGCGGTCAGTCCGCCGACAGTATCGGCACCCGTCAGGTCGCCGCCCGTGCCGCCTGGACCAATGCAATCCGCAGTGTTGGCAAACAATTGTCGCCGGTGCTGATCGATTGCGTCTGCCTGGGCGGCAGCGCGCGCGACTGGGCGCAACGCACGGGCCGCCATCCCGCCAGCGGGATCGAGATTTTGCGCATCGCCCTGGACATGCTGGCCGATCATTATGGCGGAATGCGCCAAAATGGTGCAAATACCCCTTGACCCCAGAAGATTCCTGATGCTATCAAATCTGCCATAATGGTGAAATTGGGCCGCTGCCGGGGAAATCGGGGCGGCCCACTGCATTTTTGGACGCATGGTATGACCCGATCCTCCTCCCCCGCTGAAAAATCCCCGCCGTTCCAACCCACTGACGATCAGCGGGCCTGTGTCGAAGCCTGGCTGGCGGCCGGGCTGACGCCGGCCACGATCTGTGCGGTTTTGGCACAGGACCTCGACGCCTCGTTGAGTCCGGCGCAGTTTCGCCGGGCCTTCGCGGCGGAGCTGGCCGATCCGAAAGCGCGCATCCATGCCCGTATTCTGCGGGCGGTGGTGCGTTCGGCCCTGGCGGGCAATCAAACCGCCCTGTCGCTCTATGGCCGCACCCAGCTGGGCTGGGGCGAAAAGCCCGCCATCAGCGCCCTGCGCCGTCAGCTGGCCGAAGCCCTGATGGACGCCGGTCGGCCGGTTGCTGCGCCCGCTGTGGGGGAGGATCGCCTGAAATCGATGAGCGATGAGCAAATCCGATCCCTTCTCCATCTCCTCGACGCCGAACTCCAGACGGGGGACGGCGTCCCGTCCCTCTAACCCGACCCGCGCCCTGAAGGCCGCGCTGCTGGGCGAACTGGCCCGGCGGCAGGGCGGCGGCGCACCGGCCCAGGCGGACAATCCACTCCAGCGCTATGCCACCGATCCGGTCGGCTTTGTCCAGGATGTGCTGGGCGAACATTTATGGTCGCGCCAGCGTGTGATTGCCGAAGCGGTGCGCGACCATCGGCGGGTGGCGGTGCCATCCTGCCACGGCGCGGGCAAAAGTTTCCTCGCCGCGCGCATTGCCGCCTGGTGGATCGCCACCAGCCCGCCGGGCGACGGGTTCGTCGTCACCTCCGCCCCTACCTTCGCCCAGGTGCGGGCGATCCTGTGGCGGGAAATCAACCGCGCCCACCGCCGTGGCAAACTGCCCGGCCGTATCAATCAAACCGAATGGCATCTGGGCAAGGAACTGGTCGCCTTTGGCCGCAAGCCGAACGATATGGATATGACCGCCTTTCAGGGCATCCATGCCCGCCGCGTGCTGGTGATCTTCGACGAAGCCTGCGGCATTCCCAAACCCCTGTGGGATGCGGCGGAAACCCTGGTCACCAATGATGAAAGCCGCCTGTTCGCAATCGGCAACCCGGATGACCCAACGTCGGAATTCGCCGCTGTGTGCAAACCAGGCAGCGGGTTTCACGTTCTGCCGATCGATGCGCTGGCAACGCCGAACCTGACCGACGAACCGTTGCCCGAAGCGGTTAAGCCGCTGCTGGTCAGCCGCCGCTGGGTCGATGAAATGCGCCAGCGCTGGGGCGAGGGCACGCCGCTCTGGACCGCCAAGATCCGCGGCCAGTTTCCCGAAGCGGCGGATGACAGCCTGCTGCCCCTGTCGCTGCTGCACGCGGCAAGCGAACGCCCGCCCGATCCCGCCAATCCCGCCGATACCGACACCCCGGCCTATCTGGGGGTCGATGTCGCCCGGTTTGGTGAGGATGAAACCGTGGTGATGCTGCGCCGGGGCGCACAGGTGACACTGTGCTGCGCCACCCGAAAAGAGGACACGATGCGCACCACCGGCCGGATCGTCGATATCCTGCGGTCGACCGGCGCGGTTGCCGTGCGGGTCGACGATGCCGGGGTGGGCGGCGGGGTGACTGACCGCCTACGCGAACTGGGCCTGCCGGTACAGCCGGTCAATGGCGGTTCTTCGCCCCGCGACAAGGACCGGTTCCTGAACCTGCGGGCAGAACTGTTCTGGTCCCTGCGGGAAGCGCTGACCGAAGGACGCCTGGCCCTGCCGAAGGATGACCGGCTGCTCGGCCAGTTGGCAGCGCTGCGCTATGCCATCGACAGCCGGGGCCGCATCCGCATCGAAGGCAAGGAGGAGATGCGCAAACGCGGCCTGCCATCGCCCGACCGCGCCGATGCGCTGGCCCTGTGCTTCGCCGTCGATCCCGATCCCACCCCAACCCTGACCCCCCGATTGAGGATGTTGTGACATGAGCCTGTTTCGCAGCTGGTTTGCCAAAGCCTTTCCCCAAGCCGCAACCGCCCCCACGGTCAAGGCCAGCCAGTCTTCCGTCCGCCGGCCAGATCGCCTGCCAGATCGCCGCCCAGATCGCCTGACCGGGCTGGGGCCGGCTGTCTCCGGTTTCGGCGTCTCCGGTTTTAGCTTGGCGGGCCTTGCCGGGACGCCGGGCATCGATGCCTATCGCGGCAATGTGATCGCCTATCGCTGCGTTTCGCTGATCGCGCGCAGCGCCGCCAGCGTGCCCTGGCTGCTCTATCGCCGTCAGCGCGGCGGCGGGCGGGTGGAGGTGACGGATCATCCCCTGCTGACCCTGCTGCGCCGCCCCAATCCGGCCTGTTCCGGCGCGGTGCTGCGCGAAGGGCTGGCCAGCTATCTGGTGCTCACCGGCAATGCCTTTGCCGCACCGTTGCGCTTTGCCAACGGCGCGATCGGGGAATTGCACCTGATCCCGCCCGACCGGGTGCGGGTGGAGCGGGGGGACGGCGGCCTGCCCCGTTATCGTCTCCAGGATGGGGCGGGGCTGCGCGATATCGCCAGCGCCCCCTATGGCGACCGGCCCGATCTGCTGCATCTGCGCCGCTTTGCCCCCAGTTCCGGTGTGGGCGGGGGCGGGCAGGACTGGTGCGGCCAGGGCGATGTGCTGCCGACGCTGGCGGCCCTGCGCCAGCATGAACGGGCGGGCCTGTGGAACGAAGCCCTGCTGGAGAACGGCGCCCGGCCCAGTCTTGCCCTGGTTTACGAACCGAAGGACGGCAGCCCGGCGCAACTGACCGATGAGCAGTTCCAGCGCCTGCGGGAGGAGTTGCATGCGCTGCACGCGGGCAGCCGGCAGGCCGGGTCGGTGATGGTGCTGGATGGCGGGTTGACCGCACGCGAACTGTCCATCAATCCCAAGGACATGGACTGGCTGGCGGGCAAGAAGCTGGCGGCGATTGAAATCGCTGTCGGCTTCGGCGTTCCGGCCCAGCTGGTCGGGATTCCCGAAGCCCAGACCTATGCCAATATGGAGCAGGCGCGGCTCGCCTTTTGGGAGGAAACCGTTCTCCCCCTGCTGCGATTGATGGTCGCGGAGTTTAATCATTGGCTGGCGCCCGATTTCGAAGAAAATCTGGAATTTGATCTTGATCTGGATCAGGTTCCGGCCCTGCTGGAACGCCGCTTCGCCCTGTATGAAAAGCTGGAAAATGTCAGTTTTCTCAGTGCGGAAGAAAAGCGCATCCTGCTGGGGTATGGCGGGCCGGTACCGGGGCCTTGATGCGTTTTACGCCGGTATGTCAGGTTGTTTTCTGGAACATTGCAGGACTAAAACCCTATCAAAGCCGAACAGGCGGGCCCTGACTGTGCCAAGCCAAAATCCGACGCGCAGGAATTTCTGACCAATCCGCCCCTGATCCCGCCGGTATAAACCGGATCGGGCCGGCAAAATTTCGCCTGTCGCGCGAAAATCGTTCGCGGGTGTTCCGGGTGTGTTTCACCCGCCTAACCCGCCCACACTTCCTCTCAGCTGGACCTTGTGCCATGACCCCTTCCCCCCTGGAAGCCGGGCCGGATGGTGCGCTGGCCGGATATGGCGCGGTGTTCGACCGCGTCGATCTGGATGGCGACGTTATCCTGCCGACGGCCTTTTCCGCCTCGCTGGCCCGAATGCGGGCGGCGGGCACCCTGCCACGCCTGTTGTGGCAGCATGATCGAACCCAGCCCATCGGCATCTGGACGCGGGTGGAAGAACGCCCCGACGGTCTGTGGTTCGAAGGCCGTTTGGCCCTGGATACCCAGCGCGGGCGCGAGGCCCATGCCCTGATCCGGCTGGGCGCGCTGGACGGCCTGTCGATCGGCTTTTCCATCCTGCGCGCAGTGCCTGACCGGGCCACCGGCCGCCGCCTGATCGAGGAGGCAGAGCTGCTGGAATGCAGCCCGGTCACCTTCCCCGCCCAGCCCGCCGCGCGGGTGGCTGCGGTCAAGACCACATATCCCGACCTGCACCCGACACCCGATACCCCACCTGATCAGCCGACTGCCGCCGAGTGTCTGACCCGGACCGCGGCGCGTTTAACCCTGGCCCGCCTGGCGCTTCGCCTGGCCGCCGCTTCCCCTTCTTCGGAGATGTCTTATGGATCGTGAATTCACCCAGGCCCTGTCGACGCTGACCGATACGGTCACCGCCAGCACCGCAGAAACCCGCGACACCGTGGCCAAGCTGCGGCAGGAAATCGACACGGTGAAAGGCCAGTTGGCCGATGTCGCCCGCCGCGCCGACGGGGCCGATCTGGCCGCCGGGCGTGCCACGCTTGCCGGTTCCGGCAATCATTCCCGTCATGGCCTGGGGAGTGGCCTGGGCGCTGGCCTGGGCGCTGGCCTGGGCGCTGGTCTGGGCCGCCTGGTCCGTGCCCTGGCCGCCGGCCGGGGCGATCCGGAACGCGCCGCCGCCTTCGCCACCAAGGCGTGGGATGATCCCTATACCGCCAAGGCGCTGGCGGCGGGCATCGGCAGCGCAGGCGGCTTCCTGGTGCCGGAACAGTATTCCGCCGATGTGGTGGAGTTGCTGCGCCCGCAATCGGCCGTGCGCAAGCTGAACCCGACCGTGGTGCCGATGCCCAGCGGCACCCTGCTGCTGGCCAAGCTGTCGGGCGGCAGCCAGGCCGACTATATCGGCGAAAACCAGCCGATTGCCCCGTCGCAGCCCAGCTTCGCCCAGGTGCGTCTGACCGCGAAGAAGCTGGCGGCGCTGGTGCCGGTGTCGAACGATCTGATTCGCTATTCCTCGGCCGCTGCCGATGCGATTGTCCGCGACGATCTGGTGGCCGCCCTGGCCCAGCGGCAGGATGCCGCCTTCATCCGCGCCGATGGTTCGGCCAACCAGCCGCGTGGGCTGTTCCACTGGGCGCCGACCGCGCATCGCTTCCCGTCCCAGGGCACGACCCTGCCGGAGATTGTCGAGGATCTGGCCAATGCCGTGCTGACGCTTCAGCAGGCCAATGTCCGCATGATCCGCCCCGGCTGGCTGTTTGCCCCGCGAACCGAACAGGCGCTGTTGAACCTGCGCGACGGCAACGGCCATTTCGTGTTCCGCGGGGAAATGCTGGCCGGCACCCTGCACGGCTATCCCTATGCGGTCACCACGCAGATCCCGACCAATCTCGGCGGCGGCGGTAACCAGACCGAGGTGTATTTCGTCGATATGGCCGATGCGGTGATCGGCGAGGCCACCAGCCTGATCATCGATGCGTCCAGCGATGCCGCCTATCAGTCCGGCGCCACCGTGGTGCCGGCTTTCAGCCTGGATCAAACCGTCATCCGCTGCATCGCCGCCCATGACTTCGTGATGCGCAACGATGCCTCGGTCGCCGTGATCACCGACGTGGAATGGCAACCGGCCTGATCCGGCCGCCCCTATTTTGAAAGGAATTTGTAGATGATCGAGACTCTTGTTCCCCCGGCGACCGAGGCGCTGACCCTCGACGCCGTTCGCGCCCATCTGCGCCTGGACGGCACGGACGAGGATGGCCTGTTGCAGGCGCTGATCCCGGCCGCCCGGCAGGCGTGCGAAAGCAGCCTGTCCAAGCGGCTGATCACCCAGACCATCCGCATGACCCTGGATCAGCCCTATCCGATCACCCGCCTCAGCGTCGGCCCGGTGCAGTCGGTGCGCCGGATCGATTATATCGGCCTGGATGGGCAGTTGACTCAGATGCCGGCCAGCGCCTGGCGCCTGTCGGGCGACCGTCTGGCGCCGATGGATGAATGGCCGATGATCGGTGCGCCGATTGGCGGCTTTCGCATCGAATATGTCACCGGTTTCGGCGACAGCCCGGACGATATTCCGGCGCCGATCCGTCTGGGCATGCTGATGCTGATCGCCCATTGGTACGAAAACCGCGAGGCGACGGTGGTCACGCAGTCGCTGCAGGCGGTCAACCTGCCGCTGGGCGTGGCGGCGCTGTGGGCGCCGTTCCGCCGGATGCGGGTCTAACCCCGACATGGCGGACCTGTCCGCCCTGTCCGGCACGCTGCGGATCGGCACCCTGCGAGAGCGGGTGGCGGTCCAGCGGCTGACCGAGGAGCCCGATACGGGGACATCCCTGCGTCGGGTCTTCATCACCGAAACCTGGCTGTGGGCGGCGCTGGACCCCGCCCTGGGCCGCCTGATGGATCGCGGACGCCCGGTTGCCGGGCGGGGCGATGCCAAGGCGCGCTGCCGGTTCTGGGTTCGCTGGCGGGCCGATCTGCTGCCCCTGTCCGATCAGGACCGGCATCTCTATTGGCCGCGTCAACGGCGGCGGTTTCGCATCCTGGCGGTGCGGGAGCCGCTGGTCCGGGGCCGCTATCTGGAAATCGAGGCGGAGGAGGTGCAGCAGCTGCCGCCCGACCTGCCCGACGATTTCAGCGCGGCCCGCATCGGCCATGACGAAACCGACCGCGATTTTGCCGATGGGGAGGGAAACTATGCTTGATGCGATCATTCAACGGCTGCGGCAGGTCGGCTCGGTCTTTCAGGACCGGGTGGCGGGGGCGGCATCGGATACCGCTGTGTTCGAACAGCAGCTTGCCACCGTGCCCGCCGCCTTCGTCGTGCATCTGGAGGACAAGGCCGAGGCCAACCGCGGCGATGCCGACCTGGCCCAGCCGATCGTCCAGCGGTTCGCCGTGATCGCCGTCCTGTCCAACCTGGCCGATCCGCGCGGCCAGGCGGCGGCTACCCAGGCACTGACCATCGTGCGCGATGCCCTGTGGTACAGCCTGCTGGCCTGGGCGCCCACCCCGTGCGACGACCCGATCGTCTATGCGGGCAGCCGCCATCTGCGGATGGATGCCGGCCGCCTGTACCATGCGTTCTTTTTCGATATACCCCGCACCCTGACCGATACCGCGGCCCGGCAAGACCCGACCGATGGCCAGTTGGTGCCCTTCCAGCGCTTTGCGCCCGACTACCGGCTGGAGCCGGTCGATCTGCCGCCCCCCACCATCCTGGCCAGCGATCTGGTCGTGGTGCCGGGGCTGCCCGATTGATCCGGCCGCCCGGATTTTTTTCTGCAACAGGAGAGTTTTCCCATGTTCGTCAAACCCGCCCCGGTCGGTCCCGACCTGCCGGGCACCGTTTTGCGCGTCATCGATCCCGATACCGGCCATCCGCTGCCGGAGACCGGATTGGAGGTTCCCGAAACCCCGTATTGGCTGCGTCGCCTGGCCGAGGGCGATGTGGTGCTGGACAGTGCCACGACCGAGGGGACCCCGACCGAGGGGGCCCAGGCCGAGGCAACCCTTGCTGAGATGACCGCGCCGGCCCGCCGTAAATCCTCGGCTTCTTCTGCGGAGTAATCCCCCATGATCGTGTTTAACGAAATTCCGGGCGGCGTGCGCACGCCGTTCACCTATATCGAATTCGATGCCTCGCGCGCGGCCAATGGCCTGCCGCAGTTTCCCAACCGTCTGCTGGTGATCGGCGGCATGATCACCAGCGGCGCCCGGGCGGGCCGTCTGCCGCCGCTGAAGCCGCATCTGATCACCAACCTGGATCAGGCGATTGTCGGCTTCGGCCGCGGATCGCAGCTGGCCCGCATGATCGAACGGGTGCGCGAAAACAATACCTATACCGAAACCTATGCCATCGGCGTGCCGGATGCGTCCGGGGTGCGTGCCATGCACGTGCTGGATTTCACCGGCACCAACGTGATCGAAACCGCCATGTTGACGGTTTATGTCGCTGGGCGGCGGGTGCAGGTTCCGGTTCAGGCCGGGATGACCGGGCAGCAGGTTGTCGCCCGACTGGCGGCCGAACTGCAGGCGCGCACCGATCTGCCGGTCGATGTGGTGGGCAGCAGCAACCTGATCTCGCTGACTGCCGTGAACGCCGGCGAAAGCGGCAACGATATCGATATCCGCTTCGGCTATTACCAGGGCGAACGGCTGCCGACCGGCATTACCGTCGCCCAGTCGCAGCCGACCCTGGGATCGGGCAACCCCAGCATTGCCAACGTGCTGGCGTCCATCGGTGGCGAACACTACGAATACATCGTCACCCCGTGGACCGACGGCGCCAACATGGCGGCGCTGGATGCCCATTTGCTGGCAGCCGCCGGCCCGACCGTGATGCGCGAAAGCATCGCCTTCACCGCCCGACGTGGCACCGTTGCGCAGCTGTCCACCTGGGGCAATGCCCGCAACAGCCAGTTCGTCAGTTGCATGGGCTATAACAAATCGCCCACCCCGTCCGATGAATGGGCGGCGGCCTATGGCGCGGTTGCGGCCTTCCACCTGCCGATCGATCCGGCCCGCCCGATCCATACGCTGGAGCTGAAGGGCGTGCTGTCGCCGCGCCCGGAAGACCGCTTCAACCAGCAGGAACAGAATATCCTGCTGTATGACGGCGTTGCCACCTTCATGGTGTCCAGCGATGGCCGGGTGCAGATCCAGCGCGAAATCACCACCTATCAGACCAATGCCTGGGGCCAATCCGATGCCGCCTGGCTGGATGTGCAGACGCCGGCCACCCTGTCCTTCCTGCGCAAGGATATCCGCTTCCTGATCGAAACCAAGTTTCCGCGGCACAAGCTGGCCGATAACGGCACCCGCATTCTGGCCGGTCAGCCCATCGTCACCCCGGACCTGATCAAGGACGAGCTGATCGCCCGCGCCCTGGTGTGGGAAGGGCTGGGCCTGGTGGAAAATATCGACCGCTTCAAACGCGAAGTGGTGGTGGAACGCGATACCGCCGACCGCAACCGCGTCAACGCGATCATCCCAACCGATCTGGTCAACCAGTTCCGCGTGTTCGCGGGGCAGTTGCAGTTCATCATCTAATCGAAAGGGGCCTTTCTCATGGCTGAATTGTGCGGCGATCGCGTGCTTGGCAAAGCGCGCGTCACGGTGGACGGCGAAGTGCTGCGCACCGAAAAAGGCGTCGAGCTGGTGCTGGCCGGCGACGAGCTGAAGGAAATCGAAGGCGATTACGAAACCGGCTTCACCAGCGAATTCAAGGCGGCGGAACTGACCTGCAAGCTGATGGTCAAGCCGGGCGACAGCGTGCAGCGCTTCGTTGGCATGTGCGGCGTGACCGTGGTGTGCGCTTTCGATACCGGCCAGCGCTACATCCTGTCCGATGCGCGCCAGAACAACCGCCCGAAAATCATGGGCAAGGATGGCGGCCAGGTCGATCTGAAGTTCACCGCCACCAAGTGCGAAGAAATCGTGGCGTAACGGGGCACCCCGTATCACGCCATGACTGTCGGCGCGGTCCATCCTGGGCCGCGCCTTTTTTTATCTCAGGAGATGCATGATGGTACAAACTCTGACTTACACTTTGAAGCACCCGTTCGCCTTTACCGAATCGCGCCGGGTGGAACAGGTGGTTATCAGCCTGACTCTCAAAGTGCGGGACATGGCGAAACTCTCTCGGATCGAAGACCCGGTTGACCGCGAAATCCGCATTGTCTCCATTCTGACCGGCGAAGATCCGGAAGTGATCGGCGCCATGGAAATGGAGGATTACAACGCGATCCAGCAGTTGATTACCCCTTTCTTCACCGCATCCCAGCGGGGAACTGGCGATCCATCTGCGCAGATCTAGCCGGTGTGTTCCA
>CAYRWZ010000012.1:0-18360 GCA_964428065.1 uncultured Comamonadaceae bacterium | reverse complement strand
GAGCCTGGAGGTTGTTGACCTGTTGGACCTGCATGACGATATGATGGATTTCGTCCGGCGCACCATGATCAAGCATTGATCGAAAGCCCGCCATCCCAACCGGGATGGCGGGCCATTTGCGTTTCGCTTACGCACTGCCGGGCGTAGGTGCCTTGGTCTGGCCCTGCGCCTGGGCCTGTTCTTGAGCAGTACCGACCCCCGCCAGAACAGTGAATAGTAAAATATTCAGGGGCAATTTGAGGGTCATAACCGCGACCTCCTATTTCTTCGGAACCGGATCATCGCAGTTCCAGCCAGCGCCATATGCGATCATGCCTACTATGAAGCTATTGATGCCATAGTCGTCTAAGTATTTTTTTCTAAGTTTTGCTTCTAGTTCAAGCTCAATGCGTATTGATTCTCCTTTTCTCATTATTTCCTTCGGGTGAGTATCTCCAGGATGAAATGAAAGACAGAGTACGCCCATGGAAATCAAAAAAATCTCCCCGCTCGGATGGGATTTGATTTCATATATCGTCTCATATGTGTTTTTTTGGCCGGTCAGTTCGGGGCCACCATGCTCGATAACGCGTAATATCGTAAAATCCTTCACATGACGGTAAAGTGGTTTGCCATTAAAGTATTTATTGCGAAAATAGGCGATTCTGCTCGCCATGTCTGTGGCTTCTCCTGTTTTTGTCTGGAATCTTTCGCCGGGTTCAAGTAGAAATTGAGTGTAGATATGTAATGATTTAACATATTCTGGTATTTTTTTTCATCTCTTTGATACTTGCAGTATTGTTGCTTAACAAATGGATTGAGGTTGTAGGCGTGAGTTGACGCATAGTCGCGCGACCTCAGCTTATCTAGATAGGCGGGATCAATTGTTCGCCTCTGCGTGCTGTATGCGCGCAAGTATTCTTCATGAGTATCGAAGGTGATGGGTGGGCCGATGGCCCCGGTCAGGGGCGGCGGCTGGATCGTGCTCGGCTGGCTGGCTTTGCCGGGCGCTGGGGCCTTGCTCTGGCCAAACCCTTGTCCCTGGGCGGTGCTGACCCCGGCCAAAAGAGTGAATAGTAAAATATTTAGTGGTAATTTGAGGGTCATAATCGTGACTTCCTATTTCTTCGGAACCGGATCATCGCAGTTCCATTTTCCATATAGAGATATCATGCTTGAAATAAATACGCTTATCCCGTAATCGTCCAGGTACTTTTTGCGAGTCACGGCCTCTAGTTCAAGGTAAATGCGTGTTGTTTCTCCGCTTGTATATATAGTCTTTGGGTGTAGTGCCCCTGGATGAAAATAGCGCCACAAAACACTCATAGAAATAAGAAAAGTTTCCTCGCTCGGATGGGATTTTACTTCATAAATTGTTTCGTAAGAATTCTCATCTCCAGTCAATTCATGGTTTCCGTGTTCAATTTTTCTCAAAATTGTAAATTCACTTATCTGTCTGTAAAATGATTTGTTGTTAAAGTATTTTTTTCGAAAATAGGGGTATCGGCTTGCCATATCAATTTGCTTATCCATCCGTGTCTTAAAGCGATCTCCGGCGCTTAGGTCAAATCTTATATCAATATGAATATTTCTTACATAGTTCCTTATTGCTGATCTGCTGTTTCGAAATTTGCAGTACTGATTCTTGATGAAGGGATTGAGGTTATATGGATGTGTCGAAATATATGTCTTATCCCTGAGGCGAATGTGTTCCTCTGGATCTATTTCACGCATTTGCATCTCATAAGCTCGTAAATACTCTTCATGAGTATCAAAGGTGATGGGTGGGCCGATGGCCTCGGCCAGGGGGGGGGGCGGCTGAACCGCGCTTGGCTGGTTGGCTTTGCCGGGTACTTGAGCCTTGCTCTGGCCAAGCCCTTGTCCCTGGGCGGTGCTGACCCCGGCCAAAAGAGTGAATAGTAAAATATTCAGGCCAGTCCTGACTCTCATAGTTGTTTTTCCCGAACAGGAGGTGGTTCATGTCTGAGGAGAGTATAAAGAAGGCCAATGATGGTGTGAAAGCTGGATTTGAAGCCTTAGATGCAATTCGTAATTTTTTTGCGCCAGCGCAGAAGCTTTCGGCCTATGCTACAGAAGTGGGAAAGCGGATTGGCGATCTGGCCAAACGGCGTGGCCTGGACAATCCGGAGGCGATGGGTGGCCAGTCTGCCAGGGCCTTTGGCGGCATGGTGCGCGACCTGGGCCAGACGCCTGATAAAATTGCCGATGCCGTTTACCAGGCGGCAGATTTGCTGGGCGACAAAATTGCCGATGCCCCAGCGATTGGCAAGCTGGCGCTGCAAATGGAAACCGCTTATCGCATCGATACGAAAACCGGGCTGGGCGATCTGGCGAAGGCCAGCAAGGGGGCGTTGAACCCGGCTGCGTTCGCCACCAGCCTGACGCATGGCGTTGCCGCCCTGGCCGATGGCGATGGCACTTTGGCGGGGGAGATTTTGAGCCGCGCCGGGGTGCTGGGCGAGGCGTTGAGCCAGCGCAACCAAAGCCTGTCGCCGGAAATGATGGGGGGCCTGGGCCAGTTTTCCAAGGATTTCAATATTGGCGCAAGCGATCTGGCCGCGGTGGTGGCGCCGCTGAGTGAATTGTTGGACAAGGCTGCCAAAGGCGACGGGGCAAGTTTGGCGCGACTGGAGAGGCTCGGTCCGTCTGAAGATTTGTTAGCGGCCTTTTCGAAGGATCGCGATGCCGGAATGGTGATGCTCTTTGAGCAGATGAAGGACCGGTCTAAGGAGGATCGCGAGGCAATTCTCGGTGCACTCGACAGCCAAAGCCTTGGCGCGGCAAATCAGCTTCTGAACAATTCCGATAAGTTGGCGCCCTATATCGACACCACCCGCAAGGGTGTAGCCGATGCGGCGTTTGACCGGACGATGCTGGGGGCGTTTGACCGCAATGTCAAACATGCCGAACAGCGCGATGCCAATCGAGAATTGGCGGTTACAGGGTTGAAATCGGTTGGCGATGGGACCCTGTGGGGATGGCTGGCGGATGCGGGCACTGTTTTCCGGTATGTTTTCGAGGGGGCGAACAAATTAATCCCCAGTATTGTCGCCTTGGTTCAAGTGTTTAAGTGGTTCAGGAAATCTGCCGATAAGGATGGCGGGGCTGGCGGCTCCGGCGGTCTGGGCAATATCACCATTCCCCTGCCTGTGATGGTGCAAAACTGGCCCCACTGTCTTTGTTCTGGTGGCGATTTGCCGGATAGGGATCGTAAAGGCAAAGGCAAGAACCGGGGCCGTGGAAAAGGCAGGGGCGGCGGCAATTCGCCGCCCGATGCGCCAAAAGGACAACAACCCTGGTATAAACGGATGTGGGACGGGATCCGCACGGTTGGCAGCGATGCAATCGACTGGATGAAAACCAGGGGTGCCCCCGTCGCGAAGGGCACGAAAGACTTTTTCGTGCGCCATGGCGCATCGCTGGCCCGTGCCGGGGCTGCGGGTGCAGCGGCGGGCGGTGCTGCGGCATTGGGCAATTTCGCCCTGCCCCATATTACCGATTTCGTGCAAAGCGGCAGTGCCACAGCGTTGATGAAGCGTATTCCCGGTGTGAATCACTTGGTCAATGCCTATACCCTGGGGACTGCGGTATTGAGCGGCGACAAGAAGGAAATGGCCGGTGCCGCCGGTGGCATTGGCGGTGCGGCAGGCGGTGCGGCGGCTGGGGCTGCGATCGGCACATTGATCTTCCCTGGGATTGGCACGTTCTTGGGGGGACTGGCCGGAGGTATTATCGGCGGCGCTGGCGGGGAATGGCTGGGCCGCACCCTGATGGGTGCATTCGAGGACCCAAAGGATGGGTCATTCTCCTGGTCGAAACTGGGCACGGTGGCGCTGGGCGTTGTGTCTCCCGTTGCGGCGCTGGGCGGGCTGGCGGCCAAGGCTGTGATCGACATGGCGAAGTCCGGCCCGGATCGCGCTGTTCTGGGGCAAGCATCGGCTTCGGGGGGCGGCCCGGGGGCTATTCCCGGTGCAGGCAGCGCCGCGCTGGGGGTGGACCCGACGTTGCTGCAAAAGGCGCTGGCGATTATCGCCGCCGCCACTGTCCCCGGCGCAGATGGCGGCGGCGCGGATGGCAGCAATCGGCCGCTGGGCCAGATCGATCTGTTCATCCATTCCGGCACCCAGCAGGTGCGGGCGGTTGTTCACGAAGAACTGACGAAAATCGCCTTCCGCATTCAGGACGGCTATAACCCGATGGGGCGCGGCTATTGATTACCCCAACGGGTTAAGGAAGCGACGGGAAGGGGGCGGAACGGCACAGGCGAAACCAGGCCACTGGTTCCAGCCCCCTTATTCCCCGCATCGTTGGCCAGGGGCGTGCACTGCGCCGTCGAAGGTCAGCCTCTGGCCATGCCCTTGCGACTGCCCGAAGCATGCGCTGGCCGCAGATAGAAAGCAGATAAGCGATATATTTAGAATCATCCTGATGGTCATGTCTTTATCTCCCTATTTCTTTGTAACTGCCTCGTCGCAATCCCATTTGGCTGTATATGATATCGTGCTGGCGATAAAAGAATCGATTCCATTATCATCTAAATATTTCTTTCGTAATCTTGCTTCTATCTCAAGGGTGAGGCGAATTTGCTCTGAATTGCTGTATATTAATTTGGGGTGCAATGGTCCGGGGTGAAAAAAGAATCGCAACACATCCATCGAAACTAGAAGGGTTTCCCCGCTCGTATGAGATTTGATTTCGTATATTGTTTCATAGGTTCCAGGCTTACCTGTGAGGTTTGCCCCGCCATGCTCGATAGTCCTAATTATAGTGAATTCTTTTATGTAGCGGTAAAGGGCGCGATTGTTAAAGTATTTTTCCCTGAAATATGGATGTTTACTGGATATGTCGATTGCTTCTCCCATGAAAGTTTCAAACCTTTCCCCCGGATCAAGCAGGAAATCTGTGTCAATATATAATGAGTCAATATACTCTTTCGATTTTTTTGCATCATTTCGGAGCTTGCAGTATTGCTGCTTGATAAATGGATTGGTGTAGTATGGGTGTGCTGCAATATAGGATCTATCCCGCAGTCGAGCGATTTCCTCCGGATCCAGCGCCCGCCTCTGTGTGCTATGCGCCCGCAAATATTCGTCATGGGTGTCGAAGGTGATGGGCGGGCCGATGGCCCCGGCCAGGGGTGGCGGCTGAAGCGCGCTGGATTGACCTGGGGCGTACGCTGCGCCATCGAAGGTCGGCCCCTGATCATGCCCTTGCGACTGTGCAAAACATGCGCTGGCCGCAGATAGAAGGCCGAGAAGTGACATGTTTAGAATCATCCTGATGGTCATGTCTTTGGCTACCTATTTCTTTGTAACCGCATCATCGCAGCTCCATTTTCCATAAAGAGAGATCATATTAACAATAAATGTATTGATCCCGTAGTCATCTAAATATTTCTTCCGTAGCCGCGCTTCCAATTCCAGAGAAAGTCGAGTCGGTTCGGAATTATAAATAATGATTTTAGGGTGTAATTCTCCTGGATGAAAGAAAGTGCCCAAAGCCTCAGCGGAGACTAGAAAAACTTCTCCACTAGGAAGAGATTTTATTTCATATATTGTTTCGTACCCCCTATCCTTGCCGGTAAGGGCTGTCCCGCCATGTTCAATCACGCGCAGAATAACGAATTCTCGAACATGACGATAGAAGGGTCGACTGGAAAAATATTTTTCCCGGAAATAGGGGTATTCGCTGGCGAGATCAACGGGTTCTCCCATATATGTTTTGAACTGATCGCCGGGTTCTAGTAGAAATTCCGGGTGTATATTCTTGGATTTTATATATATGCCAATTTTTTTTCATCTTTACTTAGTCTACAGTATTGTCGCTTTACAAATGGGTTTGTATTGTACGGGTGTGCTGCAATATAGGCTCTATCCCGCAGTCGAGCTATTTCCTCGGGATCCAGCACCTGCCTCTGCGTTTCATGCGCCCGCAAATATTCGTCATGGGTGTCGAAGGTGATGGGCGGGCCGATGGCCCCGGCCAGGGGTGGCGGCTGAAGCGCGCTTGCCGAGGACGCGGGGGCCGGTTTCTGGTTCGGTGCCTGGGCCATGGCTGGCGCGGCGGTCAGGCAGCCGATTGCAAGCATGGGGGCAGCCAGGGCCAGCGAAAGAAGCGGACGGGGCATTGGCATCACTCTTGATCGGGGCGAGGTCAGGCAGACGGCGAACAGGTGACAGGGGGCAGGTGCCCACCTGTCAGGGGGTGCATTTCCAGCGCATGAAGGATGAAATCAGTTCGACGTAATAGGCGTTGATGCCATAATCATCCAGGTACTTCTTGCGAATATCGGCCTCCAGTTCCACCGCCTTGCGCACGGCCTGAACCTCGACATCGGCCCATTTCGGGTGGTCGATGCCCAATTGGGTGTAGCGGCTGAAACCGCTGGCGGCGGCCAGGAAAACCGCGCCGTCCGGTTTGGATTGCACCTCGTAAATCGTCTCGCGCTGCCCACGAACGCCGGTCATCTCCGGCCCGCCGCTGGCGACAACGCGCCGGATGGTGAAGGCGCTGACCGTGCGGCGGTTCGGCTGATCGCCGAAATGCGCCTTGCGGAAGATTGGGAAGGCGCTGGAAAAATCGATCGTCTCTGCCTTTTCAAGGGTGATGGTTTCGCCCGGCGTCAGATGATTTTCCACAATGCCGACGGCCCCGCGCGCGGTGATCTGCGCCTCCTTGGTTTCCGCCCACATCTTGCAGGTCTGCTTCTTGACGAAGGGGTTTTGCTGATACGGGTGCTGCAACGCCCCCTCCCCATGATACTTGCTGCTTTCCTCATAGGGGATGGCGGCATCCTGCGCCCGTGCGGCATAGAGATATTCTTCCCGCGTTTTGAAGGTGATCGGCGGGCCGACCGGGCCGTCCTTATATACCGGCTGGGCGGTTTGCGTTTTGGGTGCCTCGGCATTTGGGGCCTTGGGTGCCTGGGTCTTGGGGGTTTGGGCGGGCTGGCCCCCGCCGGTTTGGGCCACCGCAGGCTGGCCGAGTCCGGCGGCGACAGAAAAAAGCGCCGCAGCCATGGCGAATACATAAATATTCATGGAGTCTTTTGTCTGAAAGGAGTGCGCCATTGCTCTGATCCGGATTGGAAAACGGGGTGTTCGATACTCTTTATATAATGGCACGTATCGATCTTGAAAAATAAGACGTGAAGGGGGATGGGATTTTTCTGTCGATCCTCTATCCCAGATTGCGTTTTCCCCAGGGTTTTATCGCTTTACACCATGTATCAACCCGCCCCGACCGGGCGGATAGGAGGGGCTGTGCCGAAACTTTCCATCGACAAACTTTCCCTGGGCCGGTTTCGCGGCGTGCCGTTCGAATGCCGGTCGCACCAGGTGCGTGCCGGGCGGCGTGTTGCCGGGCATCGCTTTCCATTCCGGGAAAGCGGTTATCAGGAGGATCTGGGCCGCGAGGACCGGGAGTTCACGCTAGAGGCTTATCTGGTCGGCGACGATGTGGACCGCCAGCGGGAGCGGCTGCTGGCCGCGCTGGAAACCCCCGGTCCGGGGGAATTGGTACATCCGTGGTTGGGCACCCTGTGGGTGGTGGCCAAGCCGGGCAGTATTTCCGAAAAGCGCGCAACGCGCCGTTTGGTGGAACTGCAACTGACCTTCACCGAAGCGGGGGAGCCGTCGCAGCCATCCTTGCGCCTGCCGGGGCGGGCGACAG
Source organism: uncultured Comamonadaceae bacterium (assembly GCA_964428065.1). Taxonomy (GTDB): domain Bacteria; phylum Pseudomonadota; class Alphaproteobacteria; order Elsterales; family Elsteraceae; genus CAYRWZ01. Next base: position 10,689 of record CAYRWZ010000012.1, on the reverse strand, counting down.
CGGCGGCGGCCTTGCAGGTGCTGGAAGAGGCGGCCGGGATCATCCTGACCGAACGGCTGTATAGCCGGGGGCTGCCGGGATTCGTGAAAGAGGATACCGCCCGCCAGATCGAGGCGATTGCCGTGGCAGCCGAGCTGTCGCTGGGGGTGATGCCGCCCCTGCCGGAAACGGTATCGCGGCGGGAGCGCGGCGCGCAGCTGGCGATTGCCGGGCGGCGGATCGACCGGCTGTTCGGTGCGGCCACCCGCCTGGCGGGGGAGCCGGCGGATCTGCCACTGCTGCTGCGCCCGGTTCTGGCGGCGCTGGGCGGCCTGGCCGGGCGGGATCCGCGCGGCATCGCCGCCATCGAACACGGCTTCCGCGCCTATGGGCTGGGCCAGCCGCCGATTGCGCCCACCACGGTCAACCGGCGGCGTCAGGCCGAACGGCGCGACTGGATCGGCCTCGGCACCCGGATGATGGCGCTCAGTACCGGCTTTACGCTGGCCGGGCGGGTGCGCCCGCGCACCTATGCCGAGGCGGTGGCGCTGCGCTCTCGCCTGGCGGATTGGGCCGATGAGGAACGGCGGGTCGCCAGCCGGCTGCGCGACGATGCCGCCTGGGCGGCGATCGGCAGTGCCGAAACCTCGGCGCTGGATATCCTGTCCGGGTTCGGCGGCACCCTTGCGCCGGTGCGCAGCGTGCGTCTGGCCCGACCGCAGCCGTCCCTGGTGGTGGCCTATCGCGAATTTGGCAATGCCCGCCGGGCGCAGGATCTGGTGGCCCGCAACGGGATCATCCATCCCGGCTTTTGCCCGGTGGACCGGACGCTTGATCTGGTTGACGGCACGGGTGAGGTGAGCGGCGCGCAGCTGAGGGGGGATTGGGCATGACCGGACCCTCCTCCCTCCCTCCTTCCCTGCGGCCCCGGCTGGTGCGGCCCGATATCGTTCCCCCGGCGGAAATCGTTACCCTGTCGATCGATGGGCTGGATTATCGCGGCTGGGAACAGGTGTCGCTCAGTACCAGCCTGGACGGCGGCACGACCAGCTTTTCCGCCACGGTCAGCGAACGCTGGTACACCAGCCCGTCGCTGGGCGACTCCCTGTTGGCAGCGGTGGGGCTCGGCGGCGGCATCGGCATGGAAACCGTGCGGCCGATCCGAACCGGGCAAAGCTGTGCGGTCTATCTGGGCGATCAGCTGGTTTGCACCGGCTATATCACCAGTGTGCGCCGCCGCTATTCCGCCGACGGACATTCCGTCAGCTTCGAAGGCAATTCCCGCGTCGCCGATCTTGCCGCCTGCTCGGTCATCCAGCAGCAGCAATGGCGCGATACCGCCCCGGCGGATATCGCCCGCAGCCTGGCCGCCCCCTTCGGTATCCCCATTCTGTCCGAAGTGCCCGCCGATGTGCGGGTGGCCGAATTTCATTCCCGTTCAGGAGCCAGCGTCTATGCAGAAATCACCCGGATGTGCGCCTTGCGCGCGATTTTGGTCAGCGATGGGCCGGGGGGAAGTCTCGTCCTTACCCCGGCTGGCCCGGGACGCCGTAGCGGCGCGCTACGGCTCGGCGAAAGCCCCATCCTCGATTGCTCCTACTCCGTCTCTGACCGCGACCGCTTCTCCCCCATTACCGTCCGCAGCAGCCACGGCTTTGCCACCGAAAGGGGTGGAACAGAGGGCGGCGCTGGCAACCCTGCAGGCGCGCGCCCGGCATTGGAAGCAACGGTAATCGACCCCGCCGTCACCCGCTATCGCCCGCGCCTGATCCATGCCGCCGCAACCGGGCAGGGGGGCGATCCGCTGACCGAAGCGCAGGCGGTTCAGCGCGCGGGGGCCGCCCGCTCGCTCTCCCTCTCGTACAGCTTGGCCGGGTGGCGGCAGGCCGGGCCGGGCAGTCCGCTCTGGTGGAAGGGCCAGCGCATTCTGGTGCAGGACCCGCTGCTGGGGATTGACCAGGATCTGCTGGTCAAGTCAGTGGAGCTGCGGCTGGACGGCAGCCAAGGGGCCTCCACAGCGATCACCCTGGCCGATCCGTCCAGCCTGCCGATGGCCGGGAATGATGATCACGGGGCGGCGCTGCAACCCCAGGACCGCGCCGACTGAAGCAATCCACAGTAGGGGGCGTTTCAGTTTTTGTTGCCGAAGACGTGAAAATCGCTGAATACAGAAATATTTATTCCAAGAATACATATGCATGTCATTCATATACACAGGTATTTTCAAGAAAAAATAGCGCTATAGCTTGCGTCAATCGCCGATTAGGTGAAAAATTATTGATAAATCAATCTATAATTTAAGAAAAAAGACTCGACACATGCGGAATAATCATAAAGGTTTTTGGCCCGTTCCAACAATGTTCACAAGGGAGACCTTGAATGTATAGAAACCAGGCTCAACAGGGGACGATCGTCATTTGCCCGCTGCACGGCGTGACCCGCATCATCGGCGGATCAACGCGCGTGATGGTGGATGGTGTGCCGGCGGCGCGGGTGGGCGATGCCACCACCTGCGGCGCGATTATCGTGACCGGGCGTCTGCCCTATGTCATCGATGGCGCGCGGGCTGCGTTCGATGGCGATCATACCGACCATGGCGGCGTTATTGTTGCCCGTCCAGCCACCGGCAGCGGGGCGGAGTCCGGCTGCGATCCATCGCCGCAAGTGCGTGCCGCGACCCTTTTGCGCAGCGCGGCCCTGGCCGGATTCTCGGTTGTGGATTTCGGCTCGCCCCGTCTTTCCGCCACTCTGCCACACCGCTTCGGCGGCCAGCCGTCTCGCCATACTCTGGTTGAATGGGGGCAGGCATGATCGCCGCCGCAGACGCCGCACCGGCGATGACCGGGGATATGGACCTGCAGCGGCTATACGCTGTGGTCGATCTGGCGACCGCATCGGATCTGCTGGACCTGCTGGCCGATCATGACGGGCTGCAATGCAGCCTGATCGGCGACAGTCTGGGGGCAGAGGCGCTGCCTTTCGCGCCGATCCTGGTTCATGTGCCGGAAGATGGCCCGTTGCTGCGCCGCCTGCTGGCTGCCGACACCATGGCCGATGGACGGCCCTGGGGCTGCTTCCTGCGGGTGGATCAGGACGAACCCGATCCGCTGGCCCTTGCCCACCGGCTGGCCGCCCGCTTCTGGCTCCACGATCGCGGCTATCCGCGGCTGTGGCGCTGGTGGGACCGGCGCATCTGGTGGCAGGAGGAGCAGTCCGATGGTCCCCTCAGTCGCTATCATCCGCAGCGGCTGCTCGACCCGGGGGACGAACTGCTGGTGCCGGTGCCTGGCGGGATGCTTCGCATCACTGCGGCTCACACCTCGGCCCGGCTATAGCAGAAAGAGCCTGACGAGGCATCAGCGGCAGGGGGGCATTGCGCCCCCCTGTTCGCATGTGCCCGGTTTGCCTCCCCCCGATCCAGGCACCATCAGGAGGGGCGGAATTGCGGCGGGCAGTTTTGTTTGAGCCAGTCCGTGTCGTACCACTCCATCACCTCTGCCACGCGCAGAACCCAGATCGGGTCCAGCCCCAGATCATCGATCAGCCGTTTGCGGGTACGGGCGCGCTCCAGGCTTTTAAAATTGCGCTGCGCATCGAACCAATGGGGGGCGACATCCCCTTCCGGCAGCGCCTGGTTGGCGAAGTAAGAGGAAAAATAGGTGATGCGGTTGCCCTGGGTTGGGATTTCGATCTCATAGACTGTCTCCCAGTACCTCGGCTTGCCAGTAATCTCCGGCCCCACGCGATCCAGGATGCGGCGGATGACCACAACATCGCCTGCGATCATGAAACCGGGACGGCCAACCGGGTATTTGCCCTGCAGCGATTCGGAATAGACCCCCAGCGGCGCGGTTTGCGGAATGCCGGACATGGGCGGGCGTTCGATCACGGTAAAGCGATAGCCGGGCAGCAAGGCATCCACCGGCCCTTGCCCAATTTCCTTATTGGCGAAGTCGCTGATCTGGCGCCATTCGTGTTCCAGCGCGCAATATTGGGTCATGACCGCCGCCGACCGGGCATAGGGATGGGCGCGGACATAGGCTTCGTCATCGTAAGGCGCGCGCTCCTTCGGCCCCCAACGGTCAACAATCCGGGGTGGAAAGATGAAATCCTTCTCATCCTCATAGATGACCGGCGGGCCGAAGCGTTCGGTGATGCCGGTCTGCACCGGGGTGGGGAAGGGGGTGGTGCCCAGTGCGCCCGGCCAGGTGATCGCCTGCGGCGGCGGCACATAGCCCTTGGCCGCCTGGGCGCGGCCGGGGTTCGATTTGGCCGGCTGGCCCGTGGGTTGGGCGTTCGCCAAATCCCCGGACGCGAGGAGGAGCAGGGCGGCCATGACCAGGCCGGGGCGACCGACGTTGAAGATTCGCAGCATGGGCAGGCACCATCAGGAGGGGCGGAATTGTGGGGGGCAGTTTTGTTGCAGCCAGCTTTCCCTGTACCATCTTGATACCTCGGCGACGCGCAGGACCCAGATCGGATCCAGCCCCAGATCGTCGATCAGCCGCTTGCGGGTGCGGGCGTATTCAAGAGCCTCAAAATTCCGGTGCGCATGAAACCAGTGTGGGGCCAAATCCACGCCCGTTGGCAGTGCCTGGGATGCAAAGTAGGAAGAAAAATAGGTGATCTTATTGTCCTGGGTCGGGATTTCGATCTCATAGACCGTCTCCCACAGCATGGGGTCACCCGTCGCTTCCGGCCCAACCCGTTCCAGGATGCGGCGGATGATCACCTCATCGCCTGCAATCATGAAGCCGGGTCGGCCGACCGGGTATTTGGCCTGCAGGGATTTGGAAAACACCCCCAGCGGCGCGGTCTGCGGAATGCCGTACAGCGCCGGGCGTTCGATCACAGTGAAGCGATAGCCGGGCAGCAAGGCGTGCTTCGGCCCCTGTCCGATTTCCTTGTTGGCGAAATCGCTGATCAGGCGCCATTCATACTCAAGAGCGCAATATTGGGTCATCACCGCCGCCGACCGGGCATAGGGATGGGCGCGGACATAGGCTTCGTCCCGAAATCGTGCCCGGTCCTCTGCTGGCCAATCATCCACAGCGTATCTTGGAAATAAAAACTGTTCTTCAGTCATCGGGATGACCGGCGGGCCGAAGCGTTCGGTGATGCCGGTCTGCACTGGGGTGGGGAAGGGGGTAATGCCCAGTGCGCCCGGCCAGGTGATCGCCTGGGGCGGCGGCACATAGCCCTTGGCCACCGGGGCGCGGCCAGGGTTCGATTTGGCAGGCTGGCCCGTGGGTTGCCCCCCGCCTTGCGCCAGGGCCGCGCCCCAGCCGTACCGGGCCGTGCCGGGGGTGTGGGCGATCAGCCCAACTGCAACCGCCAAACAACCGAGGGCCAGCCGAGCGGCGGCCCCGCCAACCGATAGGGCCGCCGACCGTGCCGGGCGGGTTTGGAGCCGCCCCGGTGCGCGGCCTGAATTTTGTGTCACCAACCAGAGAGGAGTGCGTGTTATGAGCATGAAACAGTTCCAGGAATCTCTTGCTAACTTAGCGAAGTTTATTGAGGCCCAAAATAAATATCGAAAAGATTTTGATCTTTTGAAAGCGGAAGATTCTAAATTTTCCGAAATGTTGGCCGATTTGACCTTGATGCTGCAGAAGCGCGGGGTGGAGAATGCGGAGGCGGTGATCCGGGCGGCCCTGGAGCAGCGCGAGGCGATTGCCAAGGAAGTGGGGCAAAGCCGCGACCGGATCGATGAAACCTTTCGTCCGGTGATCGAGACGATCGGCAAGAATACCGGGGCGGTTCCGGCCGCAATCCGCGCCTCCCTGGCAACCGAAACCCTGTTCGGCGGATCGGCCGCCGATTATGGCAACCAGTGGGGTACGCTGCTGAAAAACACCACGCTGCCGGGCGATTTTATCGACCGGTTTGGCATTCGCCTGCTGCAGGAAGCCAATGGCGACAAGACCCTGGGCAAAGCCATGCTGGCCAATGCGGGGATCTTGTCGAAGGCGCTCGATAACTTCAGTACGGGGTTCGATCCGGAGGCCTCTGTCGTTCTGTCCAAGCAAATGGCGAGGTTCGCCGCCGCCGGTGGCAATGTGCAGGAATTCGCTGGTGCAACGGCGCAGGTGGCATCGGTGATCGACAAGGCGCTGATCGGCGATGGCGTCGCCAAATCGGCGATCCTGTCGCTGGAAGGCGGGGCCGCGATCCTGGACCGGGCGGTGAAAGACCGGGCGGGCGCAGTCAAGGGCATCATGGACCTGACAGCGGCCGGGAAGATTGGTGATAAGTCACAAGGTACGATATTTGGCAAATACCAGAAAAGCGCCGGTGAAATCTCCAAGGCCTATGCCGGGATTTCGGAGAGTGCGTTTCAGGTACGCACGCCGATTTCGGACTCGTTCCAACAAATAGCGCAGAAAAAGATCGAAAGTTCCGAAGTGCTGAAACAGCAGCGAACCAAAAACCGGACCGAGATTGAACAGATCGCCGCGCAGCGCCTGATGACCTTCAGATTTTCGAAGCAGACCTTCGAGAATCTGGGATTTGAGTCAATCCCGGTGTTGGTTAATGGCCTCAATGCGGCGATGCCGTTGGTCCGGCTGTTGTCTGGGCGGCCGGAAAAGGGGGATAAGACGGCATCCCTGATTTCGGTCGGCGGCGGATTGCTGGCCGCAGGCCTGGGATGGTTGACCGGCAGCGGCTCCGGCTCTGGCTCTGGGACTGGGACCGGCGGCACCCCATCCCCCTCTGCCTCCGGCGGCAGTACGGCCGGGCCGGGACTGATCCCGACGGTCTTGCAGTCCATCTTTGGGGGCGGCAGTCAGGCAAGCAGCGATCCGGGGGGCACGGCTGCAAGCTATGCCTATGGCGCTGCGCGGGAGGTGGCGGGCACCATGCCGGTGCCGGTTGCTCCCACGGCTTATTCCGCTGCCGCAGTGGGCGGTGGTGCGCCCTATGATCCGTTGATGGCAGGAGGGGGTGGCGATTTGAGCAACCGTCGCCTGGGCACAATCGAGTTGGTGGTCCATGTCGGCAGCCAGCATGTCAAGGCGATCGTGCATGACGAACTGATCAAGATCGTTCACCGCCTGCAGGATGGGCACGGGCTGTACACGCTTGGCCGATAGTGCGGCGTTGCGCCGTCCACCGAAACAGCCGGGCTGCAATTCCCCCTCTCTTTCCTTCGACCGGCAGGCCCATCGGCCTGGCCCGCTTAGCAGGATTTGCTCTATGTCCAAGCCGATTCGCTATACCTTGAGCCACCCGTTCACCCTGAAATCGGGCCGCCGGGTAACCGATATCACCTTAACCTTGTCCATGACCGTGCGCGACCTGGAGCAATTGGCGTCAATGACCGCAACGATGGACCGGGATATTCGCATTCTGTCGATTCTGTCCCGGGAGGATAAGGCCGTGATCTATGCCATGGAGGTCCGCGATTATTGGCGGCTGGTGGCTCTCAGCCGTCCCTATATTCAAAGCCTGCCGGAAAACTGGCGCGCCTTATGCGCCGATCTGGCCGGTTTTTTCCATTGGTCGCCGTCAGAACTGAAACGCATGACGGTGGAGCAGATGATGGCCCATCACCAGGATCTGCTGGATTTCCTGACCCGCACCCGGCCGCCGCACCGATAGACATTTTGCATCCATCCGATCTGCCGTCACGGTTTCAAGTGGGGCGGGCAGTTTTGTTTCAACCAGGTGCTGCTGCCCCAACTGAAACGCCATGACAATTGAATAAGCCACACCGGATCAATACCAAGATCGTCAATCAGTGGTTTGCGCGCTTTGGCAATTTCTTGTCGCTTAAAATTCCGCTGCGTATGGAACCAGTGAGGGGCGATATCCACGCCCTTTGGCAGCGCCTGCGATGCGAAGTAGGAGGAAAAATAGGTGATGCGATTATCCTGGGTCGGGATTTCGATTTCATAGATCGTCTCCCACAGCATGGGATCGCCGGTAATCTCCGGCCCGACCCGTTCCAGGATGCGGCGGATGATCACCTCATCGCCCGCGATCATGAAGCCCGGCCGGCCGACCGGGTATTTGGCCTGCAGGGACTTGGAAAACACCCCCAGCGGTGCGGTCTGCGGAATGCCGTACAGTGCCGGGCGTTCGATCACGGTGAAGCGATAACCGGGCTGCAAGGCATCCACCGGCCCCTGTCCGATTTCCTTATGGGCAAGCTGAACGACGCGATCGGTTGCCCTTTGCCATTCGCAGAATTGCTGGATCACAAATGGGTCTCGGACATAGGGGTGTCGACCAAGGTATTCCAGGTCGTGGTATTTCTTTTTCTCTGCCTCCGGCCACCGCTCTGACCTTAGGTAAGGATTTAGAAACTCCTCCTCCTTGTCGAAGGTGATGGGCGGCCCCAGGCGCTGCTGGCCGCTGGTGCCGCCCGATGGCGCGGGCGGGCTGGGTCTCGGCTGGTTTTGCGCCCCGGCATCGGTCTGGCCGAGCGCGAGGCCAAGCGCGAGGCTCATGCCCAGCAACAGCGTGGCCCGTAACGCGCCCCGTAAAGTGCCCCGTAAAGTATCCCGTAAACTACCATGGGCGGCGGATCGAATGGCTTCACTCACACTAACCTGCATCGGCGTCCCTGTTTCTTGCGCGGGGATGAGTTCTCACTATCGACGATAGTGATCAGGTTTCGTCATTAAAAAAAAGACAGAATGCTCTGCCCGGTTCCTGTTTGATTACAGGAATATTCTAGGCCGATCTGTGTTTTCTTTCCCTTTTCTGCATCCATCCGATCTGCCGTCACGGTTTCAAGTGGGGCGGGCAGTTTTGTCGTTCCCAGATCGAATCCCATGGCACAGCAACCGAAACTTCCTCCATCCAAATCGGATCAATGCCCAGATCGTCAATCAGTGGTTTGCGTGCTTTGGCAATTTCCCGGTCCTTGAAGTTCCTGTGGGCATGAAACCAGTGGGGGGCGATATCCACGCCGGTTGGCAGCGCCTGGGTTGCGAAGTAAGAGGAAAAATAGGTGATGCGATTATCCTGGGTCGGGATTTCGATTTCATAGATCGTCTCCCACAGCATGGGATCGCCGGTAATCTCCGGCCCGACCCGTTCCAGGATGCGGCGGATGATCACCTCATCGCCCGCGATCATGAAGCCCGGCCGGCCGACCGGGTATTTGGCCTGCAGGGACTTGGAAAACACCCCCAGCGGTGCGGTCTGCGGAATGCCGTACAGTGCCGGGCGTTCGATCACGGTGAAGCGATAACCGGGCTGCAAGGCATCCACCGGCCCCTGTCCGATTTCCTTATGGGCAAGCTGAACGACGCGATCGGTTGCCCTTTGCCATTCGCAGAATTGCTGGATCACAAATGGGTCTCGGACATAGGGGTGTCGACCAAGGTATTCCAGGTCGTGGTATTTCTTTTTCTCTGCCTCCGGCCACCGCTCTGACCTTAGGTAAGGATTTAGAAACTCCTCCTCCTTGTCGAAGGTGATGGGCGGCCCCAGGCGCTGCTGGCCGCTGGTGCCGCCCGATGGCGCGGGCGGGCTGGGTCTCGGCTGGTTTTGCGCCCCGGCATCGGTCTGGCCGAGCGCGAGGCCAAGCGCGAGGCTCATGCCCAGCAACAGCGTGGCCCGTAACGCGCCCCGTAAAGTGCCCCGTAAAGTATCCCGTAAACTACCATGGGCGGCGGATCGAATGGCTTCACTCACACTAACCTGCATCGGCGTCCCTGTTTCTTGCGCGGGGATGAGTTCTCACTATCGACGATAGTGATCAGGTTTCGTCATTAAAAAAAAGACAGAATGCTCTGCCCGGTTCCTGTTTGATTACAGGAATATTCGCTGCCGATCTGTGTTTTCTTTCGCTTTTCTACATTCAACCAAATGGAGGGTCCGGTGCCGGATATCTCAACCGTATGGGATCGCGCCCGGCTGGGCGGGGATTGGGCGGCGCTGCCGCCCGCCCTGGCCGCCGATTGCGATCTTGCCAGTGCAATCCTGATTTCGCTGTTCACCTGGCGGCGGGCGCTGCCCGACGATCTGCTGCCCGAGGATGCCTATGGTCCGGGGCTGGATCAGCCGATCCTGAGCCGGGCCGACCGGCGCGGCTGGTGGGGCGACAGCATCGTCGGCCAGCCGATCGGCTCGCGCCTGTGGCTGCTGGCGCGCGAAAAGGTGCAGCCCGATGTGCTGCGACGCGCCAAGCATTATGCCGAAGAGGCGCTGGCCTGGCTGGTGGCGGATGGCGTTGCCCAGTCGGTCGCCGTGCAGGCCGAAACCCTGGGCCGCGATATCCTGGCGCTGGGCATTGCGGTGGCCCGTCCGAAAAAGGCCGATTTCCGCATTCGTTTCGATTGGGCGTGGCAGAACGGGATGCCGTGTTTGCCCGATGGGCGCGCGCTGTCTGGCGCGGATGGCGATACCCGGCCGCCCCCGGCGCTGCGCATCCGGTTCGACAATGCCGGATACGATTTTTCCCTTACCTCATTGGATTGGAGTCTGGCCCATGGCTGAGTTCGACCATCCGCTTGGGCTATCCCGCCCCAGCATCGAAACCCTGATCGCGCGGGCGGAAACCGCCATCAATGCGCGGATTCCCGGCGCGGAAAGCCGGTTGCGCTGGAACAATCTGTCGGTGCTGGCGGCTGTGATGGCCGGGGGCGCCCATGAACTCTATGGCTATCTGGATGCCATGGCCGGGCAATTGCTGCCCGATCTTGCCACCGGCGGCGCGCTGAAGCTCAGCGTCCACGGTCCGACCGTGCTCCAGCC
>CAYRWZ010000011.1:26491-44126 GCA_964428065.1 uncultured Comamonadaceae bacterium | reverse complement strand
TATGCCGAAACCGCCTTCGATATCGACCGGATCACCGACCGGATAGAAAACGTCTTGCGCCAGGCGGCAGCAACCGCACAATCAGGACGGCACCACGGGTGACGTCGAGCAAAGGGAAGAAACCAGCATGACTGTTTCCGCCGATCTGGCTGCTTTGGTGGACCGGCTGCAAACCGCCCGGGTGCTGTGCGTGGGCGATGTGATGAACGACCGCTTCGTTTATGGCAGTGTCGAGCGCATTTCCCCCGAAGCGCCGATTCCCGTGCTGCGCGTTCAGCGCGAAACCAGCGTGCTAGGCGGTGCCGGCAATGTGCTGCGCAATCTGGTCGCCCTGGGGGCGGAAACCTGCTTCGTCACCGTGATCGGCAATGACCGGGCCGGGACCGAAATCACCCATCTGATCGGCGCAGAACAGCGGGTGGAGCCGCATCTGCTGGTCGAACATGGGCGCGAAACCTCGATCAAGACGCGGTTCGTTGCCAGCAATCAGCAAGTCCTGCGGGCCGATCAGGAAACCACTGCCCCGATCGGCCACGATGCCGCGCGCGATCTGCTGGCCCGGGCCGAGGCGGCGCTGGCCGACCATGCCGCGCTGATCCTGTCGGATTACGGCAAAGGCGTGCTGCGCGGCGATGTGCTGGACAGCCTGATCCGCGCCGCCAAGGCGGCGGGCGTGCCGATTATCGTCGATCCGAAGGGCCGCGATTACCGCAAATATCAGGGCGCCACCGTGGTTACGCCCAATCGGGCCGAACTGGCAGAGGCAACCGGCCTGCCGATCGACAGCGACCGCGCAGTGATCGACGCCGCCACCTGGCTGCTGGACCGCTGCGATTTCGCCGCCGTGCTAGTCACCCGCAGCCAAGACGGCATGACCCTGGTGCGCAAGGGGCAGGAGCCGCTGCACCTCAATTCCGTTGCGCGCGAAGTCTATGACGTGTCCGGCGCCGGCGATACCGTGGTTGCCACCCTGGCCGCCGGTCTGGCCGCCGGGATTCCGATCGAACAGGCCTGCGCCCTGGCCAATGCCGCCGCCGGGGTGGTGGTCGGCAAAGTGGGGACAGCCATCTGCCGGACCGAAGAACTGGTTGGCGCGTTCCACAACCGCGACTTGCTGGAAGGCGAAAGCAAGATCCTGACCCGGCCGCGCCTGATCGACCAAGTGACGGCCTGGCGGCGTCAGGGGCTGAAAATCGGCTTCACCAATGGCTGTTTCGATCTGCTGCACCCCGGCCATGTCTCGCTGATCCGGCAGGCGCGCGCCGCCTGCGACCGGCTGGTGGTTGGTATTAATACCGATGCCTCGGTCAAGCGGCTGAAGGGCGAAACCCGCCCGGTGCAGACGGAAATGGCGCGGGCAATCGTGCTGGCCTCGCTGGCCCAAGTGGATGCAGTCACCCTGTTCGGGGAGGATACGCCGCTGGACCTGATCCGCACCCTGCAGCCGGATGTGCTGGTCAAGGGCGCAGATTACACCGTAGAAACCGTGGTCGGCGCCGATATCGTGCTGGGCAATGGCGGGCAGGTGCTGCTGGCAACGCTGGAGCCGGGGCAATCGACCACCAGCATGATCAAACGCGCCGCCAGCTAACCGTCTAGATCAGCCAACCACGGTCAAAGGCGGCGGCCTTGACATCCCACAGGGTCAGCGCGCCGCCATTGGACAGGCGCAAAATGGCATCGCCCTGGCTGTCGGCATCGATCCGCACCAGCGTCAACCCGTCGAGCAGACGGATGCGGTCGCCCTCCGCCGCGTTGAAATCGGACATGATGTCCTGGCCGGTGGCGCGGTTCAGCTCAACCGTATCGGCGCCGGTATCGCCGAAATAGGCATTGTTGCCCTGCCCGCCGCGCAGCAGGTCTGCCCCCGCCCCGCCCCACAGGGTATCGTTGCCCAACCCGCCGAACATCTGGTCCCGCCCCGGATCGCCGAAGATCAGATCGTCGGCATTCCCGCCATAAAGCAGATCATCGCCAACGCCGCCCGCCACCTGATCGGCATCCTGGCCACCGCGCACCGTATCATTGCCGCGCCCCCCAGCCACCAGATCGCTGCCTGGTCCGCCCTGGATCGCATCGTCGCCATTCAGGCCGTGGATACGGTCGGCATTGACCGACCCGTTGATGGCATCGCTGTTGGCAGAGGCATCGATCCGCCCGCCCGGCAGGCGCCCGCCCTGCATATAGATATCGTTGGCGGCGACATACTGGGCCATATCGTTATAGCGAGGGCCGCCCAGATCGGTGCCCCAGCTGGTGGTGGAAACCACGCCAACCACATAGGCGCCATTGGCCGTCTGATACCAGATCGGCCCGCCGCTCATGCCGGATGCCGCCTGCAAGCCGCCGGCAAACTCGATCACGCCGTTCCCGTCAGCGGTGGCAGACCCCACCTCGTTCGCCATGGTCCGCCCGCCCAAGAGGCCGGGATAGCCGGTGACATTCACCGCACTGGCCCAGAAATTGGGGTCGAGGGCCATGTTGCCCGTGGTGACATTGAGGGCGCGGTCGAGGGAGATGACCGCCAGATCATTCGGCACGTCGAAATCGCGCGACAGGAACCCATCGCCATCGGTATCGACCATGCGGTAGGAGATATCGACCGCCGAATAGGCGCTGAACGGTGTGGAATTTCCAGACAGGCCGGGGGTCACCACCACCTGCACGGCTTCCCCGGCATTGCCGTCGAACACCACATGGCTGGCGGTCAGAATGTCATTCGCGCCGACCACGACGCCGGAACCGCTGGCCGTCGAACCATCAGCATAAACGACATCCACGCGCACCACAGTCGAATAGGGGTAATTCCGAGTTGCCGTAACAATCGCCACTTTCAGCCTCCCCAAATCCGGATGGCCGTATCCGGATGATTTATATCCGGCTATCCAGCCCCAACGGCAACGGCGACCATAGGCGCCAGATCATGGCCACACTATGATCGCCGGACCCGCCTGCCAAGCGCGTCGTTGGCAGGAAAAGTTAGCTGGCGGGCTTCACAACCTTATCGGTTGCCTTGTCGCCGGCCTTGGTGTCGGCCGGCTTCACAGTCACGGCCGAGCCCGTGGTGACGGCCTTGTCCTTCGACGGCTGGACCGGCAGAACGGTTGCCGCCGGGGCGGTCTTGGTATCGGTCTTGACGTCCGAAGACTTCACTTCCGGCGCCTTGACTTCGGTGCCTTTCACTTCGGTACCTTTGACTTCGGGGGCCTTGGTCGCATCAACCGGCTTCACCACTGCGGCAGCGGCCGGGGCCTGCGTTGCGGCAGGAGCGGTCGCAGCCGGGGCAGTCGCAGCAGGGGCGGCAACAGCACCCGCCGGAGCCGTGGTCGCGGCGCCCGAAGCCAGGGCAGCCCCAGCGGCCAGAGACAAGGAGGTAGCGGCAGCAAGGGCAAACAACCGATTCATTTTGGCTTCCTTTTCGTGATCCAGGTTTTTTCATCACGAAGACTTGGCGCCATCGCCGCTTCGTGTAAGAAGACATTAGAAGAAACCGAATGGAAGCCCCAGTTAATTCGCCGATAGCTGGAATTCATCTGCCGTTCATCTTGTGGCAAAATCGTGACGGACCAGAGCCAGGCCGCGCGCATCACATTGTCCTTATGACAAGAAAGCGGTTCACGCCGCTGCGGGATTGGCGCACTGTAACCGCTGGCATTACCGCAAGGCCCCTGTAGGATCGTCCAGAATGTCCAGCCCGACCCAGACTGCCGCGCCCAAAACGGGCACTCCTAGCTTCACGCGCGTTGCTTTGATCGCCACGATCTGCGCCGCCACCATCGTGACCCTGGCCATGGGCATCCGAAATTCCTTCGGCCTGTTTCTGCGGCCCATCGGCATGGACCTGAATGTCGGACGGGAAGTCTTTAGCTTCGCCATCGCCATGCAGAACCTGTTGTGGGGCGCAGCACAGCCGTTCATCGGCGCACTGGCCGACCGGTTCGGGTCGGTCAAGGTCGTGCTGGCGACCACCGTGCTTTATGCCGCCGGTCTGGCATTGGCGGCGATGAGCCACGATCCCCTCGGCCTCAACATCACCCTTGGCGTGATGATCGGGGTTGCCCTGGCCGGCACCACCTTCGTTGTGCTGCTGGGTGCAGTGGGGCGGCTGGTGCCGCCGGAAAAGCGCACACTGGCGTTCGGGATCATCACGGCGGGCGGCTCCTTCGGGCAGTTTGCCGTGGTTCCGGGCGCGCAGGCCCTGCTGGACGGGCTAACTTGGCGTCCGGCCATGACAGTGCTGGCGGGCCTTGCGCTCGGCATGCTGATTTTCACCCTGGGTCTGCGTAAGGCCGATCAGGTGGAACGGCCGGTTGCGCTGGGCGGGGTGGATAATTTCGGCGGGGTGCTGAAGGCGGCGTTCGCCTATCCCGGCTATTGGCTGCTGATCCTGGGCTTTTTCGTCTGCGGCTTCCATGTCGCCTTTGTTGGCACCCACCTGCCCGGCTATCTGACCGACCGGGGACTGGACGCCCGCATCGGCGCCTGGGCGCTGGCGCTGATCGGCCTGTTCAACATCGCCGGATCGTTCCTGTTCGGCATGTGGGGCGGCCGACACAGCAAGAAGGGCCTGCTGGCGGCGATCTATCTGCTGCGCGCAGTCGCCATTGTGATTTTCCTGCTGGTCCCTCTGACCGAGACGGTCGCATTGCTGTTCGCCGCGTCCTTCGGGTTCCTGTGGCTGGGCACCGTACCGCTGACCAGCGGGCTGGTCGCCATCATGTTCGGCGCGCGCTATCTTTCGACCCTGTATGGAATCGTCTTTTTCAGCCACCAGATCGGCAGTTTCCTGGGCGTGTGGATGGGCGGCTATCTGTTCGATACCACCGGGTCCTATGATATCGTCTGGTATCTGGGGATTGCGCTGGGCGTATTCGCCGCCCTGGTGCATCTGCCGATCCGGGAAGCCCAATCGCCCACCCTGGCCGGGCCGCTCAAGGCGTCAGCCTAGGGTCACAGGATGTTGAGAGATCGAATGTCACCCACCGGCATCGCCCTGCTCCTCACCCCCCTCGCCCTTGCCCTGTTGGGCGGGGCGGGCTGGCTGTGGAGCAAGACCGGCTTGGCCGTGTGGTTGGAGACCAGTCAGATCTGGTGCGGTTGATCCGCCCCCTTCGCCGCTGTCAGAAAGGCGGCGATGCGGGCATGGTCCTTGATGCCGGGTTCGCGTTCGACGCCGCTGGCGACATCGACCGCATAGGGGCGATGGGCGGCGATGCGGTCGGCGACAGTTTCCGGCGTCAAGCCGCCTGCAAGGATCAACCGGCCCGTGGGGGCGAGGGCGGCGATCACATCGTCCTGCGCGGAATGGCCCGATCCGCCATATTGGGTGGCCGTACCGGGCGTGCCCGCCCCATCGGCCAGAAAGGCGGCGGCGGGCCAGGCGTCCAGCAGGTCTGCGGCGGGGGGCTGGCGAAACGCCTTGATCAGCGGCATGGGCAGGCCGTGATAATCCTGCGGCCGTTCGTCCCCGGATAATTGTACGGCCGACAAGCCGGTACGCCGCCACAGATCAACAATCCCCGCCGCCGGTTCATCGACGAAAACACCCACCGTGGTCACCAGGGGCGGCAGTTCGGACAGCAGGGCGCGCAGCGCATCGGGGGCAATAAAGCGCTTGCTGCGCGGCCACAGGATGAAGCCCAGCGCATCGGCCCCGTGGCGCACGGCGGCCAAGGCATCGTCCAGCCGGGTCAGCCCGCAGATCTTGACCCGCGTCATTGCGGCCGGACGGGCTGCTTGCCCTGTGCGTCTGACGGAATCCCCGCCAGAATCTCCGCCAGACGCGCACCCGGATCGGGGGTCGTCATCAGCGAGGTGCCGACCAGCACGCAGGCGGCCCCGGCCCGCGCCATGCGGGCGAAATCGGCACTAGTTTCAAGGCCGCTTTCCGCAACCAGGAACCGATCGGTCGGCAACAGCCGGGCCAGGCGTTCGCTGGTGGCGATATCGATCTTGAAGGTGGTCAGGTCGCGGTTATTGACACCGATCAGCCGCGCGCCGCTGTCGATGGCAATGCGCAGCTCAGCCTCGTCATGCACCTCCACCAGCGCATCCAGGCCATAGCCGGTGGCGATGTCCAGAAACCGCTTGGTGTCCTGCCCCAGCGCGGCGACGATCAGCAGGCAGGCATCGGCCCCGATCGCGCGGGTTTCCGCAAGCTGATAGGGGTGGACCACGAAATCCTTACGGATGCAGGGCAGGCGCACCGCCGCCCGTGCCGCGCGGAAATCCTCCAGCGACCCGCGGAAGAAATGCGGCTCGGTCAGGATCGACAGCGCCGCCGCGCCGCCGCGTTCATAGGATCGGGCAATCGCCGCCGGATCGGCTTCCGCGCGGATCACCCCGGCCGAGGGGGAGCCGCGCTTGATTTCCGCAATCACCTGCAGGCCCGGCCGCGTCACCGCATCGATGAAACCGCGCGGGGGGGGCATTTTCGCAATCGCTGCCTCCAGCGCCGCCAGGGGCGTGGCATCCTGCGCCGCCACCACATCCTTCAGGCGCTGCTCCAGAATCGGGATCAGGCGATTGCCCGGAGTGAGCGTATTTGGCGTCAACATATTGGGGGCTACACTCATCGCACCACCCCCACCGACGGGATGGCCAGGGGCGGCTTGCGCAGCGCGCACAGGGCGTGCAACTTGCCCAGCGCTGCGCCGCTGTCGATCGACCGGGCGGCCAAGGCGGCACCCTCGCGGAAATCCTCGGCCAGGCCGGCCGCCACCAGCGCCGCCCCCGCGTTCAGCAGCACCGCCGTGCGCGCCGGGTGCGGTTCGCCGGACAGGATGGCGCGGATCGCCGCCGCATTATAGGCCGGATCGCCCCCGGCAATGCTGTCGAGCAAGACTGGCTCCAGCCCGAAATCGCGCGGTGTGACGGTGAACTGCCGCAGGGCGCCGCGCTTCAATTCCACCACGGTGGTCGGCCCGGCGGGGGAGATTTCGTCAAGCCCCGGTTCGGCCGCCACCACCAGGCCGCGTTCTGCCCCCAGGGCGCGCAACGCTTCGGCCATGACCAAGGTTTTCGACGGATGATAGACGCCGATCATCTGGGTGCGGACATTGGCCGGGTTGGTCAGCGGCCCCAGCAGATTGAACAGCGTACGCACGCCCAGGCCCCGGCGCACGGCGGCCACGGCCTTGGTGGCCGGGTGATAGAGCGGGGCGAACAGGAAGCTAATGCCGACCGTTTCCAGGGCGACAGCAATTTCCTCTGGCGTCGATTCCACCGGCGCGCCCAGCGCGTCCAGCACATCGGCGCTGCCGCATTTGGAGGAAACGGACCGATTGCCATGCTTGGCGACGCTGGCCCCGGCGCCGGCTGCCACAAAGGCGGCGGCGGTGGACAGGTTCAGGCTGCCGGACCCGTCGCCGCCAGTGCCGGCGGTGCACAGCAAGGGCCGTTCCTTCACCGGTACCTTGAGCGCGCGGGCGCGCAGCACATCGGCGGCGCCGATCAGTTCTTCCACCGTTTCGCCCTTGACCCGCAGCCCCATCAACAGGGCGGCAAACTGGATATCCGGGCACTGGCCGTCGATCAGGGCGTCGAGGGCGGCGCGCAGTTCCTCCCGCGACAGATCCTCGCGGCGGCCAACCTTTTCCAGCAGATCGGTAATCATATCGGTTCTATCCCCTGTTTCTGCCCCGATTTTCCAGGCTAATTTCCAGGCCACTCACCCGATCCGGCGACAAAAAACCCACCGGATCACTCCTGGTGGGTTGCTGATGCGATATTCCTGCGATGAAACGCGGACCCCGATCCCTCACCCACCGGATGCGAGTCGCCAACGCCAACCGCCAACCGCGCGCAGCGGCGCAGGCGGGAAGCAGGGCGCAGGGCAAATCTGCAGGTTGATATGGGTTGTCATCATGGCCAAGACGATAGGGGGGGCGGATGCGGGTGTCAATCTGCACAGGGCCGATCTACAGTCCGGCAACCTGATTCATGAACCCTGCCAGGGCAATATCCCGCTGCGACAGGCCGTTGCAGTCATGGGTGGTCAGCAGCACCTCCACCCGGTTATAGACGTTGAACCATTCGGGATGATGGTCCATCTGCTCCGCCTTCAGCGCCACGCGGTTCATGAACCCCCAGGCGGCGTTGAAATCGGCGAAGGTGAACACCCGGCGGATGGCATCGCGCCCCGGCACCGGCTCCCAGCCGGCCAGGGTGGGCAGCAGGCGCGCGCGGTCGGCCTCGGATAGCAGCTGAACGTCAGTCGACACGGGATTTCCTTACCCCCTGATGATCGGCGA
Organism: uncultured Comamonadaceae bacterium; assembly: GCA_964428065.1. Classification (GTDB taxonomy): domain Bacteria; phylum Pseudomonadota; class Alphaproteobacteria; order Elsterales; family Elsteraceae; genus CAYRWZ01. Next base: position 35,874 of record CAYRWZ010000011.1, on the reverse strand, counting down.
AAACTTTGAACCCACAGGGTGCGACAGCTTCCCCCGTCTGTCCAGCTTGGCTAAACTGTGCCAATGATGACGCGCATTACCCACCCGCCGACCCTCGACCAGATTGAAGCCATGGCCCATGCGGCCCTGTTGACCATTCCCGACACGTTGCGGGCATTGGCCCGCGATGTGGTGATCCGGGTGGAAGACTTCCCCGACGACGATGTGGTGGAGGAGATGGATCTCGATTCCCCCTTCGATCTGCTCGGCCTGTATCAGGGGGTGGCGATGACGCAGAAAAGCGTCCTCGACCCGGCAGCGATGCCCGATATGGTCTTCCTGTATCGCAGACCTATCCTCGATTATTGGTGCGAGACTGGGGAATCCCTGGACGATATCGTGCGCCATGTCCTGATTCACGAAATCGGCCATCACTTTGGCTTTTCGGACGAAGATATGGACCGGATCGAAGCCGAGGACGAGGATTAGAGACATGCGGGTGATTGATCCGCGGGCTTTCACCGGGGAACGCGCCTGGGCCGCCCTGGACATCGCGGCAATCGACGGCGCAACGGTGCGCCTGCATTGGACCGATCAGCCCTATATCTGGCACATCAACGATGGCGAAGAAGTCTTCGTGGTGCTGGACGGCGCGGTGGAGATGAAAACCCGCCGCGATGGTATCGAATCCAGCCATCGCCTGTCGCCCGGCGATATCTTCCACGCCAGCGCCGGCGACGAACATGTGGCCCACCCGCTGGTGCCGTCGCGGATTCTGGTGATCGAGCGCGCGGGGAGCGTTTAGTCCGATGGCGGACGAGGCCAAGGCAACGCCCGCCGCCCCTGCATCCCGGTCCTTGCCGTTTCTAGCCCTGGTTGCCTTCGCCCTGCCCGGCTTTCTCGCCCTTCTGGTCGGCCATGGGGTCGGGCGGTTCAGCTTCACCCCGATGATCCCGGCCATGGTCGGCGCGGGCTGGACCAGCGGGGCAGAAGCCGCGTATCTGGGCGCAACCAACCTGGGCGGCTATCTGCTGGGGGGCTTGCTGGCCCTGCCGCTGGCGCGGGCCTGGGGCACGGGGATGACCATCCGGACCGCGCTGGCCGCAACGGTTGCCGCCACCCTGCTGTGCGCCCTCAATCCGGGTTTCTGGGGGCTGGTGCCCCTGCGCCTGCTGACCGGCATCACTGGCGGGGTGCTGATCATTCTGGCCGCGCCTGCCGTGCTGGCCGCAACACCCGCATCGGCCCGTGGCCGGGTTGGCGGGCTGATGTTCACCGGCATCGGCAGCGGAATCGCCCTGTCGGGCACCCTGGTGCCGTGGCTGGCCGACTTCGGCGTTGTTGTGGCCTGGATCGGCATTTCAGCGGTCGGACTGATTGCGCTGCTGGCCGGGTGGCGGTTCTGGCAGGCCGGGGGGGCGCTGGTGCCGCTGGATACCGGGGCCAATATCGGGGCCGGACTACAGGCGGGGCAGATCGCCGCCGCACCGGCATCGGACCGCTTGCGCCTGACCGGCGGCTGGGCCATGGGCCTGCTGGCCTTCGCCTATATTGCTGATGCCATCGGCTTTGTCCCGCACAGCGTGTTCATTGCCGATTATGTCGCGCGCGGTCTGGGCCTGGGTCTGGGATTGGGCGGCTGGCAGTGGATCGCGTTCGGCTGCGGGGCCATGGCCGGGCCAATCCTGCTGGGCGCGCTGGCCGACCGCATCGGCTTTCGCCCTACGCTGGCGCTGGCGGTATCGGCCAAGGCGCTGGGCGTGGCCAGCCCGCTGCTGACCGAATCGCTGGCGCTGATGGCCGTCGGCTCCGCCATTGTCGGGGCGGTGACACCCGGTATTGCCATGCTGACCAGCGGGGCCGCGCTGGAAATCGTCGGCGTCGCGGCCTATCGCCAAACCTGGCGCACGCTGACCCTGCTGTTCGGCATTTTTCAGGCCGCCGGGGCCTATGGTCTGTCCTACCTATTCGCCGCGACGGGGGATTATCGGGCTCTGTTCGCCCTCGGCACCGCCGCCATGACGGCGGGGGCGCTGGCGCTGATTGCCCTTGCCCTGTTTGGACGAACGGTCAGGGCCGCAGCAGCCCCATGATGTCATAGACCTGATTGCGGATCGGCGTGCAGATGGCAGCGGCCCGCTCTGCCCCACGCTTCAGCACCGCATCGATATGGTCCGGCGCGGCCATCAGGCGCTTCATTTCGGCCCCGATCGGCACGAAGCGATCGACCAGCACCTCGGTCAGCGCGGCCTTGAAGTCAGAGAAGCTCTTGCCGCCAAATTCGGTTAGCACATCGGCCGGGGTCCGGTCGGTCAACGCGGCAAAGATGCCAACCAGATTGTCGGCTTCCGGCCGGCCTTCCAGCCCTTCAACGCTGTCCGGCAGCGGGTTCGGATCGGTCTTGGCCTTGCGGATCTTCTGCGCCACCGCATCGGCATCGTCGGTCAGGTTGATGCGCGAATAATCGCTTTCATCCGACTTCGACATTTTCTTCGATCCGTCGCGCAGGCTCATCACCCGGGTTGCCGCGCCGAAAATCTGCGGTTCGGGCAGGGGAAAGAACTCGACCCCGAATTGGCGGTTGAAGGCGCCGGCAATGTCGCGCGCCAGCTCCAGATGCTGTTTCTGATCCTCCCCCACCGGAACGTGGGTTGCGTGATAGCCCAGGATATCCGCCGCCATCAGCACCGGATAGGCATAAAGGCCGAGGCCCGCCGCTGTCCTTGAACTGGGTCATGCGGTTGAGCCACCCCATCGGCGTCAGCGTGCCCAGCAACCAGCCGAGTTCGGCATGCATCGACACCGCCGACTGGTTGAAGATGATGCAGGCGTCCGGATCGATGCCAGAGGCGATGTAGGATGCCGCCACTTCCCGCGTGGCATGGCGCAGCGCCGCCGGATCCTGTGGCACGGTCAGCGCGTGCAGATCGACGACGCAGAAAATCGATTCGAACTGCGATTGCAGCACCACCCAATTCCGGATCGCCCCCAGATAATTGCCCAGATGCGGGTTATGGGTCGGCTGAATGCCAGAGAAAATGCGGTGCTGCGTCATGGGATCGGGGCCTGTTGTGTGGGACATAGCCAAGGGATGTCGAGGGGGATATCGACGGGACATCCAGCCAGCCCGCGATATCGCCCGAGGGCGGGCGCGCTGTCAAGCCGGGCGCGTTACGCAGCTGGCGTCTGCGGGGGCGGGTTCGATTGCGGGCCGCTGCGCTTGACGATGCGCTTAACCTCCCGCAGATCCAGCCCGCCGATCAGATGGGCCAGACCGAAATAGAGCGCGCCGCCGAGGCCGATCAGGGCGAACAGAATCACCACGCCCAGCACCCCGCCGCCCGCGCCGCCGCCCCCTGCGCTACCATGGCCCGCCAGCCAGGGCCACAGGGCCAGTTGCCCGAACACCAGCGCGGCCCCCATCACCGCCGCCGCGATCACCAGACGGGGCAGCCGCCCGGCCGTGCGCGGGTCCAGCCGCAAATGGCCGCGGCGATACAGGATGATCGCCAGCGCAGCGACATTCAGCCAGGAGGAGATCGAGGTTGCCAGCGCAATGCCGACATGGGCCAGCACCTGCATGAGGCTCAAGGTCAGCACTACGTTGGAGACCAGGCAGGCAATGGCGATCTTCACTGTGGTTTTGGTGTCGTGGCGGGCGAAAAAAGCGGGGGTCAGCGCCTTGATCAGCACATAGGCGGGCAGACCGACCGAAAAGGCCGCCAGCGCCGGGGCGGCAGCCATGGCGTCGGCCATGGAAAATTCCCCGCGCCGAAACAGCACCACCATCACCGGCGCCGCCAGGGCGATCAGCCCGGCAGCAGCCGGCAGGGTCAACATCAGGCCATATTCGATCGCGCGGTTCTGGCTGGCATGGGCCGCCGCTTCATCGCCGCCGCGAATCTGCTTCGACAGCACGGGCAGCAAGGCCGTGCCGATGGCAACGCCCACCACGCCCAGCGGCAGCTGCGCCACCCGGTCGGCATAATAGAGATAGGAAACCGCCCCCGCCGGCAGCAGAGAGGCCACAATCATATCGACCATGACATTGACATGGGTGACGCCCGCCCCCAGCAGCGCCGGCCCCATCAGCACCAGCATCCGCCGCACCTGGGGTGTCAGGCGCGGACGGGGCAGTCGCAGGGGCATGCCCGCCTTGGCGACCGAAACGCTGAGCCAGAGGAACTGCATCGCGCCGGCAATCACCACCCCCCAGGCCAGGGCATGGCCTTCGGTCGGGAACAGCGCGACGGAGGCCGCCGCGCCCAACATGCAGAGATTGAGCAGGATCGGCGTCGCCGCCGCCGCCGCATAGCGGTCGAGCGAATTGAGCACCCCGGATTGTAATGCCGCCAGGGAGACGAACAGAAGATAGGGGAAGGTGATGCGCGACAGCTCTACCGTCGCTTCGAACCGCACCAGATCGTCGGCGAAGCCGGGGGCCATCAGCAGCACCAGGCCGCGCATCCCCCCTTCGGCCAGCATAGTGAAGGCCAGGGTGACGGCCAGCAGTACCGCCATCGCCTGTTCGGCGAAGCGCCAGGCCGCCAATCGCCCTTCACTGGCCAGCAACCCGGCGAACAGGGGCACGAAGGCGGCGTTGAATGCGCCTTCACCGAACAGCCGGCGGAAGAAATTGGGCAGCTTGAACGCAACGAAAAAGGCATCGGCCAGCGGACCGGCCCCCAGCACCGCGGCTGTGACCACATCGCGCACGAAGCCCAGCACGCGGCTGATCATGGTGAAACCGCCGACCGTGGCGATGGCGCGCGCGAAGCTCATGCGCTGACCTGTGGCGCGTGTGCGTGTGGGAGGAAAGGAACGCTTTGCATTCAGGGTTACTTATCGCAGAGTTTATAAAACTTTTTAGTCGGGATTGGGGGACGCGGTCATGCCGAAATTCGAGGTGGGGATCATGAACGAGAAGGTCGCCCAGGCCGTGGCGCGCGGCGAACGGCACAGCCGCCTGGACGACCGCTGGGCCGATACGCACTATATCGAGTTCCGGGCCAACGACCAGCTTGATCTCCGCCGGAAGATCGACGCGAAATATCCGGCGGACCTTGGGTATGTCGTCACGTCGATTGACCAGATCGAGGATTAAAGCCCCTTGCTGCGGGCGGTTTCATGCTCCCGCAGGCGCGGCATCAGCTCCACCAGGTTGCACGGGCGGTGCCGATTGTCCAACTGCCAGCGCAGGATTTCGCCCCAGGCATCGCGGCAGGCGCTGGGGGAGCCGGGCAGGGCGAACAGATAGGTTCCGCCCGCAACCCCGCCGATCGCCCGCGACTGAATGGTGGATGTGCCGATTTTCTGATAGCTGATCCAGCGGAACAATTCCCCGAACCCGGGGATTTCCTTTTCGAACACGGCGGAAAACGCCTCGGGCGTGACATCGCGGCCGGTCACGCCGGTACCGCCGGTCGACAGCACGACATCGATCTGCGGATCGGCAACCCAGTGGCGCAGCGCGGCTTCGATATCGGCGCGCTCATCCCGCACGATGCGGCGTTCGGCCATCACATGACCCGATTCTGCAATCAAGCCGGCCAGGGTGTCGCCAGACCGGTCGGTACCGGCGTCGCGCGTGTCGGACACGGTGAGAATGGCGATCCGCACCGGCAGGAACGGGCGGCTTTCATCCAGGCGATGCATGACGGGCATCCTTTGTCAGAAACAACCGGCCCAGTATGTGCCACCTGACCCCCACCCCGGCAAGGGGGCCGGCGCAATTGGGGAAACGGCGCGATCGGGGATGGTGCTAACGCCGGGTGGCGATGGTGGTCGGCTGCCAGCTGTCGCTATAGAGGGGCCGCCCGCCGCCCGCCATGGCCTCCAGCGTCTCTTGCGTCTGGTTCAGCCGATCCTGATAGATCCAGAAATTCGCCATGGTGCGTTCGACAAACTGGCGGGTTTCCGCTGCTGGAATGCTTTCCAGGAACAGCAGCGGGTCGGACAGGCGGCCCATCTGCTTTTTCCAGCGCTGCAACGCCCCCTCGCCCGCGTTATAGGCGGCCAGCAGGTACAGCATGTTGCCGTCCACATCATCATGCCGCAGCAGGGCGTTCACCAGCCGGTCGGCCAGGGTGATGTTGATATCGGGGTTAAGCAGGGCTGCATCGTGGCTGGCGAGTTTCGGGCCGCGCGCCGCCATGGCCCGCGCCGTGGCCGGCATCAGCTGCATCAGCCCGGCTGCACCCGATTTGCCGTTCTGCGCGCTGGGGTCGAACTGGGATTCCTGCCGGGCAAAGGCATAGAGCAAGGCCGGATTGGTCGTCTGCTGCATGCCCTTCCAGGGCGGCACGGGATAGAGCGCCGCATCGAGGCGCGGCCCGCCCTGTTCCTGCAAACGGCCCGCCACATGCATGGCCAGACCGGGCATGCCGCCCTGTTCGGCCAGAGTGACCATGGCGGGCAGCAGGGCATCGGGCAGACGCGGCAGAATCGCGCGCAATTCGCGCTCTGCCGCCGCGCGGTCTTCCACCTGGACCAGCGCCAGCGCCCGCCCGACGCCGGGAAATTCCAGCAGCGTCGCCAGATCGCGGGCGGCAATCGTCGGCAACTCCCAGCGATAGTCGCTTGCCCGCCCCAAGGTGCGGGCGGCCAGCAGGCCATAGAAACTGTATTTGGAGGTGGCGGCCGCCTCCAGCCATTTGGCGCGCTGATCGGCGCGCTTCAGGCGGCCATGGGCGCGGGCGGCCCAGAAGGCACCGCCGGATGCCGTCCATTCGGACGCCGCTGCGGACGATGCCACAGCCTCGAACAAGGTGGCGGCAGCCTCGTACTTGCCTTGACGCCAGGCAGCCAGGCCACCAAACCAAGCGCCGGTCGGCGCCTCCCCGGCAGAACGGGCAGACAGTTGGCCATAGCGCTGCGCCGCCGCGAAATCCCCCGCCAGATAGGCCCGCAAGGCCAACCCGCCGCGAATCGCATCGACCAGGGCGGGATCGACCGCATCGGGCGCGGTTTCCACCTGCTTGCGGACCGCCACCAGTTGGCCCTTCGCCAGATCGGCCTCGGCCCGGCGGTACCAGGCCAGCGCCGCGGCCGACCGGCTGGTCAGCGCCAGCGGCTTGTCGCGCCAGGATTGATCCAGATCGCCGGACCCCTGATAGGGCGCGGTCGCCGCAACCGGCTTGGGCGGCAGGGCGGCCCCGGACGGTTTGCGCAACACGGCCAGGCGATACAGACGCGGCGCATCGAGATGGGTGCGATTGACGTACAGCCAGTCGCGCAATTCGGCAAAGCTGGCCTTGTAGCGGGAATCCAGATACCGGCGCGCCAGCACATCGCCGTGCAGGATGCGGTCGCGGATCGCCGGCAACAGCCGGTCGGCCGTTGCCCAGTCGCCTTCGGACTGAACCTGGAGGATGCGGCGATACAGCAGGGCATCGCCCGTGGAGAGAATATGGGGGAGCGCCGCAGCCGGTTCTTCCACCGGTACGTTCGGTCCTTTTGCCGACAGGGCAGGCTGTGCCGCCCCCGCATTTGGACCCCCAACCGACAGCAGGCTCAGCACCAAGCCCACCATCGCAAATAGCTGTCGGCCCGAGGGGAGGATAACCCCACCCCCCGTCCGAGACCGGTGCGCGATCATGCGGCTGACATAGTCCATGGTGGGGGCTATGACAAGGCGAGAATTATGACAAAATTTGGCAATACAAAATACGGATTAAAAATCAGTATCTTATGAAGTCAGGCAGAGAGCAGGGTACGCAGTTTCTCGCGGAAGGTCAGCAAATCTTGCCAGGCTTGCGCCTTTGCTGCCGGGGTGCGCAATAAAAACGACGGATGGTATGTCGCCAGGGTTGGAATACTGTCGGTTGAGCCATCCTGACCTGGGGCCTGACCTGGGGAATAACTGAACCATTGGCCGCGCGCCCGGGTGATGCGCAGATCGCCACCCAGCACGGTGGTCAGCGGCGTGCCCCCCGCCAACAGCAGCAGCCGGGGCCGGACCAGATCTATATGCCGCCGCAAAAACGGCTCGTAGAGTGCGAGGGCCTGCGGGGACGGCTCGCGGGTCATCGCTGGCCGGAAGGTGACGATAGGCCGTGCCGTCGGCCCGGCTGAGGCCGATGGCCGCCAGCATCCGGTCCAGCAACTGGCCCGACCGGCCGACGAAGGGCCGCCCGGTGCGGTCCTCCTCCTCTCCCGGTGCTTCGCCGATCACCATGACCGGCGCGGCCGGATCGCCATCGGCAAAGACCAGCGTGCGCGCCAGCTTGCGGAACGGCAGCGGCGCGAAATCGGCCATCGCCGCCTTGAGGTCTGCCAGAGTGGCGGCCGCCGCCGCAACGCTGCGCGCATCTTGCACCTGGGTTTCGGCAGTAGTTTCGGAAGCAGTTTCAGCAGCAGGACGCGCTGCGGCCGGACCGGTCCCGGAACCACTGGCGGAGTGGGCAGAAGCGGTTCGGGCAGAAGCGGTTCGGGCAGACACAGCCGGCGAGGAGAGCGGTGGAGGGGGCGGGGGCGCGCGGAACCGATCGACCGGGTCGTCGCCGATCGCCTCATCCACGCCGATCGCCGCGTACCAGTCCAGCACCGCACGCGCCAAGGCCGGGCCGTTTAGGGGAGGGCCGTTTGGAGGGGGGCTGGAGGGCGGCATCATCGACATGATGAAGTGGTAGCACGTCCCGCTTGATGTTGCAGCGGCGACAACGAACCTTTATCACGCTAAGGGTGTGTCGCACGGGTTGCGCAAAATCGCGATAAGAACAAAAGCGGCGGGTCGATCAAGAGGCACAGTCCCAAGGGGGGATGAATACTCGCCGCGCACCGAAGGGGGGCTTTGGGCCATGACGCGCGAAGTGATGGAATATGATGTGGTGGTCGTCGGCGGCGGGCCATCGGGCCTGTCGGCCGCCATCCGGCTGAAGCAACTGGCGGCCGAAGCCGGACGAGACCTTGCGGTCTGCCTGATCGAAAAAGGATCGGAAATCGGCGCCCATATCCTGTCGGGCGCAGTGTTGGAGCCGCGCGCGCTGAACGAGCTGTTCCCCGACTGGAAGGAACGCGGCGCGCCGCTGAACACCCCGGCGGCCGAAGACCGCTTCCTGTTCCTGACCGAAAACGCGGCCATCCGCCTGCCGACGCCGCCGCAAATGCACAATGACGGCAACTATATCATCAGCCTGGGCAACCTGTGCCGCTGGCTGTGCCAGCAGGCAGAGGAGCTGGGCGTCGAAATCTATGCCGGTTTCGCCGCTGCAGAGGTGCTGTACGAGGACGGGCGCGTGGTCGGCGTCGCCACCGGCGATATGGGCATCGGCCGCGACGGGCATAAAACCGACGCCTATCAGCCGGGGGTCGAACTGCGGGCCAAGCAGACGATCTTTTCCGAAGGGTGCCGCGGGTCGCTGACCAAGACCCTGTTCGAGCGCTTCGACCTGCGCGCCGGGGTC
>CAYRWZ010000011.1:26221-26473 GCA_964428065.1 uncultured Comamonadaceae bacterium | reverse complement strand
CCGCAGACCTATGCCATTGGGATCAAGGAATTGTGGGAGATCGACCCGGCCAAGCATCAGCCGGGGCTGATCCTGCACACGATCGGCTGGCCGGTGCAGAGCGATGTCTATGGCGGCTCGTTCCTCTATCACCTGGAAAACAATCAGGTCGCGGTCGGATTTGTGATCGGGCTGGATTACACCAACCCGCACCTGTCGCCGTTCGAGGAGTTCCAGCGCTTTAAGCATCATCCCGCCGTGCGCGGATTTTTC
>CAYRWZ010000011.1:17782-26193 GCA_964428065.1 uncultured Comamonadaceae bacterium | reverse complement strand
TGAGGGCGGGTTCCAGTCGATCCCCGCCACCACCTTTCCGGGCGGTTGTCTGGTCGGCTGCGGCGCCGGGTTCCTGAACGTGCCCAAGATCAAGGGCACCCACACGGCCATGAAATCGGGCATGCTGGCGGCCGAAGGTGTGTTCGAACAGCTGTCGGGCGATGCCCCGACCGCCGCCCCCGAAGCCTATCGCCAGAAGCTGGAAGCCAGCTGGATCTGGCAGGAACTGAAAGCGGTGCGCAATATCCGCCCGTCGTTCCGCTTTGGTCTGTTCGCGGGCCTCGCCTATTCCGCGCTCGACACTTATCTGTTTCGGGGCAAGGCACCGTGGACCTTCCGCCACCATACCGACCATGACCGGCTGCGCCTGGCCAGCGACGCGCCGCGCATCGCCTATCCCAAACCGGATGGCAAGATCAGTTTCGACCGGTTGTCCTCGGTCTTCCTGTCCAACACCAATCACGAGGAAGACCAACCGATCCATCTGCAGCTGAAGGACCCGTCGGTTGCGATCAGCGTCAACTGGGCGCGCTATGAATCGCCGGAGACCCGCTATTGCCCGGCGGGGGTCTATGAAATTCTGGACGATGCCGAAGCCGGTGGCAAACGGCTGCAGATCAACGCGCAGAACTGCGTTCACTGCAAGACATGTGATATCAAGGATCCGACGCAGAACATCAACTGGGTGGTGCCGCAGGGTGGCGGCGGCCCGAACTATCCCAATATGTAGGGACAGCGGAAGGGTGGCGATATCTGGATTGCCCCCTTCCCCTTGCCCGATTGTCTGAAGGATATCTGTGATGACCAAGCGCGCCCGCCCCCTTACCCTGCTTCTGTCGGCTTCGGTCTTCACTTTCGGTTTCACCCTGGGCATGACCGTGGGCAAGACAGGGCCGGGTGCGGGGCCGGTTTCAGGATTGGCCGCCCAGGCCGCCACCTCGACCAGCGAGGCCAAGGCAGCAACCGCCGGCGTTACCTCGCCGCTGGGCCTGTACCTGTCGGGCGTGGTGGCGCAGCAAAGCGGCGATCACGCCAGCGCCGCCCTGTTGCTGGAACGCGCCCTGGCCGCCGACCCCGACAATATCGATCTGAAAAACCGCACCTTTCTGGCCCTGTTCATCGAAGGGCGGGAGGCCGATGCGCTGAAGCTGCTTCCGGCCTTGCGCGCAGCCGGGCTGGAGAATAACGGCTCCCCCTCGGCCCCGCTGGCGCTGATTGTCGCCGCGCTAGCCGAAGCCAAGGCCGGGCGGTTCGACGCTGCGGCGGAGATCATGGCGCCGGTGCGCCCGGTCGGGCTGAATTCGCTCGCGATTCCGCTGGTCAAGGCCTGGATCGCCGCCGGGCAGAAGAACGCCGCCGCAGTGGAGGAAGCCCTGCGCCCCCTGGCGGCGATGCGCAATTTCGAACCCTTCGTCGCCCTGCATCGGGCCATGATCGCCATGGTCATGGGCGATATGGCCAAGGCGGCGGAAGGGTTTGACATCGTGCTGAAGGCCGATGACACGCCGCCCCAGCGGGTGGTGGAAATCGCCGGACAGTTCTTCGAATCCCAGGGCCAGACGGACCGGGCACGCGCCCTGTACCAAACCTTCATGCAGCGCAACCCGGATAACGAGGTTCTGCTGCCCGCGCGGCAACGGGTTGGGCTTGTCCCCGGCAAGGCCACCGATCCGAAGCGCCCACCGCTGCCGTTGACCGGCGCGGCCGATGGCCTGGCGGAAACCATGCTGGACATGGCCAGCCTGTTGCAGGGCGAACAGCCGGGCAATCCGTTCGGGCAGGCCTATACCCGCATGATGATGCTGTTGAAGCCCGATTCGGTGTCGGCGCAGTTGATGCTGGCGGATATTCTGGAAAGCCAGAAACGGGAGGTGGATGCGATCGCGGTATATCGTGCGATTCCCAAGACCCACGCCTATGCCTGGGGCGCGCGCCAGCGTATTGCCATTCTGACCGATGCGATGGGCGATACCGAAGGCGCCCTAGCCATGCTGGACGCCATGGCCAAGGAACGGCCAGAGCGGGAAGACGCGCTGGACCGGCGCGGCGATATCCTGCGCCAGCATGAACGGTGGGCAGAGGCGGTGGTTGCCTATGATGCGGCGATCCAGCGGATCAAGACCATCGAAACCCGCCATTGGAGCGTCATCTTCAACCGCGCCATCGCGCTCGAACGGTCCGGGCAGATCGACCGCGCGGTGGCGGATTTGCAGCAGGCACTGAAACTGCAGCCGGACCAGCCCTATGTCCTGAACTATCTGGCCTATACCTGGGTCGAACGCGGGCTGAACCTGGAAGAATCGCGCGAAATGCTGGAACGGGCGGTGATGCAGCGCCCGCGCGACGGCGCGATTGTCGACAGTGTCGGCTGGTATTTCTACATGGTCGGCGATTATCCCAAGGCGGTGCAGTTTCTGGAGCGGGCGATTGAGCTGAAACCCAGCGATCCAACCATCAACGACCACCTGGGCGATGTCTATTGGCGGGTCGGCCGGGTTATCGAGGCGCGCTATCAGTGGGAACGGGCCTTGCGCCTGAACCCGGAACCGAAGCAGATCGAACCGCTGAAACAGAAGCTGAAGGACGGCCTGCCCCCGGCCGAAATCAAGGCCTCGACCAAACCCTGATGACGACATCGACAATCCAGCCCGGGCCGCTGACCCTGCCCGCCGCGGCCCTGGGCCGCGCCAAGATCAACCTGACCCTGCGGATCACCGGGCGCACAGCCAACGGGTACCATCTGCTGGACAGTGTGGTCGGTTTTGCCGATCTGGGTGATCTCTTGACCCTGACGGCGCTGTCCCCCGGCGGCCCCGACCGCTTGACGCTGGAAGGGCAATTCGGCCGCGCGCTGGCCGCCGAACCGGATAATCTGGTGCTGCGGGCGGCGGGGGCGATGCGCGCCTGGGCGATGGAAAGCCACGCCCTCGCCGCGCCCGCTTCGGCCAGCTTCACCCTCGACAAACGACTGCCGGTTGCCTCGGGCATTGGCGGCGGCTCCGCCGATGCGGCGGCCGCGCTGCGCCTGTTACGGCGGGCCTGGGCCCTGGATGCAGTGCCGCTGACCGCCCTGGTTCCGCTGGCGAAGACCCTGGGCGCCGATGTGCCGGTCTGCCTGCTGGGGGAACCGGCCAGGATGCGCGGCATCGGCGATCTCGTCGAACCGCTGACCGATCCCGACCAATCGTTGGCGGACCCGCTGCCCGCAGCCCCGCTGGTGCTGGTCAATCCCGGCGTTCCGGTCGAAACCCGTGCCGTCTTTGCCGCCCGTACCGGGGAGTTCAGCCCGCCGCTGCTGACCCTGCCGCCCCTGCGCACGGTGGAGGATCTGGCTGGGCTGGTGCAGCGCGGCGGCAATGATCTGGCAGCGCCTGCCCTGCAACTGTGCCCGCCGATTGCCAAAGTGCTGCAGGCCCTGCATCGCCAGCCCGGGTGTCTGGCGGCCGCCGTGTCCGGCAGCGGCGGCACCTGCTTCGGCATTTTCCGCGACATTGCAACGCGCGATGCGGCGGCCGGCACCCTGAAGACTGGCGAACCCGGCTGGTGGGTCGCCTCCACCCGCCTTGCCCCAACCGGACCGCGCTAAAGGCTTGACGCGGCAACCAGAGTCGGTATGGTGCGGGGCGCAACACAGCGCGTATGGATGGGGCGTAGCCAAGCGGTAAGGCAGCGGATTTTGATTCCGCCATTCGTAGGTTCGATCCCTACCGCCCCAGCCATGCATCCCCCGATTTCGTCGATCTCTGCACTCTCAACCCTGATCGGGATCGATCAGGTTGCGATCATGTTCAGGCTGACCGGCAAATCATTATAAATGCAATAAGAGGAATCCTGGAATATTCCGAAGAAACCCACCCGCTGTATATTGGTGAAGCCGGCCCGATGCAGCCACAGGGCCAGCGAGGCTTCGGTAAAGCCAACCTTATGAAAATCATATTCGTCGCGCTGACCGCCGAAGATAAACCCCATGACGGCATGCTGCTCATATCCGCGCTTCAGAATATCTTCCTCGATGGATGCTTCGATTATGAAGCGGGCTATAAGTTCAAGATCGGGCACAGCAACGAAGAAGGGCGCATCTGGTTTTAAGACCCTTTTGATCTCCTTCAAGGATTTCAATAATTCTTCATGAAATCCCAAATGCTCGATCACGTGACTGGCATAAACGCGATCGCACGATCCATCGGGAATCATGGACAGATCCGTGCAATCCCCAACCAGGTCCACATGTGGTCCGGGCATGATGTTCAAAACTGTCCAGCCGGGGGATCGGACTTGACCGCCGATATGGAGATTCATGGCGCACCTTGCCGATGTGATCGGGTGAAGAGTCTTCTTTCCTGTGCGATGATGCGTTCCAGATCATCGCTTTCTGTTTTTAACCCAGAATTGCGAAGGTTGAAAACAACCATGTTCACCAGATTAAGGTAATAATTCTGAATAAGGTCGGCGATATATATTCTTGTTTCCTCGCTGTCGTCGTTTATATTCGCGGCAATCTGCAGCATCCCGGCCCGGTAGGATGACCAGATCAATGGATCTACCGCATAGCGGGATGAATACCGATCCCGAATATCATTTGAAAAATGTTGAACGATGCTCTTATAAAGCATTACTGGCAGAAATAAAATATCGCCACTCTGATTCAACTGGTTGATTAGAGAGAGAAAGAGATAAGAATTCCGCGTAATAATATTGTCAAAATTGATATTCGATTTACGGACGAGAGCCACCTCTGGAATGAAAACCGCAGACGGATCGTAATGAACTTGGGCTATGAATTCGAGCAGTGCCTGTGCATCCCCCTGGGGCACAACTGCGGTCGGGCCATCGACCGGGGAAAAAAGCCCAGACCCCGGCGCCATATCGTAAGTGCCGATCAGGCCATAGACAGCCGAAACGGACGGTTGATCCTTGATCAGATCGAGCGCGTTTGAAACCTCGTCAAAATTCGGCTCATCATCGTCTGCGCAATAGAAAACCAATTCATTTTGCGCCAATTTGAAAGCGTTTTTCAGATTTTCATAGGGCCCGATATTCTTCGCATTTCTATAGTAAGACAGATTCAGTTTTTCCTTGAAGCGATCACACAGATCCTGAGTTTCATTATTGTCAGAATTATCGGAAACAACAATTTCTGAAAAGATGGATGTTCCGTTTTCATAGATTTTATCAAGAAGCCGGGCAAGGTAAACTGCTCTATTATAAGTTGGAACACAAAGTGAGACTGACATTTTAAACCCATAGACCAAGGGGAAGATTGGAACACTGTATAAGCGGCAAAAGCATATGCGAAGTCTCGCCGGGCACAAAGCGTGAAACGGGTCGCAGATATGCGACCATCTGGCGATCCTGGCAATCACGCCACCGGCTCCGGTCCAAAATCAATGCCGCTGTCCGTGTGACCATGACGGGCATTTTCTGTCGGCGTTTTCAACCCCGATCGCGCATACCGGCAGTGCCTTTGCGACCCTGGTATGGCAGGCGTTGCAGGCCATTCCCTTTAACGAGGCGTGTTGTTGGGACATGAACGCCGGGCAGGGACGCCTAACTTATTTACTCAATAGTATCCGTTGCAACTCGGTCTGGGTGCGGGCGTTGACGATTGTGCCGGTATTGATGGTCGATTTCGGCTCAAACAGCAGGCAATGCACTTCTTCAGTCAGAGCAGTCGGGCAATGTTCGATACCTTTGGGGATGATGATGTATTCCCCCGTGTTGACAACCTGATCGCCACCATTCTCCGGGCGGAGCTTCATCAAAAGCTGACCATGGACGACCAAAAACAGTTCATCCTCATGATCGTGGTGATGCCAATTGAATTCGCCCTGGAATTTGGCCAGTTTGATTTGAAAATCGTTAATATCGCCACCAATATAGGGCGACCAATAGCGGTCAATCCCAGAAAATGCCTGAGCGATATTCACTGTCTTGATAATCATTGAATGTCCTCTTTCCCAGAAACTATTTGCTATTTTTAGGCATTTTAGGGGGATTGGATGCTGGTGCAAGTGTGTCCACTCCATCCCCGGCGATCAGGCCGGCCCAGATGTCCTCATGACGCGCGGCGACGGCCGGCAGGGCATAGGCTGCAACCTGGGCGGCGCAGTCTGACTGAGATGGGGGATTGGTCAGGATGGCCGTCAAGGCTTCGGCCAGACGGGCCGGATCCCCCGGCGGAACAACCCGCCCGGCCGGGCCAATCAGCCGCGCTGCGTCGCCCACATCGGTGGCAACACACGGCACGCCGCACGCCATCGCCTCCAGCAGGACATTCGGGCTGCCCTCCCCAAAAGCGCTGGACAGGCAGAACAGGTCCAAGCCAGGCAGGATCCGGTCCAAATCGTGCCGTTCCCCCAGCAAATGCAGGCGGCCCGTCCAGCTTGGCCCCGTCCAGCCTGGCCCCGTCCAGCTTGGCCCGATCCGGCCAGCAATCAGCGCAGCAAATGCGGGTGTATCGGCACTGACGCCCCGGCCGCACAGGACAGCATGCACCCCGTCCATCCGGGCCAGGGCAGCCAGAAACGTCCCGTGATCCTTCATCGGATCGAAGCGCGCGGCATGGCCAATCAGCAACGTGTCGTCCGGCACGCCCAGCATGCGGCGCAACTGCACCCGCGCCGCCGGATCGGGCCGATAGCGTGCGGTATCCACCCCGTTCGGCACCAGGATCCACTGCCTGGGGCAAAAGCCAAGCCGCGCTGTGTGATAGTCACGCCCGGCAGTGGAATTGACCAGCACGGCATCGGGCCAGCCGCTCAAAGCGCGATTGACCGCCACCACCAGCCGGGTCGCCAGACCATAGCGCGCCAGATCCATATCGGCACAGCGGATGTTCCACGCCACATGCGGAACCCGGGCCAGTTTCGCCGCCAACAGCCCCAGCAGATCGGCGTGATAGAGCCAGGTTTGCACCAGCGCGGGGCGCCAGCGGCGCAATAGCCGCACCAGACGGAGAAACCGCAGCGGATCGGGCAAACCGGATCGCATGCCCAGACACAGGACCGGCACCCCGGCGGCGCGAATGGCATCCCCCGGCGGTCCGTCATGGCCAAGGGCGATCACCCGATGATCGAACCGAGCAGGATCGCGGGCGGCCATCAGCTTGGCCAGCATCGCCTCCGCCCCACCGGTGCCGAGGGCGGTGATGACATGGACGATCAGAGGGCGGGCGTGTGACGCCATCAGGCAAGGCCGTCCAGGCGATATCCAGTCTCTTCCGTCACCAGACGGATATCGCCGCCCAGATCTTCCTCCAGCTTGCGGCGCAGGCGATAGACATGGGTTTCGACCGTATGGGTATCGATGCCATCGGCATAGCCCCAGATCTCGGCCAGCAGGGCCTCACGGGCGACCGGTTCGCGCGCCAGGGCGAGGCAATCCAGCACTTCCATTTCCTTCTGGGTCAGGCGCACCGGCGGCCGGCCCTCGCCATGCAGCAGACGGGTGCGCCGATCCAGCCGCAGCGGCCCGATGCGCAAAGGCGCCGCCGCCCGCGCCTGCAACACCCGCGCCGCCAGTTGACGCAGGGCGGCAGGTCGGATCGGCACAATCAGCTGCACATCCTCGAAATCCGGGGCATCGGCCAGCGGTTCGCGCAGCAGCAGGATCAGGCCATAGGGCTGTTCTTCCACCGCTGCACACAAGGCGCGCGCCTGGGCTTCGTTGGCCGCCTCGGCGATCACAAGATCGAGTGCGGCATCCAACGATGCGCCCGGATCGAAAGGATAGGGCAGAGGAACAGTCTCAACCGATCCCAGGCGCGCCAGCTCGAACCCCAGCGGTCCGTGGGCCAGGGGCGAGGCCAGAGACAGCCCCACCCGGTCCGCCAAGGCAAGGCCGGTTGTTGTCCCGTCCGTCACGGCACCGGTCATCCGCGGGCGCCGAAAATGGCCGACCCGACGCGAACATGGGTGGCGCCGAACTGGAGTGCGGTTTCGAAATCGCCGCTCATACCCATGCTGCGCCAGTCCAGACCGGCGCGATCCGCCAGATGTTTCAGCAGGGCGAAATGCAGGGCCGGTTCTTCCCCGACCGGCGGGATGCACATGAAGCCCCGGACTGGCAGACCCAGATCGTCGCGGCAGCGGTGCAGAAAGGCCAACGCATCGCGTGGGGCGATGCCGGCCTTTTGCGGCTCCTCCCCCGTATTCACCTGAATCAGGCAGGCCGGTCGACGGCCGCTGCGGTCCATTTCCTTCGCCAGCGCTTCGGCCAGACTATCGCGGTCCAGGGTTTCGATCACGTCGAACAGGGCGACGGCAGGCTTGACCTTATTGGTCTGCAACGGCCCGATCAGATGGAGTTCCAGATCGGGATAGCGCGCCTTCAACGCCGGATATTTGTCCTGCGCTTCCTGCACCCGGTTTTCGCCGAACACGCGCTGACCAGCGGCCAGCGCCGCCTCGATC
>CAYRWZ010000011.1:11319-17772 GCA_964428065.1 uncultured Comamonadaceae bacterium | reverse complement strand
CCTTGAGGATGCGCTCGGAGGTGCCCTTGTTGGCGATCGAGGCGACGTCATAGGTTTTGCTGACGGCAACCAACTGCGGAACCCGGTCGACCGACGCGGCGGCAGCGGCCATGCGACGGCGGATGGCAGCCAGCCCGGCGGCCACGACATCCGGTGCGGCATGGTGATAGGCGGGGGAGACGTGATCAGACATCGAAGACCTTGAGACAGGGAATTGGCGGCAGTGTGCCGGTCATGCCGGCAGTTTAACCGCTTGCCCGGCGGAAATCATCCGATGCAAATCCGGGGTGAAGATACTCGGCGCAAGGAACGAAAGATCGGCAATTTTTGCCGGGCCGTGCCAAGTACCCCCAGATATAGCGGCCTGCCGGTCCAGCAACACCCAAACCCTGTCAAAGTGCGGTTGGCGTAGAATTTGCCTGCAATAAATCGTGGTTCGACCTGGGTGGCTCGTGGTTAACTTGGTCGGACTTTCAGGGTGTCCCCGCCCGGCCGCCCTCAGTGCCGGCGGTGGGGCCGGCCACGAAAATAAGGATTGGCGCCATGGATATGCGGCTGACGGTGGAAAATTCCGGGGAACGGGAACGCCTGGTATGGCGCCCGGCGGCCGAAACCGCCGTTGCCGACAGCGGCGCAAGCGCCAGCAAGCCGGCAGGCACCGGCGGTACCGAAGGTGAAGGCGTCACCTTCGCCGACGTTCTGGATGCGATCAACCCGCTGCAGCATTTGCCGATTGTCGGCCCGATCTACCGCCACCTGACCGGCGATCAGATCAGCCCGGTGGCCAGCCTGGTCGGATCGACGATTTTCGGGGGGCCACTGGGCCTGATGGCGGCATTTGCCAATGGCGCATTCTCGCACGATCACGGGCAGGATGTCGGCGGCACCATGCTGGCCCTCGTCACTGGCGATAGCCCCGCGACGCCGGCTGCCCCGGCAGCAACGGCAACCCAGGCAAACGCGGCTGAGCCGAAAACGCCGGACGCCATCGCAGGTGGTGATGCTGCCCCAACCGCAGCAGCGCCGAATCCGGCCCCGGCTGTTGCCCCGGCAGTTACGGCGCCGGTCCAGGCGGCCGCGTCCCAAGCGGCGGCCCCTCAAATTCTGACGCCCGCAGCGGCAGGCGGAATTCCCGTGCGCGGCACATCACCCGCCGCCGGCACCCCATCACCGTCGCAGGCGGCAGCGGGGGCCGCTGGTGGTCCGGGCAATGGGCTGATTCCGCCCGGCGCAACCGGCACCATCACCAAGTCCGGCCTGCCGGGCCCGGGTTCGGTGACGCCCGCCGCCGCCCTGATGTTGGGACAGACCGCCGGGTTGCAGGATGCCATGGGGCAAATGGACGGCATGGCCTCGGTCGCCGCCGCCCAGGCGCAGATCGATGGCAAAGCGCCGCTGACCAAGGGCCGTCTGCCCGATGGCAGCTTCGCCCTGCCGCAGCGCACCTTCAACGGCACGCCGCGCATGCCAGTCGCCACCGGGCCAGAGGCGATGATGGGCGAAAACGGCCCGGCCTCCCGCCTGATCGCTGCGGCGGACCGCACCGCCTCGGCACCGCCGACCCAGATTGCGCCGCCGGTCATTGCCCCCGCCGCTATCGCCCCGCAGCAGGCCGGTGCGACGGCAGCAGCCGCACCGGCCAAGGTTTCCGACGCCATGGCCCGCGCCCTCGACAAGTATGAGGCGATGGTCAAGTCCCGCAAACCATCGGGCAGTGTTGACGAACAGATGTAGCCGATAGGGCAGTCCCGGGCTGGGCCCTGGGATCTTGCCCGATCCATAGGGGTCTGCCGTCTGTCATCCGCCTAAAAATCAGGCTGTTTCCCGGTTCCAAGCCACCGTCTGTTGCCGCGTAGCAACAGCGGCGCATATTTGTCGCAGTTTGCACAAATCCTATTGAAAACACATGCTGACGGTTCGATCGTTACGGCAATAATAAGCATTACACCACCAGGACGATTCCGCAGTCCATCGCCCATAGCGGGCTTCCTTTTCGGGAGTAAGACCATGTCCCTTCTGCGCACCGCGCTGCTGGCTTCTGCCGGTTTGCTGATCGCCGGCACCGCCGCCGCCCAGCAGGTGGCCACCAAATCGCCCTTCACGGTTACCCTGGGTGGTTCCATCCGGTCCGACTGGGCCTATATCAGCGACGATGCGAACAATGCGTCGGACTATGAAAGCCGCTTCGATGCCCGGCTGCTGTTCACTGCGTCGGCCACCCATGAAAACGGGTTGACCTATGGCTTCCAGGCGCGTTTCCGCAACAACCAGGAAGGCGTTGGCAACAACACCCTGGGCGCCGACTACAAGTATATCTTCATGGAAGGCGGCTGGGGCCGCGTGGAAATCGGCGACTATTTCGGCGCCGCCACCGCCGTGGAAGTGATCCAGCCGATCGTCGGCATCGGTCAGATCGACCTGATCAACGGCTATAGCAACGCAACCGGGCGGGGCACCGGCTTCGTCGATACCGGCAACTATTCCGCCTATTTCTTCGGCGAAGATTCGCCGGACACCAAGATCACCTATCTGTCGCCGAAATTCGCTGGCTTCATGGCGGGGATCAGCTTCACCCCCGAAGTGGGCGATGCCGGCCGCAATATCCGCCGCCCGAAAGCCGCAGGCGACTATAGCGACCTGGTCGAACTGGCGGTTGGTTACGACAACAGCTTTGGCGATATTGGGGTGAAGGCGTCGGCCTCTTACTCCTTCGCCGACGAAAAGCGCAACACGGTCGGCGATTACGCCGTTTATCAGATCGGCGCGCAGGTGACCTATGCCGGGTTTGCCTTCGGCGGCCAGTATTTCAACAACGGCGAAACCTTCCTGGCGCCAAATGATAAAAGCTTTGGCTGGGGTCTGGGCCTGACCTACGAATTCGGTGCCTTTGCCGTTGGCGCCAGCTATCACCGGTTTGAAACCGAAGTGGGTAGTGGTCCCGATCTGACCGACACCGCCTATGGGATCGGCGGTACCTATACGCTGGCACCGGGCCTGCAGCTGCAGGCCGATATCGTGAAGTTCGATGCCGAATCGGCCGGGAACAACGAAGGCACCCTGGTGACCTTCCGGACCCGTCTGGACTTCTAGGGACCGGTACAAGCAGGCGGTTGACCGCCCTGGCTTGATCCTGATGTGATTAAGGGGCGACGCCGATTTTGGTGTCGCCCCTTGTTTTTGCGATTTTACGATGTGTTTGATCGATCCGGGTGCGCGGGCCCGATTGGGGTTCGGGGGAGCATCTCTACTCCCCTGGTTTCTCAATGTTTTTTCCTAAACCGCTGAATTTTTTGGTGTTACGACCCCTCGGAAAAACTGTGTTTTTTTAGACACAGTGTCTCAAAATCATCGCGCACCCCCTCAGAGTGCACTTGCGGACCCCCGGCCATTTGGGTTTCATGTGCAGCGATCCTAGGGCGGGGCCTGCCCTGTTTGTTGTGTTCCGGTGAGCTTCACCACAGAGCACAGAAAACACTACGGGCCGAATGCCGGGGATTTTGAGCGGGTAGATACCACGAAGGGGTTAAAATGAAGAAGATTCTCCTGGGCACCACTGCCCTCCTGATGCTGGCCGCGGGCGCTGCTTCCGCACAGCAGGTCAACACTCGGTCGCCGTTCACTGTGTCGCTGGGCGGCTCCATCCGCGCTGACTGGGGTTTCGTCGATGACGATCAGGCCGACAGCTCGGACTACGAATCGCGTCTGGACTACCGCCTGACCCTGAAGGCGGATGCGAAGGCGGAAAATGGCCTGAACTACGGCTTCTTCTTCCGTATGCGCAACAACCAGAACAGCGGCAACAACTCGGCTTCGCCGTCGAATGTCAACGTCATCGGCGCTGACTACAAGTACATCTACTTGGGCGGCGGCTGGGGCCAGGTCACCATCGGTGACAACCATGGCGCCACCACCGAACTCGAAACCCTGATCCCGACCGTCGGCATCGGCGGCGTGATGGATGCGGCTGGCGTGTTCTACAATGCCGGTGCGTACACTGGCGGTTACTGGGCGTCGGAAGGCGTGATCCAGACCGGCATCATGTACGTGACCCCGTCCTTCTCGGGCTTCCAGGCTGCGATCTCGTTCGCTCCGGAATTCGGCGACGCCGGTCGTAACATCCGTCGTCCGGAAGCTGCTGGTTCGTACAGCGACGCGCTGGAAATTGCCGCCATGTACAAGGGCAACTTCAGCGGCGTTGGCCTGCAGGTCAGCGGTGGTTATTCTTGGGCCGACGAAAAGCGCGCCAACGTTGCTGACTTCGGCGTGTTCAACTTCGGCGCCCAGGTTTCGTACGCTGGCTTCACCTTCGGCGGTCTGTACTACAACCAGGACGAAACCGGCGGCGGTCGTGAAGACCAGTACGGCTGGGGCCTGGGTCTGACCTACACCACCGGTCCGTGGGCCGTTGGCGTCGGTTATGCTCGTACCGGCTTCGAAGTGGGTCGCAACGACGTGACCGACTACACCTGGGGCTTCTCGGGTGCTTACACCCTGGCTCCGGGCCTGCGCCTGATGGCCGACCTGAACTTCTTCGACATCGAAAGCTCCACCGTGAGCCGCGATGGCAACGAAGGCACCCAGCTGATGCTGCGTACCCGCCTGGACTTCTAATTGGTCCAAGCAACGCGGCCTAGGCTAGCCTAAGGTCAAGAGAGGGCGGTGACTTCGGTCACCGCCCTCTTCTTTTTTTCCTACGAGTGTGCGATACCCTGCCATCGGCCTCAGATGGGATGGAAACCAGCGTCCAGCCACCCTGTGCTTGAAACCGGGGTGCCAATGCCCTAGCGTCGCACGCTGATGCCGTTGCAATATTTTACCGGTGAATCGAGACGTGCCCATGCGCCTTTCCCGCTTGCTTCTGTGTTCGATGCTTCTGGCTGGCCTATCGGCCTGCGGTGGCTTCAATTTTGGCGGTTCGATGGACGAAACGGCGCGCCAACGGGCCGAACGGGAAGAACGCGAGCGCGTCGGCGGCCTGTTCGGCGATGATGGCATCACCCTGCTGGGCGGCCGCAACCGCCCCTCCCAGGGCGATGGAAGCGGTCTGGCGGTCAACAGCTTCCTGTGGCGGGCTTCGCTCGATACCGTGTCCTTCATGCCCCTGGTGTCGGCAGACCCGTTCGGCGGCGTGATCATCACCGATTGGTATTCCCCGGAAGCCAGTTCTTTCGAACGCTTCAAGATGACCGTCTATGTGCTGGACCGGGATCTGCGCGCCGACGGGATCCGGGTGGCCGTGTTCAAGCAGATGCGCGATGGCGCGGGCGGCTGGGTCGATACCCAGGTCGAACCGCGCACCGGCACCGATATCGAAAACGCGATTCTGACCCGCGCCCGCCAGATGCGCATGGAAGCCACCGCCAAAAACTGACCGCTTCCCGGCGGTCCCTTGCCTTTTTGCAGCTGCGATCATCATGGCCCGATACAATCCCAAAGACACCGAACCCAAGTGGCAGTCGCGTTGGACCGGCGATCAGTGCTTTGTCGCCAGCACCGATTTCACCCGCCCCAAATATTATGTCTTGGAAATGTTCCCCTATCCGTCGGGGCGCATCCATATGGGCCATGTCCGCAACTATATGCTGGGCGATATCACCGCCCGCTATAAGCGCGCGCGCGGCTTTAACGTGTTGTACCCGATGGGCTGGGATGCCTTTGGCCTGCCGGCGGAAAATGCGGCGATCCAGAACAAGCGGCACCCGGCCGACTGGACCTATGCCAATATCGCCGCCATGCGCGACCAGCTGAAGGTGCTGGGCTTCAGCTATGACTGGGATCGGGAAATTGCCACCTGCCATCCGGATTACTACCGGCATGAGCAGAAGATGTTCCTGGAGTTCTATAAGCGCGGGCTGGCCTATCGGCGCAAGAGCCAGGTCAACTGGGACCCGGTGGAACACACCGTTCTGGCCAATGAACAGGTGATCGACGGGCGCGGCTGGCGGTCGGGCGCCTTGATCGAGCGGCGTGAGCTGGATCAATGGTGCCTGAAGATCACCCATTATGCCGACGATCTGCTGGCCGGGCTGAGAAGCCTGGACAAATGGCCCGACCGGGTGCGGCTGATGCAGGAAAACTGGATCGGCAAATCCCATGGCGCGACCGTGCGCTTCGATATCGTCGGCCAGCCGGGCAACCAGATCGAAGTGTTCACCACCCGGCCCGACACCCTGTTCGGCGCCGGCTTCATCGCCATCGCCCCCAACCATCCGGTCGCCAAGGCGGTGTGCGAAACCAATGCCGATGCCCGCGCCTTCGTGGCGGAGGTCAACCGGATCGGCACGTCGGAAGCGGCGCTGGAAACGGCTGAAAAGCAAGGCTTCGATACCGGCGTGCGTGTCGTGCATCCGTTCGATGCCGATTGGACCCTGCCGGTCTATATCGCCAATTTCGTGGTGATGGATTACGGCACCGGCGCGCTGTTCGGCTGTGCCGCCCACGATCAACGCGATC
>CAYRWZ010000011.1:9499-11291 GCA_964428065.1 uncultured Comamonadaceae bacterium | reverse complement strand
AAGTACGGCCTGCCGGTGCTGCCGGTGGTGCGTCCGCGCGATGCCGGGGCCGATTTCACGGTTGGCGACACCGCCTATACCGATGACGGCGTTCTGTTCAACTCGCGCTTCCTGGACGGGCTGGATGTCGAAGCCGCCAAGCAGGCGGTTGGCGCCAAGCTGAAGGACCTGGGCCGGGGCGAGCCGACCATCACCTATCGCCTGCGCGACTGGGGGATCAGCCGTCAGCGTTACTGGGGCTGCCCGATCCCGATCTGCCCGTTCGGCTGCCGGAGGATGTGTCGTTCGACAAGCCCGGCAACCCGCTGGATCATCATCCAACCTGGAAGCATGTTGCCTGCCCAAGCTGCGGCAAACCGGCCCGGCGCGAAACCGATACCTTTGATACGTTCTTTGAAAGCTCCTGGTATTTCGCGCGCTTCACCTCGCCGCGCTCCGATCAGGCGTTCGACCGTGCCGCCGTCGATTACTGGCTGCCGGTGGACCAGTATGTCGGCGGCATCGAACACGCGATCCTGCACCTGCTCTATGCCCGCTTCTTCATGCGGGCTTTGAAAAAGTGCGGCTACACAGAAATCGAGGAGCCGTTTACCGGTCTGCTCACACAGGGCATGGTCTGCCACGAAACCTATAAGGACAGCAGCGGTGCCTGGCTGTTCCCGGGCGATGTGCGCAAGACCGATGGCGGCGGCTATGTCACGGTTGCCGATGGCTCCCCGGTCACGGTCGGCCGGTCGGAGAAAATGTCCAAGTCGAAAAAGAACGTGGTCGACACCAAGGACATTATCGACGCCTATGGCGCCGACGCGACCCGGCTGTTCGTGGTTTCCGATTCCCCGCCGGAACGCGATCTGGAATGGACCGAGGCGGGCATCGATGGTGCCTGGCGCTTCGTCAACCGTCTGTGGCGGATGGTCGATGAACCCACGGCCGATGCCCCGCTGGCGGCCCCCGGCACGGCACGCCCGGCCGATCTGTCGCCCGCCAGCACGGCGGTCTGGCGCGAGATCCACAAGGCGATCCGCGATGTGACCGACAGTTTCGAGGGCTTCCAGTTCAACAAGGCGGTCGCCCGGATCCGTGAACTGACCAACAGCCTGGGCGAGTTGAAGGGCGATGCCGCCGACGCCCAGTGGGTGCGGCGCGAAGGGTTGACCGTGCTGACCCAGCTGATTGCCCCGGTCATGCCCCATTTGGCCGAGGAAATGTGGCAGCGCCTGGGCCAGGCCGGCCTGGTGGTGCGGCAGCCCTGGCCGGTGGCCGATGCGTCCATGCTGGTGGAAGACAGCGTGACGATTGCCATTCAGGTCAATGGCAAGCTGCGCGCCACACTGGACCTGCCGCGCGATCTGGACAAGGCCGAGGCTGAACGCATCGCCCTGGCAGAACCGAACGTGCAGAAACTTCTGAACGGCGCCAGCCCGAAAAAGGTGATCGTGGTGCCGAATCGGATCATCAATGTGGTCGCGTAGGCCAACCGTGCGCCGATGGCTGGCTGTCCTGGCCTGCGTGGCCGGGCCGCTGGCGCTTTCGGCCTGCGGCTTTCAGCCGCTTTACGGTACGCGGACCGATCAGGCCTCGGGCGCGGAACTGTCGTCGATCCGCATCAACCCGATTCAGGACCGGATCGGCCAGCAGCTGCGCAACCAGTTGATCGATCAGATTCAGCCGCGCGGTGCCCAGGATGTTCGCTATACGCTGGACGTGAAACTGGCGGAACGCCGGTCGGACCTCAGCGTGCTGCGCGATGCGTCAACCACCATCGCCAGCGTCACGGTGATCGCCGAGTATA
>CAYRWZ010000011.1:8968-9448 GCA_964428065.1 uncultured Comamonadaceae bacterium | reverse complement strand
AAACCATCAGCTCCGAAATCAGCTATACCGCGCTGGCGGGCGGTTTTACCACGCTGGTGTCAGAGAATGATGCCCGGGAAAAGGCAACCCGCCAGGTCGGCGATCAGATTGCCACCCGCCTGTCCCTGTTTTTCACGCGCAATCGGCCGCAATGAAACTGGCGCGCGGCACCACGGCTGCCGCGCAGGTGGCGCGGGCGGGATCGCCAATCCGGGTTGTGCTGTTCTATGGCCCGGATACCGGATTGGCGCGCGAACAGGCCGCCGCAGTGGTCAAACAGGTGGCGGGGGATACTGCGGACCCATTCCGGGTGGTCGAACTGCAAGCCGCGCAAATCAAGGACGATCCCGCCCGGCTGGCCGATGAGGCCGCAGCGATTGCCTTTACCGGCGGCCGCCGGGTGATCTGGATTCGCGATGGCAGCGACGGCACGCTGACCGCCGCGCTGGAGGCATTTCTGGCCGATCCGGTTGGCGATGG
>CAYRWZ010000011.1:0-8946 GCA_964428065.1 uncultured Comamonadaceae bacterium | reverse complement strand
GGCGGAGATCTCGCCTCCCGCTCCTCCTTGCGCAAGCTGGCGGAGGAGCATGAGCTGGCGCTGGCCGCCGCCTGCTATCACGATTCGGCGGAGGATATCGCCAAGGTTATTCAAGCGACCCTGGCCCAGCACAGCCTGCGCATCAGCACCGACGCCCTGCATTACGCCGTTGAACGCCTGGGCGGCGACCGGCTGGTCAGCCGGGGCGAGATCGAGAAAATCGCCCTCTATAAGCAGGGCGGCACCCAGGTGGAGCTTGAGGATGTGCAGCTGTTGCTGGGCGATACGGCGGCCCAGTCGGTGGACGATGTGGTTCAGGCTGCCAGCTTCGGCCAGACCGAGGCCCTGGACCGGGCGCTGATTCGCGCCTTTGCCGATGGCGAATCGCCGGTTGGCATCATCCGCGCGATGATCCGCCAGTTTCAGCGCCTGCATTGGGTGGCGGCGCAGATTGCGGGGGGAAAATCGGCCCAGGCTGCCATTGCCGGGCTGCGCCCGCCGCCGTTCAAACGCGATGCCGACCGCCTGGCCCAGCTGGCACAGCGCTGGCCGCTGGATCGCATCAGCGCCGCCTTGCGTCGGCTATTGGAAGCCGAAGTTCAGTGCAAATCCACCGGGCTGCCGGATGAAACCATGTGCGCGCGGGCGCTGCTGGATGTATCGGAAGTGGCGCGGCGGGGCATCCAGCGACGCTGATCTTATCAAGACCCGATCAGTCCAGAATGGGCCAGTGCCAGGCGCCAATCAGAAACTCGACGCGATTGCCCTGGGCACCGCGCATCGGGGCCAAAATCCGCTCGAACCAGATATACTGGCGATCGGCGATGCCGGTATAGCGGCGCCAATAGTGCGGCTCGCCACTTTCGACAATACGCCGATACACGATCAACGAATCCGCAACGGATTGCGGCGCGTTGACATCCTCCAGATACAGACCGGTCACATCCCGCCCCAGCACATCGCGGTGCATGGATCCGGCCAGACGATAGCGATAGCGCGATGGGGCGCCATCCGCCCCGTATTCGACATCGAACATGACGATCGACGACAGAATCCGCTTCACGGCAGAGGGGTCGAACTGCGTCCGGCGCGGCGGCAGTCCATCGCCTGCTGCATCCTGCAGCTGGCGCCAATATTTCACAAAGGTAGCCAATCCAGGAGAGAGCTGCTCCGGCCACTCTTCCGTGATCAGAAGGGTTGTTTCATTCACGAACCGATAATCCGCGCCAGAATTGGGTCAAGCTGGGTCCAGTCCTCAAAGGAAATCCGCATGACCCCCCCTTTTTCCGCCATGTCAAATTCGACAGCGACCCCCAATTGCAGGGATAAGTCTTCTTCAAGTTTGCGGGTATCGGGGTCCTTTTTCAAGAAGCGTTGCCGCTTTCCCTTGTCGCCCGACGATTTTGACGTCTTGAGGGATTTATTGTCTTTATCTTCGCGCTGTCGTTGAACCAGCTGTTCAACCTCCCGCACCGACAGGCCCTTCTCCACCACCTGTTGTGCCAGCAGGGAGGGGTGGCTGGCGGTCAGCAAGGCGCGGGCATGGCCGGCAGTCAGATCGCCCCGGTCCACCATGGCGCGGATATCGTCGGGCAGACCCAGCAGACGGAGCATATTGGCGATATGGCTGCGGCTTTTGCCCAGGGCTTTGCCCAGGGCATCCTGCGTATGGCCGAATTCTTCCATCAGGCGGCGATAGCCCTCGGCCTCCTCCATCGGCGACAGGTCCTGCCGCTGGATATTTTCGACCAGGGCGATTTCCAGCGCCTCCCGGTCGGACATGTCGCGGACATGAACCGGCACATCATGGACCTGGGCCGCCTGGGCAGCGCGCCAACGCCGTTCCCCGGCGATAATCTCGTACTCGCCCGGCTTGGCGGGGTGCGGGCGCACCAGCAGGGGCTGGACAACCCCCTGTTCGCGCACCGATGCGACCAGGCTGTCCATCGCTTCGGCCGCAAAGGCGCGGCGGGGTTGATACTTGCCCGGATGCAGTTTTTCAATCGGCAAGCGGCCGAAATCACCGCCGACAGTCCCCTCGCCCGAGGCTTCGCCCAACAAGGCCGACAGGCCGCGGCCCAGTTTTTTCTTCTTATCGTCGCTCACGCCACTGCCTTCCGTTCGCGTTTCAACAGTTCGCTGGCCAGCTGGATATAGGCCTGCGCGCCGGGGGAGCGCACATCATACAGCAAGACGGGCTTGCCATGGCTCGGCGCTTCGGAAATTCGCACATTGCGGGGAATGACCGTGCGATAGACCTTATCGCCCAAATGCTCCCGCACATCGGCCGCCACCTGTTCCGACAGGTTGTTGCGCCGGTCGAACATGGTCAGAACAATCCCCTGGATTTCCAGGCTGGGCTTGAAGCCCTTGCGCACCCGGTCAATCGTGCGCAGCAAATGGCTCAAGCCTTCCAGCGCATAAAACTCGCATTGCAGCGGCACCAGCACCGAATCTGCAGCCACCAGCGCGTTCAGGGTCAACAGGCCCAGGGACGGCGGACAATCGATCAGCACATAATCGAACTGGCTCAGCACCGGCGCCAGGGCATCGTGCAGCCGATATTCCCGCCGATCGGCATCGACCAGCTCGATCTCTGCGCCGGACAGATCAACAGCGGAACTGACCAGATGCAGCTTGGGCACAGCGGTTTCCACCATGGCGTGGTCCAACGTCGCCTCGCCCAGCAACACCTGATAGGTGGTCACCGCGCGCTCCCGCCGATCAACGCCGAAGCCGGTCGATGCATTGCCCTGGGGATCGAGGTCGATCACCAGAACCCGCTTGCGGGTGGCGGCAATCGCCGTGGCCAGGTTGATCGCGGTCGTGGTTTTGCCCACCCCGCCCTTTTGATTGGCAATCGCAATGACGCGGGCACGCCGGGCAGATGGGGCCTGGGTGGAGGGATCAGCCATGGGACGGGGCCTCTGCGCTGGGGGCGACAGCCAGGACGACCGCGCCGGGTTGGGTGATGCTGGGATGAGCCTGATAAGTGAAATAATGGCCGGCGGCCTGTGCCGCGCCAATCTCCGCCTGCCAGGATTCGCCCTTGAGGAACAGGGCGATTCCACCGGGGCGCAGCAGGCGGCGGGTATAGGTCAGCAATTGATCCAGCGGGGCCAGGGCCCGCGCCGTGACGCAATCGACCAGCCGGGGCAGTGCCGCCGCCTCAATCCGGCGAGTGTGGATCGTGACGGACGACAGGCCCATGATCCGGGCAGCCTCGCGCAGAAACGCGCATTTGCGGGCGTCGGATTCGATCAGGTGGACATGGCCACTCGACTGACTGCTCTCCCCCTGACCAACACCCCCCTGTCCAACCCCCAGTGCGGCAAGAACAAGGCCGGGGAATCCGGCGCCACTGCCGATATCGGCCAGGGTCAAGGCACCAACCGGTGCGGGAAGATGCGCCATCAACTGGGCCGAATCCAGCATATGCCGCCGCCACAGGTCCGGCAGGGTGGCCGGGCCAACCAGATTGATCCGCGCCTGCCAGCGCTGCAGCAAATCGGCATAGAGGATCAGGCGGTCGAGTGTTTCACGTGAAACACCCGGCAATCCACTCAGCAGGTCCGGGCCGCCACCCGCCTGCACTTGGGTCTGCCTTGAATCCTTATGCTGTGCCACCAGCGACTCACGCAGCATCGCGGCGCCGGACGAAACGCAGCAGGGTGACCAGCGCGGCCGGGGTGACGCCCGGAATCCGCCCCGCCGCGCCCAGGGTCGCAGGCCGCTGAGACTCCAGCTTCTGGCGAATTTCCGCCGACAGGCCGCCCACCTGCCCGTAATCCAGATCGGCCGGCAACACCAGATCCTCATCCCGGCGGAACGCGCGGATATCCTGCTCCTGCCGTTCCAGATAGCCAGCATACTGGGCGTCGATTTCCATCTGTTCGGCCAAAGCCGCATCGACACCCGCCAGATCGGGCCAGACCTGGGCCAGCCGGGCAAAACCCATCCCGGGATAGCGCAGCACCTCGAACGCGCTGCGTGGCACACCATCCTGATTGATGGTAACGCCGCGCTTGGCCAATTCATGCGGGGTGAGCCGCAGCTCCGTCAATTGCTGCTTCAGTCGATGCAGGGCAGCGCGTTTGCGCCCAAAAGCGGCAGCGCGGTCTGATCCGACCACCCCAATCGCCATCCCCCGCCCGGTCAGGCGCTGGTCGGCATTGTCGGCCCGCAAGCTCAAGCGATATTCCGCCCGGCTGGTGAACATGCGATAGGGTTCGCTGGTGCCGCGTGAGATCAGATCGTCGATCATCACACCCAGATACCCTTCGGAACGATCGACGATGAAGCGAGTTTCGGCATCGGCCCCACCGGCCCGCAAGGCGGCGTTGATCCCGGCGATGATCCCCTGCCCGGCTGCTTCCTCGTACCCCGTCGTACCGTTGATCTGCCCGGCCAGAAACAACCCCGGCACCTTGCGGGTCTCCAGACTGTGCAGCAATTCGCGCGGGTCGATATAGTCATATTCGATGGCATAGCCAGGGCGCAGGATAACCGCCTTTTCCAGCCCGTGGATCGACGCGATCAGCGCCTGCTGCACATCGACGGGCAGCGAGGTCGAAATGCCGTTGGGATAAACCGTATCATCGTCCAGCCCTTCCGGTTCCAGAAAGATCTGATGACCGGAACGGTCCCCGAAGCGCACCACCTTATCCTCGATCGACGGGCAATAGCGCGGCCCGATCCCCTGAATCTGACCGGAATAGACCGGCGCGCGATGGAGATTGTCGCGGATCACCGCGTGGCTGCGCTCGTTGGTGGCGGTAATGCCGCACTGCACCTGGGGCGTGGTGATGCGGTCGGTCATGAAGCTGAACGGCGGTGGCGGCTCGTCGCCCGGCTGCATCTCCAGCGATGCCCAATCGATGGTCCGGCCATCCAGACGCGGGGGCGTGCCGGTTTTCAGCCGTCCGCGGGAGAGGCCCCGAGCTGTCAGAGTCTGCGACAGGCCCAGTGCCGGCGGCTCCCCGACGCGACCGGCGGGGATGCGTTCCTCCCCCAGATGGATCAGACCGTTCAGGAAGGTGCCGGTGGTCAACACCACGGCACCTGCCGCCAGGGTGCGGCCATCCTCTGTCACCACACCGCAGCACATGCCGGTGTTATCGAAGGACAGGTCAACCACCGCCCCTTCGACGATTTCCAGATTGGCCTGGGCGGCCAAAATCTCCTGCACCGCCTGCCGATACAGTTTCCGGTCAGCCTGGGCACGCGGGCCGCGCACCGCCGGCCCCTTGCTGCGATTGAGGATGCGGAACTGAATGCCACCCCGGTCAATCGCCCGGCCCATCACGCCGTCAAGGGCGTCGATCTCCCGCACCAGATGCCCCTTACCCAACCCGCCGATCGCCGGGTTGCAGGACATGGCGCCAATCGTATCCCGACGATGAGTCAGCAGGGCGGTCCGCGCCCCCATGCGGGCAGCGGCAGCGGCGGCTTCGGTGCCGGCATGGCCGCCACCGACAACGATGACATCATATTTGGTCTGCATGGCGGCACTTTAGGCGAAGCGTCAGGCCGCGTCAAATCGGCGGATTGCCTGGGTTTGCCGGGCAGGGCGGTGTCGATGTTTCACGTGAAACATCACTTACCGATGCAGAACTCCCGAAACACAATATCCAGTAGGTTTTCGACATCGACCCTACCAGTTATGCGGCCCAGCGCCCGCATCGCCAGCCGCACATCCTCGGCCCGCAAATCCGCATAGGGGGCCTGCAAGGCGCGGTCCAGGGCAGCCACCACATCAACCAAAGCCTCCCGATGGCGGGCGCGGGTCCAGCTCGGCCCGCTGCCGCTGCGTGCCGCGGTCAGATCCGCCGCCATGGCGATCAGCCGCAGGATCAGGTTCTCCACCCCATCCCCGGTTGCGGTTGACAGCGCCAGCCAATCAGCCGGCAGCGCCAGATCGGGTGCCGTATCGCATTTGCTGGCGATGCGCAGGATACTCGCCCCCGCTTGGTGCGCGGCCTCCAGTGCAACCGCCACCTCCGGCGCCATCTGCGGTGCCTCCGCCGCGTCAACCAGCGCCAGCACGATATCGGCCCGCTGCGCCCGGTCCAGCGCCCGGCGGATCCCCTCCTGCTCGATTTCGTCGGTGGCGTCCCGCAATCCGGCAGTGTCAATCAACACAAAGGGATAGCCGCCCAGGTCCAATGCGACCTCAAGCACATCGCGGGTGGTGCCGGCGCGGGCGGAAACAATGGCGGCCTGCCGCCCGGCCAGGGCATTCAACAGGCTGGATTTCCCGGCATTGGGCGCGCCCAGAATGGCGACGGTCAGCCCGTCGCGCAACCGTTCCCCGCGCCGGCCGTCGGCCAGATGGCGGCTGATCTCCGCATGCAGGGCAATCAGTGGGGCGTCCTGCGCGGCGGCCAGATCCTCCGGCACATCGGCCTCGTCAACAAAATCGATATCGGCTTCCAGAAAGGCAAGACAGCGCGCCAGCCGTTCCGCCCAGCCGCTGTAAAGCCGCCCCAGATCGCCCGACAGCTGCGATAGCGCCTGGCGCCGCTGGGCCTCCGTCTCGGCGGCGATCAGATCGGCCAGCCCCTCCACCTCCGTCAGGTCCAGCTTGCCGTAATCGAAGGCCCGGCGGGTGAATTCCCCCGGTTCGGCCAGGCGGCATCCGGGCTGGGCGGCCAGAAGCAGCATCATCCGGTCCAGCACGGCGCGGCTGCCATGCAGATGCAACTCCAGCACGTCTTCGCCGGTGAAGCTGGCCGGGCCGGGGAAGAACAGGGCCAGGCCCTGGTCGATCGCCTCCCCCGTTGCGGGGTCAATCACCTGCCGCAGCACCGCCCGGCGCGGTGGCAAATGCGGGTTTGCCGGGCGCAGCAAAGCCGCCGCCACCGACATCACCGCCGGGCCGGACAGGCGCAGCACCGCCACCCCGGCGCGGCCTGGTGCCGTGGCCGGGGCGAAGATAGTGCTGCTCATCCCCTGGGGCATACTCAGGGTTACCCCCGATCCTCGGGCTGAAGCATCAGGTCGGGCACCCGCCCGCCCGCCTGCAAATGGCCAGTCAGGATGCGGTCAACATCCTCGGTACTCGTCACCTTGTACCAAATTCCTTCCGGATAAATCACAACGCAGGGTCCAAGTTCACAGCGATCAAGACAACCGGCGCTGTTGATTCGCACCCCCTTCAGCCCCAGTTCTTTAGCGCGCGCTTTCATGTAGTCGCGCAGCTTTTCCGACCCCGCCGCAGCGCAGGAGCCGCGCGGGTGACCATCGGGGCGCCGGTTGGTACAGCAAAACACATGGGCGTCGTAGAATGGTTTTGGATCATCAGGCAGGCTTGGCATCGGACCCCACGCAGGAGAAAGGACGAAGGAACATTCGCCCAAGCTAGTTTGCCGCCGGGAAAGCTTCAATCAGCAACCGCCATCCATTGCCGCAAGGAGACAGATTTATGGGCAGCATGATCACGATTACCGCCGCCGATGGGGGCCGCTTCGAGGCCTATCTGGCCGAACCGCCCACCGCAGCCTCGGGCGCGGCCGTGCCGGGCCTGGTGCTGATTCAGGAAATTTTCGGCGTCAATCAGGTGATGCGCGACCTGGCGGATGATTTCGCCTCGCTTGGCTATCGGGTCGTGTGCCCGGATTTGTTCTGGCGGCAGGAACCGGGTATCCAGCTGACTGACAAGACCGAGGCGGATTGGGCGCGTGCCTTCCAGCTGTTCCAGGGCTTCAACGAAACCCTGGGCGTGCAGGATCTGATCGCAACCCTGGCCCATCTGCGCGCGATGCCGGGCAGTTCGGGCAAGGCGGGCAGCGTCGGTTATTGCCTGGGCGGCAAGCTGGCCTTCCTGATGGCGACCCGCGGCACTGCCGACTGCAATGTCAGCTATTACGGCGTTGGGCTGGACGGGCTGCTGGGGGAGACCGGGGCGATCACCCGGCCGCTGCTGATGCATATCGCGGAACTGGATAAGTTCGTGCCCGCCGCCGCGCGTGAGGCCGTGCTGGCGGCCATGGCAAGCATTCCGATGGCAGAGGTGCATGTTTACTCCGGCGTCGATCATGCCTTTGCCCGCGTCGGCGGAGAGCATTACGATGCCAAGGCGGCCAAGCTGGCGAACGAGCGGACCCGCGCCTTCCTGAAATCCAAACTGTCGTAAGCGAGCATCCGATGACCACAACCAACGCCATCCGCGTCCATGCCTTTGGCGGGCCGGAGGTTCTGACCTGGGAAGCGGTTTCGCTTCCCGCCGCCCCCGGCCCGGGAGAGGTGCTGTTGCGGCACACTGCCATCGGCCTGAATTTCATCGAGGTCTATCAGCGCACTGGGCTTTACCCGATGCCCCTGCCCTTCTGCCCCGGTAGCAATGCCGCCGGCGTGGTGGAGGCAGTCGGCCCCGGCGTGACCGAGGTGAAACCGGGCGACCGGGTCGCCTATGGTACCGGGCCGAACGGCGCCTATGCCGAACGGCGGATGTTCCCGGCTGACAAGCTGGTGCGGATCCCGGACGGGATCAGCGACGAGACGGCAGCCGCTGCGCTGCTGCAAGGCATGACCGTGCGCTACCTGATCAAGGAAACCTATCCGGTCACCAAGGGCACCACGATCCTGCTCTATGCTGCGGTCGGCGGGGTCGGCACCATGTTGACGCAATGGGCCAAGGCGCTGGGCGCGATGGTGATCGGCGTCGTTTCCTCCGACGCCAAGGCGGCCCAGGCGAAGCAGAATGGCTGCGACCATGCGCTGGTGTTCGGCCGCGACGATATCGCCGCACAGGTCAAGGCGCTGACCGGCGGGCAAGGTGTCGATGTCGTCTATGATTCGGTCGGCAAGGACAGTTTCCTGATCTCGCTCGATGCCCTGCGGCCGCGCGGGATGATGGTCAGCTTCGGCAATGCCTCCGGCCCGGTGCCGCCGGTCAGCCTGCTGGAGCTGGGCAAGCGCGGCGGCCTCTACGTCACGCGCCCGTCC
>CAYRWZ010000010.1:44378-44696 GCA_964428065.1 uncultured Comamonadaceae bacterium | reverse complement strand
GATGACGGGTGCGATCGGGAGCCTGCGCGGGCCGCTGCACGGTGGTGCCAACGAAGCCGCCATGGCGATGATCGAGCCCTGGCAGGATGAAGCCCAGGCCCGGCGCGAGCTGCAGGCGAAACTCATCGCCAAGGAGAAGATCATGGGCTTTGGCCACGCCGTCTATCGCACCTCGGATCCCCGCAACGTCATCATCAAGGAGTGGTCGGCAAAACTTGCCGAGGCGGTGGGAGACTCACGTCTTTATCGCGTTTCCTGCGAGGCGGAGAAGGTGATGTGGGAGGAGAAAGCCTTGTTCCCCAATGCAGATTTCTTCCA
>CAYRWZ010000010.1:43961-44279 GCA_964428065.1 uncultured Comamonadaceae bacterium | reverse complement strand
AACACAACCGGATCATTCGCCCGAGCGCCGATTACGTCGGCCCGGCCCCCCGTCATTTCGTCTCTTTGCAACAACGATAAGGAAATCACGATGTCCGCCAACGTCGACGTCAACCACAGACCTTCTCCCGATCAGGTGCTGGTCGATATTGCCGATTATGTCTGCAACCACCCCATTACCAGCCAGGCGGCGCTCGATACCGCCCGCTACTGCCTGATGGATACCCTGGGCTGCGGCCTGCTGGCCCTGCGTTTTCCCGAGTGCACCAAGCATCTGGGGCCCATAGTGCCGGGCACGGTCGTGCCCTTTGGTGCCCGG